>NZ_JBMDWV010000130.1:0-9167 GCF_048594605.1 Spirosoma sp.
GAATTGGTGGCATGGGTCTCGATGAGATTGCCCGCGAGATTCTGGTTCGGCATTCTGTGGCTTTCCCGGATGCGCCTTTAGCCGCTCCACGTCTGGAAGTGGGTGGTATCTATCAGTGGAAACAACGGGGTGAGAAGCATATTTTCAACCCGGATACGATCCATCTGCTTCAGCAGTCGACGAAGAAGAACGATTACACGATCTTCAAGAAATATTCGAAACTTATTGATGATCAGACCCAGAACGCCATTACGTTACGAGGTCTGCTGAAATTCAAAAAGGGCACTCCCGTACCTATTGACGAGGTTGAACCCATCGAAAGCATTTTCAAACGCTTTGCGACGGGCGCTATGTCGTTTGGTTCGATATCTTGGGAAGCCCACACAACCCTGGCCATTGCCATGAACCGCATCGGCGGCAAAAGCAATTCTGGCGAAGGTGGCGAAGATGAGTTACGTTATAAGCCGCTCGAAAACGGCGATAGCATGAATTCAAGCATCAAGCAGGTAGCATCGGGGCGTTTTGGCGTAACGAGCTACTACCTGACGAATGCGAAGGAATTGCAAATAAAAATGGCGCAGGGAGCCAAGCCTGGCGAAGGTGGTCAGCTACCCGGCTTTAAAGTTGATGACTGGATTGGTCGGACACGCCATTCAACACCTGGCGTCGGTCTGATTTCGCCCCCTCCTCACCACGATATTTACTCGATTGAGGATTTAGCGCAGTTGATTTCCGACCTTAAAAACGCCAATCGTGATGCTCGTATCAGTGTCAAACTGGTATCCGAAGCAGGGGTTGGAACCATTGCCGCAGGGGTTGCTAAAGCCCACGCCGATCATATTCTGATTTCAGGACACGATGGTGGAACGGGAGCTTCTCCCCTATCGTCGATCCGTCACGCTGGCCTACCCTGGGAACTTGGCTTGGCTGAAGCGCACCAGACGCTGGTTAAAAACAAACTGCGTGGCCGCGTAACGGTACAGACAGATGGTCAGATACGTACTGGTCGTGACCTGGCGGTAGCTGCATTACTTGGTGCCGAAGAATTTGGCGTAGCGACGGCTGCGCTGGTTGCTGCGGGTTGTATTATGATGCGGAAATGCCATCTGAACACCTGCCCGGTGGGTGTAGCAACGCAGAATACTGAACTGCGCGCGCTGTTTACGGGCAAGCCCGAACACGTAGTAAATATGTTCACGTTCCTGGCTATGGAACTACGTGAGATCATGGCCGAACTTGGTTTCCGGACCATAAACGAAATGGTTGGTCAGGTTCAAATGCTCGAGTTGCGCGACAACCTGCCTCATTGGAAATATAAAAACCTTAACCTTGATGCGCTGCTTTACAAAGAGCCAACCACGCTCGACGTAGCACTGTATAAGCAGGAAGAGCAAAACCACTATCTGGACGACGTCCTCGACCGGAAACTGATTGAACTGGCTCAACCAGCGCTGAAATCGGCTGAGAATGTCTATGGTGAGTTCACCGTGCAGAACATCGATCGGAGTATCGGTACGATGCTATCGAACGAAATCTCGAAAGTATACGGCGGCCCCGGCTTACCCGAAAGTACGATTCACGTTAAACTGCGCGGAACAGCGGGGCAAAGTTTTGGTGCGTTCGGCACGAGCGGTATCAAGCTCGAACTTGAAGGTGATGCCAACGATTATTTCGGCAAGGGACTCTGCGGTGCTCAACTGATCGTATATCCTGACCGGACGGCTCAATTCCAGCCCGAAGAAAACAGCATCGTTGGGAACGTATCATTCTACGGCGCCACGTCGGGCGAAGCGTTCATTCGTGGTATGGCGGGCGAGCGTTTCTGCGTACGTAACTCCGGTGCTAAAGTTGTCGTTGAAGGTATTGGTGATCATGGCCTTGAATATATGACGGGCGGACTGGCAATCATCCTGGGCAAAACGGGGCGTAACCTTGCAGCCGGCATGTCGGGTGGTGTTGCTTACGTCTGGGATCAGGATGGTACGTTTGCCTCTAAAGTGAATGGCGAAATGGTCAGTCTGGAACCGCTCAATGACGAAGATCAGGGCATCCTTCGGGAATACGTCGACAAGCATTTCCAGTACACCACCAGCAACGTAGCACTGGCGCTGATTCAGAACTGGGACAAGCAGATTGGTCAGTTTGTGAAAGTGATGCCAGGTGATTTCCGTCAGGCGCTGGCTGGGCGCGGCATTTCGCTGGCCGATCAGATTCGCGACAAAAACATTGTTTATCAGGATATTACCGTCGACGTAACGCATGGGTAAGGGATGAAGTTAGAGCCTCCCCTACAGTTTGCAGAACGCAAACTGACACACTATTTACTTGTATTTCGCGATAAAGACGATAAATCGAACTATCTGAGGCTGGCTGGTTATACTTCAGAGAACTGGCGTTTGCTAAAGCAAGACTTGCTGACGCTGGCTCATCTGGGTGAGGCCAATCCAGAAAGCGAAGATGCTTACGGATCGTCTTACAGTATAGTCGGCGAATTGAAAGGACCTAACGGCCGCCTGTTACGCGTTAAGACAATATGGAAGCGGGATATTGACGAAGAAATTACTAAATTTATTACGTTATATCCGCCAAAGCAGTAAATGAATATGCAATTACCGCTGTATGAACGAGTCGCTTTACGAGTCGATGTCCCTGAGCAGGATTTAAAAAAAGGGGATATTGTTACCACAGTCGAATTCTTCGAAGCTCGACGTAACCTTCCCAATGCCTATGTTGTGGAGGTATTTAACGCAATTGGCGAAACTATAGCTGTATTCACAGTAAAAGAGGACGATTTGGAAGCCTTGACAGGACATGATGTTCTGAGTAAAAGAACATTAGAAACTGCCTAATACGTAACATGGGAAAACCTACCGGATTTTTAGAGTATGCGCGCGAACTCCCGAAAAAGCGCGACCCGCAGCAGCGGATTCATGACTATAAAGAAATTGAAGTACCGCACTCGGAGAAGGATTCGCAGCGGCAAGCCGCTCGTTGTATGGACTGTGGTACGCCTTTTTGTCACAGCGGCTGTCCGCTGGGAAATATCATTCCTGAGTTTAATGATGCGGTATACGAGCAGAACTGGGCCTATGCCTATGAGATTCTAAGCTCAACCAACAATTTCCCCGAGTTTACGGGCCGCATTTGTCCGGCTCCCTGCGAGGCATCCTGTGTATTGGGCATCAACAAACCACCCGTTGCTATCGAATTTATCGAAAAATCGATAGCCGAAGCGGCTTTTGAACACGGCTACGTAACGCCCAAAATTCCGAAAGAACGAACAGGAAAAACCATAGCCATCATCGGATCTGGCCCGGCCGGACTGGCGGCAGCGGCTCAGTTGAACAAAGCAGGGCATACGGTAACGGTGTTTGAACGGGCCGACCAGATCGGTGGCTTGTTACGCTACGGTATTCCTGACTTCAAGCTCGAAAAATGGACCATCGACCGGCGTCTGGCCGTGATGGAAGCCGAAGGCATTACGTTCAAAACGGGTGTAAACGTAGGTGTTGACCTGAAAGCGAAAGATTTACTGGAACAGTTCGATCTGATCATGCTGACAGGCGGTTCAACCGTTCCGCGCGATCTGCCAATCAAAGGACGTGATCTGAAAGGAATTTACCCAGCAATGGAATTCCTGAGCCAGCAAAACAAACGGAATGCAAATCGTCCTGTTGACGTTGACCACCAGGGAGAAAAATACAGCGACGGCGACATTTGGGCAACCGACAAGAACGTAGTGGTTATTGGTGGTGGTGATACGGGTTCTGACTGCGTTGGTACATCAAACCGACACGGTGCCAAGTCCGTAACGCAGATTGAACTGATGCCAATGCCACCTAAGGATCGGGCCGAGAATACCCCCTGGCCGAACTGGCCTATGATGCTACGTACCAGTACGTCGCACGAGGAAGGTTGCGACCGGCATTGGTCGATCAATACAAAAGAATTTATTGGCGACGAAAACGGTAATCTGAAGGCGTTACGTATCGTTGATCTGACCTGGGAAAACCAGAACGGCCGGATGCAGATGGTCGAATTACCCGGTTCGGAACGCGATATTCCGTGCGAACTGGCACTGCTGGCAGCCGGTTTCCTGCATCCGCAACACAACGGCCTGCTGGACGATCTGGGCCTTGAGTACGACGAGCGCGGTAATGTAAAAGCCAACAAATACCAAACGACGACCAACCCGAAAGTTTTTACCGCTGGTGATATGCGCCGGGGCCAGTCGCTTGTTGTGTGGGCCATTTCAGAAGGACGGGAAGCTGCGCGTGCTGCTGACTGCCATCTGATGGGCGAAACCATGCTCGAAGCTAAAGCCGTTTCTATGATATCGGTTGAATAAGCCGATTTCAGTAGGTTATTCATAAAGGAAGCCGCTCCGACAATCGGAGCGGCTTCCTTTTTTACGAACTACGATCACAGCGTCACCGGTTCTTCTTTCTCATCGAAGAAAAGATAGTTCAACAGATCACAGTACGGCTTGATGATGCGGCATCCCCGCACGATTTCATCAGCGAAGTTGGGTTTCAATACGTCTTTATCGGTGTAACGATGCAGGAAAAACAACTCCTTCCGACGTAGCAAATCAATCTCCGGATGATCGGCAGAATAACCTTTGGGCGACGTCTTCATCAATTCGCCATGCGCTTCAGGAAAATAGGCTTTGAATTCGTCAGCCTCAATGATGTCTTTCAACTCCTGAACATTATAATCAATTTCCTGCCGAAACTTGGCGAGATTGGCCGGAGTGGGCTGCCACATACCGGCTCCTAAAAACGACTGATTATCAGGCTGAATATGAACGTAGTAATCAATACGTCCCGAATGACGCCCTCCGGGACCAATTGCAAACGCCAGATTTGATTTGTATGGCGCTTTATCTTTCGAGAATCGGATATCACGATTGATGCGAAAAATACAATCTTTTACCGACGTAGTGGCCAGCGGCTCAAACGGGCTTAGTCCGGCCAGTACACGTTCTGTTACCCCACACAGTTCCGCTTTAGCCGACTCATAACGAGGCCGATTCGCCTGAAACCATTCCCGATTATTGTTTTGGACGAGTTCGCGCATGAACTCCAGCGTAGAGACTGTAAAGGCAGTTTTTGAAGAAGATTTTGTTGTCATAACTTATCAAAGTTAGACAAAATAGCATACCGATTCGTATTAGCTCATTCCAAAAAGTTGCCGCTTAAATTGTCTGGGCGATATGCGTTCGATCGAGCGGAACGCATTGCTGAAATGCGTCAGGCTGTTGAATCCCGACTCGTAACAGGCATCCGTAATACTCTTGGCAGGATTGCTCAGGATAGCTTTCGCCAGCCGAATGCGCTCAGTCAGAATGAACTGTACAGGTGATACGCCTAATTCGCTCTTGAACAACCGGAAGAAATGAGATTTTGACAGGCAGGCTTTATCGCATAGTTCCTCAACCGAGAGGGCTCGGGTAAGGTTGTCACGAATATACGCTACTACGTAAGCCAGACGATTTGTAGTCAGATGCTGATTCGTTTGGTGAATAAGCCCCAGCCGCGCCTGCGTTTGCGAAAGCCGGACAATCAACTCGCGCAGCGTATTCTTGATAAAAAACGGTTTGAACGGATTATTCTCCCGAAACAAACGAATTAGTTTATCAATGAGTGAGCTGATTTCGGGGTCATTACGTAGCAGATAATTATCGGTGTCCAGTTGCCATTGATCGGAAGTTTCAACCCGTGGGACCTGCTCATTGAGTTCGGCGACGGTTTCGCGAATAAACTCATCTGAAATTGTCAGCGCAAGGCAGCGCGTGGGATCATCGAACGTAGCGTCGGGAAAATCAATCTGCATTAGCCGATCCGACGGCAATAATAATGACTCACCGGGTTGATAATTAAACGGATCTAGTTCACGCAGATGCATCACCTTCCGGCCACTTAACATGCTGGTCATGACGGGCGCATTAAACCGTAGTTGAATAAGGTGTGCTTGCTGAAATGTCTCATACAAATGCAGTTCTGCCGCGTCGTGACTCAGCGTTAATTTATTCTCCACCAGCGTATCCAACGGAGCGCCCCAGGCGCTAATGGCTTCATTCTTAATTACTTTTCCTGGTTTTCCCATACCTCGGAAGATGAGACGATTTCGTAAGTATTTAAGATTATAACGTAACTATAGTTGTACAATTACGGCAAAATTTGTAAAAAATCCTATTACCTCACTCAAACCGATTTAACACATGCAAACTGCAGAAGCCCCAAGCAAAATTTTGCCCCGGCCCATGTTTAAAACTCAGTACGAAAACTACATTGGTGGTAAATGGGTAGCTCCCGTCGATGGCGAATATTTTGCCAACCACTCGCCGGTGGATGATAGTCTGATTGCCAAAGTGCCTCGTTCTAAAGCGGCAGATATCGACCTGGCGCTTGATGCCGCGCATAAAGCATTTCCGGCCTGGTCGCGTACGTCGGCAACCGAACGTAGCAATATGCTGATCAAGATTGCTGAAGTTATTGAACAGAATCTGGAGTTTCTGGCCCGCGTCGAAACGGTTGAAAATGGCAAAGCTGTTCGCGAAACGATGGCTGCTGATTTACCGTTGGTTGTCGATCATTTCCGGTATTTTGCGGGTGTTATTCGGGCCGAAGAAGGCAGCCTGGCCGAGTTGGACGTCAATACGGTTTCGCTCATTGTGAAAGAACCTATTGGTGTGGTCGGGCAGATCATTCCGTGGAATTTCCCGCTGCTGATGGCAACCTGGAAATTAGCCCCAGCTCTGGCCGCTGGCTGCTGCGTGGTCATGAAACCCGCCGAACAAACACCTACGTCCATTCTGGTGCTAATGGAATTATTGGAAGGATTAATTCCTCCAGGCGTGGTTAACATCGTTAACGGATTCGGACCGGAAGCGGGGAAACCTCTGGCGCAATCGAAACGGGTGGCCAAAGTAGCTTTCACGGGCGAAACGACTACAGGACGCCTGATTATGCAATACGCGTCGGAAAACCTGATTCCCGTTACGATGGAGTTAGGTGGTAAATCGCCCAATATTTTCATGGAATCGATTGCTGACGCCGACGATGAATTCTTCGACAAATGCGTTGAAGGTGCGGTTATGTTTGCCTTGAACCAGGGCGAAATCTGTACGTGTCCATCGCGGTTGCTGATTCACGAAAAAGCCTACGACCGGTTCATTGAGCGCGTTATTGAACGTACCAAAGCCATTAAAATGGGACACCCGCTTGATCCGGACACCATGATGGGTGCTCAGGCCAGCAACGACCAGTTCGAGAAAATTCTGTCATATATTGACATCGGCAAGAAAGAAGGGGCCGAAGTACTGACGGGAGGGCAGGCTGCCAAACTAAACAGCGGTCTGGAAACAGGATACTACATCGAGCCAACCATTTTCAAAGGCAACAACAAAATGCGGATTTTTCAGGAGGAAATCTTTGGTCCGGTCGTATCGGTCACTACGTTCAAAGATGCCGATGAAGCGCTCCAAATGGCAAATGATACGTTGTATGGCCTCGGTGCTGGTCTCTGGACACGCGATGCGCATGAGCTGTATCAGATTCCGCGTCAGATTCAGGCGGGTCGTGTGTGGGTCAACTGTTACCACAATTACCCTGCCCACGCGCCGTTTGGGGGCTACAAGAAGTCAGGCTTTGGCCGCGAGAATCACCATATGATGCTCAACCATTATCGTCAGAGCAAAAACATCCTGATTTCGTATAGCAAGAGCAAACTAGGATTCTTTTAATCAATTTTGAATGAGTGAAGATTGAATAAGTGAATAGACTGGCGCACGCTTTAGCTATTCACTTATTCAATCTTCACTCATTTCATCCATCTGACTATGAACCGCATCGACCTGACTCCGGCGGCTGCCGAGGTTATTGATAAATTACGCAAGCAACACGGACCGCTGATGTTTCATCAGAGCGGGGGCTGTTGCGATGGCTCCTCACCTATGTGCTACGCGGTTGGCGATTTCATCATCGGCTCGTCGGACGTGTGGCTGGGGCAGATTGACGGTTGCGATTTCTGGATGTCGGGTGATCAGTTTGAGTACTGGCAACATACCCACCTGACCATCGACGTAACGCCCGGCCGAGGAGCCAGTTTTTCGCTGGAAATTCCGCTGGGCGTTCGGTTTCTGATACGTTCCCGCTTGTTTGAACCGGACGAAATGGAGAACCTGACACCCGTCCACGTAGGGCCGCTGGAAGAGGTGTAAGCGAAAATCCAAGCTTAAGTTAATCTTTTTGTCATCCCGACGCAAGAAGGATCTCGGGTTCGATATACAGACTCGAGATTCCTCTTGCGTCGGATGACAAACTTGCTGTCACTGGCCATTCTAAATTTCATTTCGCTGTTGCTCCACGGCCGCATAAATTCATAAATTCCTGATCGTTCTGCATGATCGATTGCATATCAGCACGTAATGAAATAGCCTGCTCACGAGCCTGGTTTGCTTCCGATTCTCTGCCCATTGCACAGTAAACGCGAGCTAAATCAAAATACGCCCAGGCATATTTTGGATCTGCCTTAGTTGCCGCCAAAAGCGTAGTAACAGCCTGCTCATATTGCCGGAGCCTGAATTGAGCATAGCCTTTCAGATTCAATACGTAGGCACTGTTTCGATTCTTTTTTCCCGCCAGATATTCATCGTAGAACGTAATGGCCTCGGCATACTGACCGCGCCGATACGCGTCGATTCCATTCTGTAGCGCTTTATCGTTCATTTTGACCGATTCAACCCGCAAGTTGTCAGTTATCGACTGAACTGGTGACTGCACCGCCAGATTCGTCTGATTGGCGTTTGGTTCGTAATTGTTAACCTGGGCGGACACTTGTTGTACAGCAGGGTTATTTCCTACCTGATTGGTTGGCTCCGTCACGACAGCCGTATTGGGCGTGGACTCTGGCAATGCTTCACTTTTTGATGGTTCCGGCCGCGCATATCGCTGGAAGTTCGTACGCTTTAAAAGATTGTCAAAAGCAATTTGGCCTTGTGGCCCATTTAGTGGGACATTAAATAAATTAACAATCGCAACATTGCAGGCGTTACGTGTCACATTTCGAAAAAGTACGGTGCGAGTCGACCGACTAGCCGTGTACACCAAATACACTCCCTTACTCTGGCAAATACGTTCAATAGCTCCAATCTGCCCTTGACC
>NZ_JBMDWV010000131.1:0-9011 GCF_048594605.1 Spirosoma sp.
CACCCTTTACGGCGGCCATTCTGGTGCTGGAAATGACCGACCGTCACTCAGCTATTTTTCAGTTACTACTGGGTGGTCTTATGGCGCAGGGAGCAGCCTCGCTGGTTGACCCAGTTTCTTTTTACGAACACCTGAAAACCAGTTTCGTCCGGGAAGCAATGGATTAACTATTATTTTCGTTGAAATCTTGCCTTTAAAGCCGAATAAGACACCTTAAATCCGTCATTCTATTATGACTCTGCTGGATATAACCGTCGAATGAGTCGTTCCAGAGTTAATCCCTGCCCAATAACAGAAAACAAAACTACGCCATACGTGATGGTAACCAGCAGGTCCTTCTGGGGTAACTCATTCGGAATAGACAGGGCCATCGCAATCGATAATCCACCCCGCAATCCACCCCAGGTCAGCATAATTGGCGCTCTGTGATCAAGATCGAGCCAGCGCCGGGCCAGTCGGAACGGAATCCAGATTGAAATAAATCGGGCCAGTAAAACCAGTACAATTGTAACGACGCATATGAGCCAGAAACCCGATTGAAAATCAATGATGAGTAGTTCGAGGCCGATCAGTACAAACAGTAACGCGTTGAGAATACTATCGATCAATTCCCAGAACTTATCAACATACTCTTCCGTCTGATGGCTCATAGCTTCCTCCCGGGCATGGTCACCCACGAATAAACCCGCGACGACCATAGCCAGTGGTCCGGAAATGTGTAGTTTCTGGGCCAGTAAATAACCGCCCATTACGCCCGCTATAGTAATAATGACTTCGGTTTGGTAGTGGTTAATGGATCGCAACAGCCAGTACATGCCATAGCCTAAGGCTAGTCCAAACAGCACTCCGCCCCCGGCTTCTTCCAGAAATAAGAGCGCGATTTCGCCCATGCTAATGCTCTCAGATCCATTAACTACAATTTGATAAATGGTGGCAAATGCGACTACGCCTACTCCGTCGTTGAACAAGGACTCACCTACAATATTCAGCTTAACACTTTCCGGTAGCTTAAACTTGGCCAGAATTCCCAAAACGGCAATCGGGTCAGTGGGCGAAATCAGCGCACCAAATAGTAAGCATAACGTAAACGATAACGTGAAACCCAACCAGTCCGCTACCAGGTAAAGTCCTGTACCGACCAGCGTCGTACTCAGCAGTACGCCTACCAAGGCAAACAGCATTACAGATCGGCGTTCGACCCGTAGTTGCGTGGCATCCGTATGAAAAGCACCGGCAAAGAGCAGGAAGCTCAGCATGACATCGAACAGAACGCGGCCAAAATCAATTTCGGCAACAGTCTGACGTACCAGCGTAAACCAGGTGGGTTGAATGGCGTTTATACTAATCAGCACTGCCGAAAAGCCCAGCGACAGTACCATAATACCGATGGCATCGGGTAGTTTAAGCCAGCGCGTATTGAGATAAGCAAACAGCGCCGATATCACAATCAGCAAGGTAATCAGCGTAAATACGTTCATAACGTGACATAAGATTTACACAAGGATACATTAACTTTCCATTAAAAGCACTCGTTTTATATCAGTAACCTCCTTAACCGGCTCAGACGATGATCGCTAACGACCCCAGAAGTTCACGAACCAACCGTACCGATCCACTCACCCGTTTCAGCCAGATGATTCGTGAGCGTTTCAGTCTGGAAGAAGACAAAGCTGACGAAGCAGGAATCATTCAGTCAATTAACCGGGGCATTGAGTTTCGGGGCGTTAACCTGTGGACACTCATTTTTGCCATTTTTATTGCGTCTATTGGGCTCAATGTCAACTCCACGGCCGTTATTATCGGCGCTATGCTGATATCTCCATTGATGGGGCCAATTATGGGTATCGGCCTGGGAATTGGCATCAATGACCTGACGATGATTCAACGAGCGCTGAAAAACCTAAGCATAGCTGTATTTATCAGTCTGCTCACCTCAACCCTTTACTTTTTCATCAGCCCACTGCACATTGCCCAGTCGGAATTACTGGCCCGTACCTCGCCCACCGTCTGGGATGCCTTCATTGCTTTTTTCGGCGGACTGGCAGGTATTGTGGCGGGTTCGCGTCGGGATAAAGTCACCAACGTGATTCCGGGCGTTGCTATTGCTACGGCCCTTATGCCGCCCCTATGCACAGCCGGTTACGGCCTGTCGACGGGCAACCTGTATTATTTTGCCGGTGCTTTCTATCTATTTCTTATCAACAGTGTCTGCATCAGTTTAGCTACTTTTCTGATTGTCCGGTTTCTGAATTTTCATCAGAAAGAATACCCATCGGCTGATGTGGAACGGCGGGTTCGGCATACCATCTGGCTGGCCGTGCTCATTGTCGTTGTTCCCAGTAGCTACTTAGGTTATCAAATTGTTCGCAAAACGATTTTTGAACAATCGGCCAAGCGCTTTGTCACGAACGAATGTAATTTTCAGTACCGACAAGTGATTAAATATGACGCCCATTTTAACCGGCAACAAAGTACATTGGAACTCTCGCTGGTTGGAGAGCCACTCCCCAAAGACTCCATCAACCTGTTACGTGCCAAAATGCCAGCTTATGGCCTGGAAAAGGCGAATTTAGTTGTCAAACAGGGTAATTTTAAAGATACAGAAATCAATGTAGACGCCCTTCGAACGACACTGGCAGATCAGGTCATTCAATACAGCCAAGCAACCATTACCCGAAAAGACCATACGATCGACTCACTACGTCGGTATATTGACCTG
The DNA here is from genome assembly GCF_048594605.1 of Spirosoma sp. GTDB lineage: Bacteria > Bacteroidota > Bacteroidia > Cytophagales > Spirosomataceae > Spirosoma. The sequence goes on from NZ_JBMDWV010000131.1 coordinate 2,720, forward strand.
ACTCAAACCTCCCGGCTGCCGGTGGCCGATCTGCGGAACGAACTCAAAACCCTTATGCCGGATGTGCAGACGTTTACGGCTGCCCGGTCGCTGGTGATGAACGCCACCAGTAATCAACCCGATACGGTGATGTTGGTGTACGCACGGTTTTCCCGTAGGCACACGGCTGCTGAAAAACGTAGGATTGAACGCTGGCTGCAAAGCCGTACAAAAAGCAAAAAAATAAAGCTGCTGGTCGAATAAGCGAACGATTGAAGCTAACCAAATTCTACTTATTGTAACAAATGAGGAATATCGACGATCCAGAGCAGTAGCAGCGTCAGTAGGAACAAGATACCCATAAATACCATCAGCCAATCCGGCTTTTGGGGCGGCTCTTCGCTAAACAGTTTCTTGTCGCGGTTTCGAGTAGCCTTAGAAACGGGTCCGGGCGGAAAAAATGGAGTATACAGATACGATGAAGTGCTATGAATCATGGCATTATGTTGTTTACACAATAAATGGGTTAGTAAACAATCAAAAATGCTGTATACGTCTTAAGATTCGCTGATAAACTCCTTAGAATCTGCTTAGAGAATTAGCTTAATCGAGCTAATTCAACGTAGAAAACTGTCGGTTGCCCCATTGTCGATGTAACGCTGATTTGGCCTCCATGCAGGCGAATGATTCGTTCAACGAGCGATAGACCAACGCCATAGCCCCGTACATCGGCCGTTTGGCGGCTTCGGTAAAAAGGCTCGAAAATATACGGCAGGTCGATCACGGGGATGGGGGCTCCCGTATTCTGAATCTGGATACGTACTGAATCCTGATTGAAATTTACGCGTACCATCGCCTGGCTATTATCCGAAAATTTACAGGCGTTTTCAGTCAGATTCTTCAGGGCCGTTTCCAGTAGCGTTTTATTGCCCTGCATCGTTAGCTGGTCGGGCTCATCGGGCAACGTACCAAACTCAACGTTTACCTCATAATTCGGATGCAAGCTCACTACCTGGTCGCGAATGTCCCAGATAATTTCATCCATACGTACTGCATCAGTCAGCAGGCTCGACGCCCCGTCCTGATTGACTTTCGAGAGTTGAAGCAGCTCATGAGTTAGTGTCGTCAATTCGCCAACATCCTCCAGCACTGAGCGAATAGTTTGGCGGTAGGCTTCCTGATTGCGCTGGTTCAATAGGCTGACTTCCAGTTGCGAACTGATCTGGGTAAGCGGATTTTTTAGCTCGTGCGATACGTTGGCAACAAACATTCGCTGCAGCCGGAACGACTCCGCCACCCGATCCAGCAGCCGGTTGATGGTCGTGGAGAGTCGGCTGATTTCATCATTTTCCTGATTTACCAGCAAACGCTCGTCCTGATTGTTCGGAAAAATGGCGTTGACGACCTGATCAATCTGTTGCATCGGACGTAGTGCGTCACCGGCAAAAAACCAACCCGAAAAGGCCGTCATGCCTGCAATCAGAAAAAAAAGACCAGTCAATGACCAAAGGAGTCGTCTTAAAAATTCGTCGCCATAGGTATTTTTTGCGCTGGCCACCACGACCAACTGCCCGGAAGCCGTCATAAACCGGATACCTGACAGATAGAAGCCATCCTGCTGAAAATCCTTGCGTTTGTTTTGCCGGATACGAGTAATAACTGATTTCGGTATTGTTAGGGCTATCCGATCGTTCGTATTTAGAATGATCGAGTTCTGGTTGTCATATACAATGATTTTCTGACTCGGTAACTGATCTTTTCGAATTTGGCTCAGCTGCTGAACCAGCCGTGCATCCAGCCGATGGCGAACCAGCATATCCCCGATTGTGGTAGCTTTTCGGTCGAGTCGACGGTAGAAGTCGGATGAGATAAAATACCAGCAGAACGCATAAATACTCACAAACGCCAGCAGTAAAATACTGGATACCAGACCTGTGAACCGCAAAGTGAGTCGTTTGCGAATGGTCATTCTTCTTTGAACATATACCCCATCCCAAAATGGGTATGAATCAGCTTTTTGGAGAAGTCGCGATCAATTTTTTTGCGGAGGTAATTGATGTAAACCTCCACGACGTTGGTGCCTGTATCAAAGTTCAGATCCCAGACGTGTTCGGCAATTTCCGGCTTCGACAGTACACGCCCCTGATTTCGCATCAGAAATTCCAGGAGGGCAAACTCGCGGGCCGTTAACTCAATCGGCTGCCCATTACGCGTAACCGTTTTAGCGTCGAGGTTCATTTCAACACCTCCATATCGTAGTGTCTGTGCCGTCATGGTTACCTGCATACCGCGTTTGGTTAACGCTCGAATTCGCGCCAGTAGCTCGGCAAACTGAAAGGGTTTGGTTAAGTATTGGTCGGCACCAGCGTCAAATCCAGAAATTTTATCCTCCGTCTCGCCCAGTGCGGTCAGCATTAAGATAGGTGTGGTGAGCCCCTCTGCCCGTAACTGTCGACAGAGTTCATATCCGTTCAGACCCGGCAGAATCAGGTCGGTAATGATGGCGGCATAGTTATTTTTCAACGCTAGCCGCCGGGCAATCAGCCCATCGTAGGCAATATCAACTTCGAACTGGCTTTCTTCCAGGCCCTGCTGAATGGCATGAAGCGTTTTAACCTCGTCTTCAACTACTAATAGTTTCATGTGCTTGTGAAACGGTTTGCTTCTTATGTTGCTAATTGTCCAGTAACCAGGAACTTACCATGTAAACTGGTTTGTCGCATGGGCGTTCTAAGTAAATTCTAAGTTCTCTTTAAGGTCTCCCTTATTTATCTCTATTACTTTTTCCGGCAATAGCCTTGAGCGCTTTTAGCAACGTTGGCCTGTATCCCGCTTTCTCACTGACGGATACAGCCAGTCGTTGTGAATCTACCTGACAATCGTTCTTAAGCCAACAGACTGACTATGACGTACTTTATTATCACTGCCGTAATTCTGCTTCTAGGTGTTCTGAGTTATTTTAGCAGCGCATGGTTTGGCTATCGCTCCTCCCATACAGACCCACTACCTCCCCACTACGGTCATTTACGTCGGCGACTCAAGAAAGAAAAACAGCAACGAAACGATACGTATGACGCTATGACTGAAGAAACTGAATGGCTTAACAAGCACCGATAATTTAGACTATTCATTGGTTACCAACACGTTACTCATTTGTTGCAGTAAGACTTCTACGTCATGCTGCCGAGCCAGCCGATAGCGGGCAAAGGATTGACCCGGTCCAACTTTCACGGTAAACGCCCAGTTAGGCAACTGACGAAACATATCTTCATCCGTCGTATCGTCGCCTATGCTGACAATAAAGTCGTAGGATTTCTGCTCTAGAATCGTGTGCGCGACCGTTCCTTTACTGTGCTGTGCGGCCCTGACTTCCACCACTTTGTTGCCCTGAATAATCGACAGTGGAATGGAGAAAGAAGCGCCACGCAACTGATTGGCCAACTCGATGGCCTGGCCTTCAATATCTTCAGCCTCCGCCATTCGGTAATGCCAGACGAGAGCGGTTTCTTTCTCTTCAATAAAGGACCCCGCAAAGCGATCCACAAAAGGCGTCATCATAGACCGAACGCTGCCCACCCAATCATCCGTTGATAAATCGAGTAGTTCCCAGGCCTGATCTGGTTTTTTCAGGAACGCGCCATGCTCGGCGACTAAATGAACGCGAATACCCACGAATGTTTTTTCCAGAAAGGCCCGATTGCGCCCGCTGATGACCACTACTTCGCTACTTTCTGCTAAGTACGCTAACACATTTTTCATCACTTCAGACGGACTGGCATCGGCCGGGTTGTTCACAATCGGGGCTAACGTACCATCGAAATCCAACAGTAATAACCGCTGACGAGATTCTTCGAACGACCGGACAAAAGCCTGTACCGGAAGATCAGTTTCCAGCTCGGGTTGTTCACGTAATACGTCGTTGAAAGCGGTAAGAAAGTTGTGGCTCCACCGAAATACGGTATGGTTTTGCAGATGTTTCCGCATATTTACCATCCGCCGTTCCTGTTCTGACTGGGGCATTTCCAGACCCTGCCGGATGGCATCAGCTACTTCCTGCGTATCGGTTGGGTTAATAATCAGCGCATCCCGCAACTCCTGCGCGGCTCCCGCCAACTCACTCAAAATCAGGACACCTTTCTGATCATGGCGACTGGCAACAAACTCTTTACACACCAGATTCATGCCATCCCGAATTGGCGTAATCAGGGCAATGTCGCAGGCCGTGTATAAAGCCAGCAGTTCAGTAAAAGTCAACGACGTATAGGAATACACAATCGGGCGCCATCCAATCGTACCAAACCGGCCATTAATCCGACCGACGGTTTCTTCGATCTCGCGTTTGAGTTCCTGATACTGACCAATCTTATCCCGCGATGGCACTACGGTCATTACAAATGTTACCTTGTCGTGCCAGTCCGGATTGTGCTGTAAAAACCATTCAAACCCCCGCAGTCGATAAATAATTCCCTTTGTGTAGTCGAGTCGGTCAACCGAAAAAATAAGTTTATTGTGGCGAAGTAGCTGTTGATAATGCTCGCCGGTATTTACTACGTCCGTTTCCTGACTGCTTTCGTTAAACTTATGAAAGTCGATGCTGATCGGGAAATCTTTCACCACAACCGACCGGTCGGGCAAAACGATCCGTGAGCCAATCATAGGCAGATCCAGTACGTCGGAAACACTTTGCAGAAAATGCTGGACGTAATCGGTGGTATGGAAGCCGATCACATCAGCACCCAAAATGCCTTTAAGTAGTAGGTAGCGCCAGGTGCGGGGCAGCAACTTGACAATCTCGTACGTTGGGAAGGGGATATGGAAAAAGTACCCGATCGTCGCATCAGGCATCGCCTGCCGAACCATATCGGGCAGCATCATCAGTTGGAAATCGTGAATCCAGACCAGATCACCAGGCTCAATCAGAGCGGTTAGTTCTTCCAGAAATCGTGTGTTGGCCTGCTGATAATATTGAAAGTCCGTCTCTTTAAACGAAGCGTAAGAGGGAAAGTAATGGAATAATGGCCAGATAAGGTCATTACTGAACCCGTAATAAAAACCATTATGAACCTCTTCATCCATAAAAACCGGATGGGCTACAAACGTATCATTTTCCAGAGTAGCCGGATCAGCCTGTTCCAGCGACGTATCGCCATGTCCAACCCAGTGAATTTTAGTTGTTGAGCACGCCCTCTGCCCCATCTGTTCCGCCATTGACAATACAGCCGACACTAATCCGCCTGAATTCTGCCGCAGTTCTGTTCCAACGTCGATTTGTTGAATCGTGAACGGTAAGCGGTAGGAAACAATGAGTAATCGGGTAAAAGAGGATTTAAATGTCTGCATCAAGAGTGTCGCGCTACTGAACGCGCAGTGTAATGAGACAAATAACGCGTCAGGGCATTAGAAGGGACTTAAGCAAAACTTAAAAACTCCTTAGAAAACCAGCAAACCAATTGAATTTCAGGCAATATCTAAGAGAATGCATCCTTCTAAGGAGTTTCTAAGCAGATTGTAAGCAGATTTTTAGCTCAAAGTCGGAAGTTGCCAGAATTAGACCAGAATTAGATACGTATCCAATTGTTTCGGGCGAAACAGCCTGCAAAGACGTAGTGGCAGGTAAAGAACAGACCTTACTCACAAGCAACTATGACAAACAACAGCAATGAACGGCAAGACAGTCTTCACTGGTATAAAGACGCCATTATTTACGAACTCCATATTAAGGCGTTCTGCGATGGCAATGGCGACGGTATTGGTGATTTTCAGGGGCTGCTCGAAAAGCTAGATTACCTGCAGGAACTGGGCGTTACGGCCATCTGGCTGTTGCCTTTTTATCCATCGCCCCTACGCGATGATGGCTATGACATTGCCGATTATTACACCATTAACCCATCGTACGGTACAATTGAGCAGTTTAAAACTCTGCTTCAGGAAGCGCATCAACGTAATTTGAAAGTCATTACGGAGTTGGTCATCAACCATACATCTGATCAGCACCCCTGGTTCCAACGCGCCCGGAAAGCGCCCAAGGGTTCGCCTGAACGCGAGTACTACGTCTGGACCGACGCCCCTGCCCAGTATGGAGATGTCCGGATTATTTTCCAGGATTTCGAAAATTCCAACTGGACCTGGGATCACGAAGCGCAGCAGTATTACTGGCACCGCTTTTTCCATCACCAGCCCGATCTGACTTATGATAATCCGCTGGTTCAGGAAGAAGTGTTCAGTATGATTGATTACTGGTGCGAGGTGGGCGTTGATGGATTTCGGCTGGATGCCGTACCGTTTCTGTTCGAGCGGGAGGGCACGAATGGTG
>NZ_JBMDWV010000132.1:0-3364 GCF_048594605.1 Spirosoma sp.
GTTTTGCTAATAGGGCAAGAGTTTGGTACAGCGTATCGCATTTTAACGAAAGTAGAATCAAACGGCAGGCAGAGTTTTAGAAACATAATAAGTTCTGATTTCAGGCTGGACCCGCTTGCTTTCGATACAAGAGTTAGGTACGAGGACCTTATTACAGCTGCTGATGGTAGTTTCCTGCTGCTGGTCACCAGTGCCAAGCCGGATGGGAAGACAGTTGCCTTTGTGCAAAAAATTAACGCTGATTACAGTACTGCCTGGGTGAAATCGGTGGCTTATCCGACGCCAAATCCCGCCACGCCCGACCGGAGTTTATCCAAAGGTGAATCCGTTATGGCCACACCTGACGGTGGCTACCTTATTGTGGGTTATTACAGTCCAGACGGCGTTTTCAACGACGATCCGAATGTCGTGCCTACAGCCAATACGGCCTGGGTTGCCAAACTCGACGGGCAGGGAAATAGCAGCTGGCAGAAACTGTACGACCCACTACCAATCACTCAAACCGCTAATGGACCTGCAATTGGCTCTGTGCTGACAATGCTAGCTGCAACAGACGTAACACTGGCTGCTGACAACAACGGATACGCCCTGGTAGGCACCAGCCGGGCGCCTGTTTCCGGGTTCGTTCCTCCACCCAAAGGGGCTATCCTTGAGATTGACTGGAATGGCAATTTTAAGCGGGCAAGGCAGATAGGAACAGAACCAACCCGCGCCTTTATTACGTCCTACAACAGCGCCGGGGGCGCTCTATTCTACGCAGTTGGAAATACGTCATTGGCTAATGGTTCCGATCCGCATATATTGAAAGTAAGTGCAGCCAACCTGAACCTAAGCGACCCAGCGTTGTTCGCTGTACTTGCCCAGCGAACCTTCGACAGTCCGTCCAACGGCTATCTGACTGAACTTGAACGGGCTGGAGATGGAAGTCTCGCCTTTTCGGATGGCAGCGAGATCACCAAACTTAAGGTCGACATACTGCCGCCATTAGTGATAAATGCCCCGACCTATAACTGCCAGACAGGAGCTATCAAATTTAGCGTAAGTGGGGGCGATGGAACACCAATAACATACATGGCGCCTGGTATAACTCGCGCATCCGTTACTGACGACTTTGGTACGGTCGAAGCGGGCTTACGTAATGATCCCAAAGTGATTATGATTACGGCTACGCAAAGTGGAAAGAGCGTTACGTATAATTTTGATCTGAAAGCCGCCTGTACAGAGAAAACTCCTAAACCACCCGTATTTAACGGACCCATTCCTGATCAGTTTTTGACTGTAGGGCAAAACATTAACCTGCTGGTTGGCTCGTATTTCAATGATCCTAACGTATGCCTGCCGCAGAGCACTGATTGCCTGCCGAATTACGTGCCCAACTGGTCGGTTGAGATAACGGGACTACCGAGTGGTATAAGCGTATTTTCGAATAATCTATTTACAAGCCCTGTTCCTGAAGTGGGCATTGGCGGCAGCACAACTACGGCTGGCGTATATACCGTAACGGTAAAAATCAGTACGGCCGCTTATCGTAATCTTCCGATTGTTACTACGTTTAAAATTACAGTTACCGGAACGAATCCTCCGGGTGAAAATCCATTGGTGTTGATAGCGCCTGACTATAACTGTTCGACGGGCGCTATTACGTTCAGAACGATGGGAGGAAATGGCACTACTATCGAATACCAGGCACCAGGTATTACCGGCTGGACAACCAATCCAAATCAGTTTGTCGATCAGGAAAGCCGGACGGCGAGTGACGTTAAACCCTTTACGCTGATGGCGCGCCAGAGTGGTAACGTAGTGACTTACATCTGGGATCTGAAGGCTGCCTGTAGCAACACACCAACCCTGAAGCCTCTGGTTGCACTACCTATTCCAGATCAATACTACACAGTTGGCCAATCCGTCTATTTCGTGGTTGGAGGTTACTTCAGCGATCCCAACATCAGCGACCCAACCTATATTCCGTATTGGTCTATTAGTACCACAGATTTACCGCCGTCCTTATCGCTTTTTATCAAATCATCGGAGATGATGCATGCGCCGGCGGCAGTGATTGTTGGTACAGCAACCGCACCCGGTACTTATAATGTGACCGCGACGGCGCAAACGACGGCTGGCCGGGCCAGTGCTACGTTCCGGATTATTATAACCGATACGCCGACGAATACTCCGCTGGCCTTGATTGCTCCGGACTATAATTGCCAAACGGGCGCTATTACGTTCAAAACCACCGGGGGAGACGGCACTACTATTGAGTATCAGTCGCCGGGTATTACGGGCTGGACAACCAATCCTAATCAGTTTGTGGACAAAGACAGCCGTACAGCCAATGATGTGCAGCCTTTTACGCTGATGGCGCGGCAGAGTGGGAAAATGGTCACCTACATATGGGATTTGAAAGCCACCTGTGGTCGGGCGCGCGTAGGTATTGAAGAGCCTGGCTCTGGTTTGCAGGTACGTGTACTCGGCAATCCAATCGAAGGCAAAACCGCCGAAGTTGAAATCAGTGGAGCCGTGGGCAAATCGGTATATGTGAATCTGATTGATAGTCGGGGAGGAGTCTTACATCAGATGAACATTAAGCAAGCTGAAACCCTCGAACGGTTGAGTATCCCTACGGGTAATGCTCATGGCATCCTTCTTTTGCAGGTAGGGACTGCAACGGAACAGAAAAAATTGAAACTACTCAAACCTTAAATTCTTTACTTCGATTTCTACACCATAAGTGCGAAAAGCCAGACTATAAAAGGTCTGGCTTTTTGTTGTGCCTTGGATAAGCGTATCAAGATATACGACAATTAAACCAAGGCGTTCCGAGAGGTTGGATAGTGACTGCTACCTTATATATCTAGTTAAGTCTAACGTAACATGTCTAACACTTATACACAACTCTATATTCATACTGTTTTTGCCGTTAAACATCGACATAGCTTGATTCGCCCAGCCTGGAAAGAAGACCTATATCGGTATATGACCGGCATTGTGCAGAATCAGGGGCACAAATTGATTGCTATCAATGGTATGCCCGATCACGTACATACTTTCATTGGACTCAATCCCAAGCAATCTATCTCCGAATTGATGCAATATCTCAAGATGGATTCGGCCAAGTGGGTTAACGAGAAAAGATTAACTCAAGCAAAGTTCGAATGGCAGAGTGGATATGGGGCTTTTTCCTACGGTCATTCACAAATTGACAGCGTGATTAGATACATCCAAAATCAGGAGGAGCACCATCGCAAAAGGACTTTCCTGGAAGAATACATAGCTTTTCTACAGAAGTTAAAGGTACCTTACGACGAGCAGTATGTTTTCAAACCAGTTGAGGAATAAAGCTAAAAGTTGGTTTTTTCTCATTTAT
>NZ_JBMDWV010000133.1:0-113976 GCF_048594605.1 Spirosoma sp.
GACGATGACCGCATCTTTATCGAATCAGCTTTTGGGGCTATTGAAAAGTCGGTATCTGTACTGACGCTTAATGACGGAGACCAGCTTTTGCCTAAACTGGTTAACTGCGAAAGACTGCCCCGGTTGATTCTTCTCGATATCAATATGACCCGCCAGAACGGTTTTGAAACTCTTGCTCAGATCCGTAATACGTCCGCTTTTGCTCATCTTCCCGTCGTCATGATGACAACGTCATCGGATAACTCCGACCGTCAGCGTAGTCTGGCCTTAGGCGCTAACCAATTTCTGACAAAACCCGCCAGCTATAAGCAGTTAGTTAAAATTGTTAAGGCCCTCACTGAACAGTGGAAACTGGTTTGACTAACCTAATCCTTTTATTACACTAACTTTTTCTGCCTGATCTGAACCAACTTCCCCTGGTATCCGATTCTGTACGTATGTCTTTACGTTTAGAATTAAAAACACCTTCTATCGATGATCGTCCGGTGTTTGTTTCAGGCAATTTCTGTGATTGGTTTCCTGATGTAGACAGGTTTCGAATGCAGCCAACCGGCCCCGGAGAATACGAATATGAGTTTCCGGAGGATCTGGAATTGCCCGCAAAATTGGAGTACAAGTATACCCGTGGCGGCTGGGAGCATGTTGAACTGAGTGCATCGGGCGAAAGCGTTGAAAACCGCACCGCACTGCGTACTGCCGGTGTGAAGCAAGAGTATGTTCCTCACTGGCGATGGTTTGGGGGGCCATTCAACCCAGAATTATTGCCTAAAATCGAACTGCTGGGCGATACGTTTAAAGTACCCAAACTTGACCGCACTCGCCGGGTACACGTGCTGCTTCCTCACGATTATGCGCATACCGATAAGCGCTACCCGGTGCTTTATCTGCACGACGGACAGAATTTGTTCGGTGGGGGCGTTGGCTACGGGAGTTGGGAAATCGATCAAAAAATGGCTTTGCTAGCCGCTCGGAATCATCATGAAGTGATTCTGGTTTCAATTGATCACGCGTATGATGAGCGGATACGGGAATTTACGCTGGAACGTACGCGCGCTGGTACGGGTAGAGGACAGTATTATCTGGATTTTATTCGCCGGACCCTGAAACCGATGGTTGATCAAAACTTTCGGACCTTACCCGACGCGGCTCATACGGGTATTGGCGGTAGCTCGTTAGGAGGGCTGATCAGTATCTATGCCGGCCTGATGCATCCGGACGTTTTCGGGCGAATGATGGTTTTTTCGCCATCACTGTGGATTTCGCCTAAAATCTACTTCGACGCTATTCGTTTTCAGGCGGCTGTGCCCGTGAAAATATACGCCTATGGTGGCGAAAAAGAATCGAGTTACATGATTCCCAATATTCAGCGATTCAAGGAGGCTCTGGCACGACAACAATACGGTGGAAATGCTATCGAAGTGCATCTGTCTGTCGATCCAACCGGACTTCATCAGGAAGCGCACTGGAGTCGCGAATTTCCAAAAGCGGTCGAGTGGTTATTCTATTAACCGTCAATCGTATCGAACTCTATCGCTTACTTGATACGTTGGTTATAGCTAAACATCAATTTCTCCTGTGATTATTACGTTAAATCCTCAATCGCCCACTGCAGGCGACCTGATTATTCCGGTTGCGCAAACCGATACGCTGACAGAGCAACTCACTGGACTGGCTTCTAAGCTGAACGTACCGTCGATTGTGCTTATACGCGATTTTAAAGCGGCTGCTAAAGAAGTAATCTCTGCGTACAGTCCAGATGGGAGCAGAACGTATCTGCTCGGATTAGGTGCTGATCCAGAGGAGATGGATTGGCTGCGTGCTTTCCGAAAACTCTTTTTTGATCAGAAAGAAAAGCTGCCCGCGCAACTCGGTATTGATCTGTCGGCGTTTAATCATGAAGTCGTAGAAGCCGTTGTGCTGGGCGTTCGCTGGGGAGGCTATGACCTGAAATTGTATCAGACAGATAAACCGGAAGCGGCTCCCTTTTTTTCGGAAGCGGGAAAGCTCACTCTTTACGTACGTGCCGATCAGCTGACTGCCTCGCAGGAGGGACTGGCTCGCGCCGAGGCCATAGCGCAGACGCAGCGACAAATTCTGGACTTGATGAATGCACCTGCGAATTACAAAACGCCCCAGACATTGGCCGATTGGACCGTTGCGTCCGGTAAACAGTATGGATATAACGTAACGATACTCGACAAAGCAGAACTGGAAAACCAGAAGCTGGGTGCTTTGCTCAGTGTGAGTCAGGGAAGCGACGTGCCTCCGGTGCTTATTATGGCTGAATACAGACCAGACGATACGTCCAATCTGCCTAAAGTGGGTTTGGTTGGTAAAGGCGTTACGTTCGATACGGGAGGTGTGTCGATTAAGCAATCGGCCAATATGCATCTGATGAAGAGCGACATGGGGGGCGCAGCAGCGGTGCTGGGGACGGTTGAGGTGGCTGCCAAACTAAAGTTGCCTATTCATCTGATTGGAATTGTACCGGCCACGGAAAACGCTATTGACGGACGTTCCACGAAGCCCGGTGATGTCGTTACGTCATACATTGGCAAAACCATTGAAATCATTGATACTGATGCTGAAGGTCGCGTGATTCTGGCTGATGGCCTGGGGTATATGGTGCGCCATTTCCAGCCCGACGTATTGATTGACCTGGCTACGCTAACTGGTAACGTTATACTTGCCTTGGGCTATCACGCAGCGGGATTGTTTACCCAGAACGACGAACTGGCAACACACTTGACCCAGGCCGCCAATCAAACGGGTGAGCGATTGTGGCGTTTGCCCATCTGGGATGTTTACCGCGAGGATATTAAGTCGGACGTAGCCGATTTGAAAAATTTCAGTGGTAAGCCTGTTGCCGGAGCTATCAGTGCTGCCAAATTTCTGGAAGTCTTTACGGAGAAACATCCAGCCTGGGCGCATCTGGATATTGCGGGCATGGCCTTTGCCGACAACGAATTCGGCTCTCAGAAAAACGCTACAGGTTTTGGTATCCGTTTGCTAATCAAGTATTTGCAAACAATGGTCAACCAGTAGAAAACCATGTTCATTAATCGAACGTAGTACTATAGTTTCCTCTGGTGCTACATTCGGTTAGCAGTAAGTGAGTGCGTTAACCAGGCATTAAGGCTCATTTCCTGAAATGGACTCTGGCAAATTTCAGGAAATTGCTCCAATCGTAGGCTGTTAGGTCATGTTCTCCTTCTCTATTGTGATAGCCCATTTGGGAGTTAACAATGGGTTGATTTATACCGGGTGATTCGGCTGGGAGATTCGATTTAAGGCCGTATAAACCATATGCGTTCTCCGCGTTCTTTAATGCTAAAAATGTTCCTCTAGGATCAGCCCAGAGGTCTTTCGAGGCATTTGTTGCATAAAGCGGTCTTGGCGCGATAGCAGCAATCAGCATATGCTGATCTACGGGTAGTGCGTCCTCATTATCATTGAATTTTTTGTAGTTCCTGGTAAACCAGTGCGGAAAAACAGTATTTATTCGGCGAATCGTTTCGCCAAACCGTCTGCGCGACAGGGCCGCTCCCGTGTTACCTGAGCAATTAGTAATACACATGGCAAATCGTTTGTCCTCGGCGGCAGCCCATAACGATGCTTTACCGCCCCGCGAGTGACCAACGACGGCGACCTTTTTCGCATCGATGTCAGCATCTTTTTCAAAATAATCCAGTACGCGGCTGGCGCCCCAGGCCCAAGCACCAATGGCGCGCATACCGTTATTGGCGGTTAGCTGCTCCGGATAAAGCTGAAGTACCCCGTTTACATATCTCGACGTATCATCAGGGGCCAGATCGCTGACATGAAAAGCAGCTACGGCATAACCGCTGTCAATTACCATCTCGGCTGGCCAGAAGTCACTTTTATGCGCTCGGGTCGGGTCCGTATTGTCCTTGCCCCGGTTGTTGATCAGCAGGAAACCCGGAACAGGTTTTTGGGGCTTCTTAGGTACAAAAAGAACGAGATTTATTTTTACCGGCTTACTATTATGAACAACCTCAATCAGCACTTCTTTCAGGGTTGCCTTACCGGCCATTGCGCTGGCATTCGTATTTTTTACGGAGTACGTGAGCCGGTCGTAGGATTTAGGCATCTGGCCGTACACATTTTCTTCAAAAAGCCTGATGATTTCGGGACGTCTCACCGTTTCCCATGTCGTCTTATTCTGAACCTTCTGGTTCGCGGCAGTTTTTAAAACGTCAGGTAACGTATAGGGCTGAACCTTTGATTCGTCGTAATTTGCCTCAAACGTATTCTGGGCATACGCACTGATTAATCCAAGAAAGAAAAAGGAGAATAAGGCAAAATTTCTTAAATAGGGCATGACACAGGGCTTACGAATAGAAAATGAAACCATTAAACGGTCAAAAAATACTGTCTTTGCAGATTTTTAATTTATTCTTAAAACCCCGAATGACATCTTAAACAAGAATAGAGCCGTTTTTTTGGTCAAATACTGGCTAATTCAGGAATTAGCTTCCTGAAAATTCGTCGTTTGAGCTTTTGGCCGTATCTTTTTCGTTAAAATACAATTCATTCAAAATACAACCGTCAAAACACGTTACTATGAGTCAGTTGTCTATTTTATGCATTGCTACGTTTTTTAAAGGGCACGATTTCATGCGTACCTGCAAGGAGTTGGGCAACACGGTTTATTTGCTGACGGATCAGAAACTGGCTAACGAAGCCTGGCCGCGTGAAGCTATTGATGAATTCTTTTTTCTATCCTCGCATAGCAATGCTCCCGGCGATCTGGAGCAAATGATTCTGGGGCTGGCGCACATGATGCGTTCCCGCAAAATTGACCGTGTTGTAGCTCTGGATGATTTCGACGTGGAGAAAGGGGCGCTTATTCGCGAAACGTTTCGTATTGATGGGATGGGTCAGACAACATCCCGCTATTTTCGCGATAAACTGGCTATGCGTATGCGGGCAGCTTCGGCGGGTATTCGCATACCAACTTTTAGTTCGCTCTTTTACGACGAAACCGTTACGTCGTTTTTACAAAAGACAGAAGCGCCCTGGCTCATTAAACCTCGCTCTGAAGCGTCAGCGACGGGTATCCGAAAAGTACATTCCCTGGACGAAGCCTGGTCGGCCATTCACCTGCTGGGCGACAATCGGCACCATTATCTGATCGAAGAGTTCAAGCCGGGGAAAGTGTATCACGTCGATGCGCTGTCGGTGGATGGAAAAGCGGTTTTTACGCGGGTAAGTCAGTACCTGGCAACACCCATGGAGGTAGCGCACGGTGGTGGTGTGTTTCGAACAGCTACGTTAGCACTTGATACGCCCGAAACAGCAGCGCTGCAGCAGATGAACGATCAGGTCCTGGCGGCCTTTGGGATGAAATACAGCGCTTCTCATTCTGAATTTATCCGGGGCGACCACGATGGCGAATTGTATTTCCTGGAAACAGCCTCACGGGTTGGCGGGGCGCACATTGCCGAGATGGTGGAAGCCGCATCCGGTGTTAATCTCTGGAGCGAATGGGCTAAACTTGAAGTGGCTATGGCCCGCAGGGAGCACTACGTACCACCCATCGATAAAGCGGGCTATGCGGGGTTGATTGTCTCGCTGGCCCGGCAGCAATGGCCCGATATGTCGGTGTTTAGCGAACCGGAAATCAACTGGCGAATCAAACGTGAATACCATGTGGGGCTGATTGTTCAATCGCATGATCGGGAACGTATTCTGAACTTGCTGGACAACTATATGCACCGGATTTATCAGGAATTTCACGCATCGGCACCCGTACCGGAAAAGCCCACAAACTAGAGACGTTCAATCATGAAATCCGGTGACATTTTTGACGCTATTTCTGGCTCTTACGGGAAATATTTCATTGGTATCAGAATCAGCGGTCTTGAGAAATACATCGTTTGGGGAGAGGATTCGACCGATAACAGAGACGATAAAATCTTATTGGATCAATCGAACAACGTAATGGTTTTCGAGAGCATACCTAATGGGTTACATTACATTTTAAATCCAAACGCTGCTCTCTTCGATAGTCAGAATATAACGGATTGGGCGAAAGCCTGCCTTAGCATTCAACCGTCATCGAATTACACGCATGACCTTGACTCTATAGTAGCCAAAATTCATTCAGATCAATTTAATTGGCTTTCAGCTTGCAAACGGGAAGATTGCTGGGAGATCCTGAATTTTATTCATTTGATAAGCGATTATGCTTACCAGATTGACGATGCGTATCTTCTTGACCTTTATCAATCGGAATCAGTAAGGTTGTTTTCCGACTACGTTTACGACAATTATTTCTGGACGATACCGGAGGAAGAGCTGGCCACACGTAATGACCAGATGGCGTGGGAATCACACTACCCCCAGTTTAAACAGAACGTTATTGATCTGATAAATACCTTCCGCTCTCGATCCGTTAATTATCGTTAGCAGAACCATACCTGGCTAAAGACACAATCATGTACTTTCCTTATTGGCGTAACGTAGTGTCTTTTTTGGTTTTGCCAAGCGGCACTGCTACGCCAAACGATCGCGGATCGCTCGGTGGCTGTGTTCGGCGTTTCTTATCGCCGTTTTTCGGCATAACTACCGGATTTTCGGGCGTTTGTGCCGTAAGTCCTCCACCCGAAACGGGCGTGTCGACGCCAGGAATCGCGATTTGTTTTTCGGTGGGTTGCTGTGTTGTTTTGGAGGAATCGGCCTGGCCGAAGCAAATAGTGCCAAACAGGCAAAGGGCAAAGCAAGTGACGAATGAGCGCATAACCGTTTGTTGAGTAAGTGAGGCTGCCGAATGTCGGCGCTTTACTATATATCAACCCGCTTTTAATCCTAAAGTTTTGGTGCTACGTTGCTGATCGATTGTTTAAGACAAGAGGGTATCCATTAAGGTCGTCAACACTACGCCCTACCTATATTTGTGATAGCCTGGATTAACTAAATTACTTGAGCTATTGGCCTGGCTGACGGTCAATTTTTATGGAGGTATCCGATAACATAAACCTAACCCTACCTCAGAAAATCCGGCTGGCAGCTACTGTATTTGCCATTTACTGGCCACTTCGCTTTTATATTAACTTAAATTCCTTCGATATCGGGTCGATCAGACCTTTTTGGGGATTCATCTGGCTATCGGAAATTCCCATCACTATTGCACTTTTCACCTTCTGGCTCAGCCTTACTGAATGGTTGGAGAATCGGTTATATGGCCATTCGGGAAGGCTTTTTCAACTGGATAGCAAATTTACGGTTCAGTTAGCCACTTTGCTGATTGCGGGCGTACTATCATTTAGCTTCGACTGGGCTTTTTTTGAGTTTCTGCACCGGGCACGCAAAGCGTACGGTGACCCGGAAAACACAGTAATTTATATTGAAAACAAGACAAATCGTGCGGAGTTCAGAAACGGTTTTGGTAATAGACAACGCGGCCGGAAAGCAGTTACTGCGCTGACTGTTATGGCCTTACTGATGGCGTACTATTTAGCTGCCAATCGTCGGAGAGATAAAGTTGTGGCTCAATTGCAGGTAAACGCCGAACAGCTAAAACGGGCGGCTTCTCAGGCGCAATTTGATGCTTTAAAGAATCAGGTGAATCCGCACTTCTTGTTTAATAGCCTTAGTATTCTGTCGTCCCTTGTAGATGTCAACCCTAAATTGTCCATTCGTTTTATTAATCACCTCTCCAGAGTTTACCGTTATATTCTGGAGCAGCGGGATTCCGAACGTATCAATCTGAAAACGGAACTGGAATTTCTGGATGCCTATTGTTTTTTACTCAATATCCGATTTGACGGTAAATTTCAACTGGTCAACAGAATTTCAGAGGATGAATCCCTCCGCTATAATATTGCCCCTTTAACCCTGCAGCTCCTGATGGAAAATGCGGTCAAACATAACCAGATGTTGCGGAAGCAACCCCTGATCGTTACGTTGGCCATTCAGGGTAATTATCTGTTGGTCAGTAACCCAATTCAGTATCGTCTGGCTGATAAAACGTTTACCGAAAAATCCACAGGAATCGGCCTTGCTAATATAACTAATCGCTATCGACTACTTACCGACCGTCCGGTACTGGTTACTCGCGAGGATAATACCTTCATTGTCAGCATTCCCCTTTTAATATGAATGTAGCCATTTTAGAAGACGAATCGCTCTCCGCCCATCGCCTGGAAATACTCTTAGTGGATTATGATTCTTCGATAAAGGTTGTGGCTTTTCTGTCCTCCGTAGCGGAAGCTATCGAGTGGTTCCGCGATCAGACACCGGCTACCCAACCGGATTTGGTATTTATGGATATTCACCTGGAAGACGGCAGCGCGTTTGGTTTAATCGAGAAAGCGAAATTGACCATTCCGGTCATTTTCACGACAGCTTACGATTCCTACGCCATTCAGGCTTTTAAAGCGAACAGCATCGACTATTTGCTTAAACCAATTGATGAAAATGAGCTGGCGGCCGCCATTGACAAGTTCAAATGGACCCGGCAAAAACAGTACGCCAACATGATGGCTCCTTCAAAATGGTCAACGCTACTAAACTGGCAGGATTCTCCAGGCCAGGCCTCTTACAAAGATCGGTTCATGGTTACGATTGGCACAAAGATTAAAAGTGTCGGCGTGGATCAAATCGCCTACTTTTTTTATGAAGAGAAAACCACCTACCTGACCACGCAGGATGGACAAAATATGGTGGTTGAATACAGCCTGGATAAACTAACGAACTTACTTAATCCTTATCAGTTCTTTCGCGTCAATCGGGCCTACCTGGTCAGCTTATCGGCTATCCAATCGATTCATACGTACGCTGGCGGCAAGCTAAGCCTGACGCTGTATCCTTCTTCCCGGCATGAAGTACTCGTCAGCCCCGATCGTCTGAACGATTTTAAAAAGTGGCTCGGTAAATAAACAACTCAGTACCAGAGGCAATTTCCTGACCCTTAAAATTTGACTTTCGGCCCTCAAAAACAGGCTTTGGCTCGTATCCGTTTGGTTAACCAGAAGCCTGCTTTCAAATTTGTCAGGCAATACGTACTAAATTTATACTCATTTGGCTACGTGTCGTCATTGCATTGGCAACGTCAATAAGCTATCGTTAATGGTTCTGCTGAAATGATAGTGCCGATACAATCAATTTTATAAGAGATAGGATAAAGCAGTCTGGCTTTGCTGGTCTGCTTTTTTGTATGAATAGGCGAACTGCATCACTCAGATTTCCAAAGGACTGTTACAACGTATCAACAACAACGAATTGATACGATTTCTGCTGAAGGTTGGCCAGCAAATGGTCCAGTTGGTCATAAAGTTTATCGGTACGATCAGAGGCCATTCCGATGTGCATTAGTAAAATAAAGCCGTTTAATCCGGCTGAGTGCTTAGACTGGTACTGGTAAATGGATTGTAGAATGGTGTTACTGCTACGGTAGTTGCGATCGGTAGGTGTTGTGTAATCTGCATGGCTTAACGTACCGGGCGTGTAGTTAATCAACTGAATACCTTCGGCTTTTGTCCAGGCGGCAATACTATCGTTATACCACTCGTAGGGCGGTAAAAACAGCCGGATTTTGTTACGTTGTCCGTACCGATTCAACGCTACGTAGTTGGCGCGCAAATCCTGTATAAACTGCTCACGACTGACAAGCAAACTATCTCGCTTTACCCAGTCGCAATACAACAAATGCTGGTCGGAGTGAGGACCTACGTAATGACCCGCCCGAACCAGTTGCTGAATCAAGGATGTGAAAGCCGGATTTCGCAGAAAGCGACCCGTCAGAAAAAACGAAGCCCGAACCTTATGCTTTCGCAACGTCCGGACTATTGTTGAGCCTCCATCGGCAAATTCGTCTCCGGTGAAAACCAGCGACAGTCGTTTACGGGTTGTGTCCCCCCTAATTATAGCACCTTTGAAATACGTTGATTTTACTTCTGTGTGTCTGGATTGCATGGGTTTCTTAACGGGCCGATTGAGCCTTTTCGGAGACGTAGCATTCTGTTGAGATGTCATCTGCTCGGCGTGCTTGGCGGCCAGCAAATAGATTAGCGTAGCCGTACCGTCCATTGTGGGTTCGTTAGTACTGTAGTCGCCGTAGTCGTCATGATAAACAGCTACGTTGCTTTGAAAAGCCGCGTAGTCGTCGGGCTTGTGAAGTTCGATACCGAGCAGGTTTCTATAAATACTGCTTCGTATCGGACCATCGACCAGCGCGCCATCAAGTGGATAATTCTTTAAGTGTGTAAACGATGAATGCGGATCAACGGGCGTATCGCCAGCAGCGGGAAGCCCATATACAAAGCTGGTGCCCCATGGATTGCAACCGAAAAGCCAGTCGAAGTTCGCTTGTTCAAAAGCCAGATATTGTTTGTCGCCGGTAAGCTGCCGATACCAGAAGCATTGCGTGGTAAACGACGTAGTGAGGTTGTTGCTGCACCAGATGAACGGTACGCCCCGGTAAAACGCATTTGTCTGGGCACGTTTCCAGATCGTGGCAATACCTGTTTTATAGAAATCTGTAACCGTTTTCCGCTGGCCCCCGGTCAGGTTTTTTGCCAGCTCAGCATGACCGATGTTCACGAATGGATACCACTGATAATGCCGGGCCGTATCGTTCAGAATCCAGGGCGTAACGGGTTCCTGACGGGCGTAATTCATCGCCGAAGTTAACAACGTAGCAGTCCGCTTATTCACTCCGCCCGCTACGTTCCACTGCTCAACGGAGGCCAGCTCCATATCGTCGCTGTAATTGTCTTCCTCGTAGAAGTAAGGCGCCCGGCCAGGTGCTGTCTGACAATTTCCCGGTTTTTGTAAACCGAGTTGATACGCCGTTTGTGAGCGTTTTCGAAGCAAATCAACGTAACGCTGATCGGTTTCGTTAGCCGGCCGACGACGCATCAATTGATAACCAAGGGCAAGCGCGCTGCTGACTTTTCCGGCTGTGGATGCTACGCCCGTCGCCCGGTTTTTGTACTTGAAAAGGCCCTGAGGTTGTCCCGTAGCGAAATAAACCGGACGTTCAAATCCTTTGCCGTAGAATGGATCTTCCTTGGGCAAACGAAACCCGGCATGGTCTCGGTCGTCGGCAATCTGGTTAAACAGCCAGTCGTCGGTGGGGTGCATTTTTAGCAGCCAGTCGAGCCCCCACCTGGCTTCGTCCAGTACGTCGGGTCGACCGTTCGCACCGTCCAGCCCATTCGCCTGATGCTGGTCGACGAAAGTAGTCGGGAAATCTCGAAAGGCGGCCAACAAATGGTAAGTCGCATTCGCTGAGGTCGTTACGTATTGCAGGTAATCGGTTGCGTCGTGCCAGCCGCCTGTTACGTCGACGTGCGTGCTGTCGGGCATGGGGCCGTACATCGTGTAACCGTCGTGCGTATGGCAGGAATCTTTCAGGAATGGATTATAACCGCTACGTTGCTGACGCATGTACCGCAAACAGAAATCAGCCGCGCCTTTGTACACATCTTCGGCAATCTGAAAACCAGGCGAGCGCGTACCATCAGCAGTGCGAACGTAGTACCTGCCCGGTTTTCGGATTGCCGAAAAATCGAGTCGGTACGTTTGTCGGAAAGGTCCGTAAGCCCCAAATGCTTTGCCGACCGGAAGCTGTTGGACAACCGCATTCGTCTGTTCGTCAACGAGTTCAAACTCCGAAAGTGTTCGCTCGTCCTGGCTACCCCATACCGCAACTTTTGGACTGCCGGGACGATATCCCAGTAGATTTACCCGAATAACGGCGGATGGTTCATCGGGGAGTGTAACCCCCAGGAAACTCATCAGTGCCGTAAGTAGTACGCTTAAGCGGAGAATCATGCTATTTTGGCCAGCTAATGTTTTTTCTACTCTAATTCGTTTCCAATCCTTTTAATCGGTAAAAGGATGATTTATTAGAATTTTTTCGTGAGCATCCCTTTCTTTTTGTTGCCATTCTTCACTTAATATGCCCAGTAATTCTTCCTGCTTTTTAAACAATATGCGTCTGAAATCCTGGCTTTCAATTCGGTTCTTCATTTCAAAATCGTTCGCCATCGAAAACGTTACGTCGGTAAAAATCCAGTAAAGTAAATCGTTTAGTTGGTCGGTTGTTTTGCGTTCAAGTTCCTGCCCCCGCTCAACAACTACGTAGTGCATATGACCGGAACTATCAACCTCTACATGTGGGTAGGCGGAGTCTCTGGAATAGCCATAAGTCGGCAATAAATCGGATGGTGCGTTTATTATCAGCGCTAACTGATCTACCCGTTTCTTTATGTCATCAAGAGTAAAATGCATTGGTTTGTCGGATTGATGGAGGTAAACGTGTCGGCAGATAAGGCTATAGTTTATCTAATAATCCGGTCATCATTTCTTCAAAATAGGCGCCGTTGTATGGACCAAACCAGTTCATGTCGCGGGTTTCGTAATGAGGACGATTGTAGTATTTGTCGGGGGTTACGTAGCCAATGTAGCCGCCATCGAAACTGGTAATCATCAGGTTGACGCCTTTCTTTTTGGCTAATGGCTGCATTTCGGCTGACAGTTCGCCCGAAAAATCGCAGGGAGTACCGATCATAACGGTATTGCCGATCCGTAGCGCTTTCAGGTCAGATGGATAATCTCCGTAAATGGTGTAGAACAGCCAGGGACGAACACGCCAGTTGCCAATAACACGCGGATGTGGTTCGCGAAGCTCCAGCGGTAAGGTCAGGATTTTTAACGTACTGTCAGGTTTTAGCTGGATTTGCGGTACGGTACGTTCGATACGTAGTGCCAGGTCTCCCGCGTAGTTTCGAACTTCCTGAAAGTCGGTTTTGCCGCGCGCTTCGGGTCCTGTGCTACCCACAGAACCAGCCATGAATACGGCGAAGTCAGCCGATTTTTTCTCCAGCCGATCAACCAGCGAACCCGGATAGTCGCGGCTGAGGTAATTCCATTTGTCATCGTCGAAGAGTGTGGCATGACCCGCAAATGAGCAAAGCAGCGCTGATTCGCCCTGACTCTTCTGGAATTTTATCAGACGGATCATTCCATCGAGCGGGCCGGTTGGTCCCGACGATCTGATCCGGTTGTAAATATGGTCGGTGGCGTCTACCTGTCCATAGCCGATTTTTACAGGCGCTACGTTGGCTTGCGCTTTTCGAATGGCATTAAGTACACCATCGGTAATAAGCGTAACGATTTTCTCATTGTACTCGCCAGCAATCAATTGACCGACCAGGCCCGGTGCCCAGCCTCCCAGGCTATTATGCGAATGAATAGCGCCCATGTAGACATTCTCCCAGCGCAATCCCACTTCGGGCAAACGTTTTTTCAGTGCTTCTTCAACGGTCGGTGGCGTAATAAGCAGATCTAAACCAACAATGGCTACTTGGCTACTGCCATTGTTGAGAACGATGGCGCGAGCGAAAATAGAATCGCTGATTACGTGCCAGTGTTTACCGCGCCGTGCGCCGTAGCCACCCGTTGGCGTTGTGAACGAAGGCGTAATACTTTCTTTCGCCCAGCCAGCTTGAATGGTAGTTTTGGGAGCTGGTGAAGCGGGGAGCTGAGCCAGGCGTTGCTTCGTTTGCTCATAATACGGCATTTGCTGGTAAGGCGTATCGTCAACAGGGGCCAGACTAACAGCCAGAAACAGCAGGATAATAACAACGAGACCGAGTAGAATTTTCAGAAAAATGCGGAGGAACTTCATATGAGGTTGTGAGCCGACGCGGGCAGATTCAAACGCAAACAACAAAAAAATAGTCGGATGAAAAAGACCAAAAAAGGCACCGGAGAAAATCTCCGATGCCTTTCGCATCACCCTGCCGGTTTCCCGGCCTCCCTATTAGAGCTTTTATAGAAAAACCATTACTGGCTTGACGATTTCAATTGATGGCATTAGAAGTGCATCAGAACGAACAACTATCTGAAACCTTTCTGATGCATTTACGGTAAGCAGCGGATTTTGGATTTCTTTTTTGTGGAAAAAATTAAGAAAAAATTAAAAAGGGTTCAGATACATTTTGCTGAGTCCTTTAATAGCCTGAAAATCTATGATTTAATGGTAGTGCCGTACTCTGCACTAATAAATTGACCGGCGTTGTTTCTTCTCTGCTTCTGGCTAATTGGCAAATAAAACAAACCGATACAACCGCAGTTCAACTGATATACTTCAACGAAAACGTTATGATTCAAACTGCTTTTAAAGCTTTTCAGATTGGTCTGGTGGCCGGAATGCGTAGTATGACCGCTCCGGCTCTTGTCAGTTATAAATTATCCCATCTGAAAGCCAGTCTGCCAACCGACTCTAAGCTTCATTTTCTGGCAGCGCCAGCGGCCACAACGGTTTTGGGTATTATGGCCGGTGGCGAACTAGTCGGGGACAAATTACCGAATGCACCCGACCGAATTGCCCAGCCTCAGGTATGGGGACGTATTGCGTCGGGCGCTTTGTCGGGAGCCGCGCTAACCGAGGCCGATGGGCATGACGCTACGTATGGGGCCACTCTGGGAGCCATAGGTGCTACGATTGGTTCATTTGCTTTTTTTTATTTGCGTCAGTGGCTTACACACGATAAAGATTTGCCTGATCCGCTGGTGGCGCTGGCTGAAGATGTACTCGCCGTCGGAACGGGTTGGAAACTGATCAATGAGTCAGCCGTTTTGGCGCCGAAATAAAAATATACTCCCGGCATCACGTGCCCTGTTATGGTTACAAACCATAACAGGGCTTTTTATTTGGTCTGCTCATCAGCGAATCAACGAGTTAGAGAATTTGACAGAACAGGTGCCAGCTTTCGCTTATCTTTGCGGTTCTCTATTCTTCATCGACCTTAATAGATTCCGGAATGAGTGAATAAACTTGATTAGCCACTCATTCGAAATTCACACATTCGCTTATTATCAATGCAGGTTCTCAAATTTGGCGGTACGTCGGTTGGCTCGGTCGAGAGCATCAAAGGAGTTATTCAAATCATCGAAAACCACCGCCAGAACGGTGATCAGATAGCCATTGTCTTTTCGGCGATGGGTGGCGTAACGAACCAGCTTATTGAAATAGGCCGGATGGCTACATCGGGCGAAACCGATTATATGGAGCTTGTCCGGCGCATCGAAGATCGGCATTTCAACGTAGTAAAAGCGTTGATACCTGTAAAGGAGCAGAGCAAAATATTTGCCAATGTTCGGGGGATAATCAACGAACTGGAAGATCTGTTACGGGGCGTATCGCTGATCCGCGAACTAACGCCACGTACGCTCGATCTGATCACCAGCTTTGGCGAGCGCTTATCTACAACTGTCATTACCGAATGCGTAAAAAGCCGGGGTATACCGGCGCAATACTGCGATGCGCGTAAACTGATCAAAACTGATGCGCAGTTTGGCCATGCCGAAGTGAATTACACCCTGACGAATCAACTAATTCAGGAGTATTTCGCCAAAACGACAGATCTGCAAATGATCACCGGCTTTATTGGATCGACTGAGAAAAACGAAACCACTACGCTCGGCCGGGGTGGATCGGATTATACAGCAAGTATTATCGGAGCCGCTTTAAACGCTGAAATCATTGATATCTGGACGGATGTAAACGGCATGATGACGGCTGATCCGCGCAAGGTGCCCAACGCCTTCAATATTCCGACCATTACGTATGCCGAGGCTATGGAACTCAGCCACTTTGGCGCTAAAGTGATTTATCCGCCCAGTCTACAGCCTGCCTTTGCCCGAAATATTCCCATTCGTGTACTCAATACGTTTAACCCAACGCACACCGGTACGGTTGTGAGCCGTACCGCCGATCGTCGGCAATATACCATTACGGGTATTTCAAGTATTGATGACATCGCTCTGGTGAACGTACAGGGATCGGGAATGATTGGCGTAGCAGGCGTATCGGCCAAGTTGTTCGGCGTGCTGGCAGCTCATAAAATCAGTGTCATTCTCATTTCGCAGGCCTCGTCAGAACACTCAATCTGTTTTGCCATCGATCCGCGCGGAGCCGAGAACGTAAAAGCCATTCTGGACGCTGAATTTGCTACCGAAATTGAACACGGTCATATCGATAACATCGCCATCGAACGCGATTTGTCAGTGATTGCGACGGTAGGAGAGGGCATGAAAAAAAGCTCGGGTATTGCCGGAAAACTATTCTCGGTTTTAGGCAAAAACGGGGTCAATATTGTAGCGGTGGCACAGGGGTCGTCGGAAATCAACATTTCGGTGGTGATCAACAAAAACAACCTGTCGAAAGCCCTCAATGCGCTGCATAACATCTTCTTCCAGTCCGAAGCGCGTGTTCTGAATCTGTATCTGGTAGGGACGGGGCTGATTGGTAAAACCCTACTGAAGCAAATTTTCGACCAGGCGGAATTTCTGCGTTCGGAGAAGCTGCTGAAAGTTTGCGTGGTGGGCATGACCAATACCAAAAAGATGCTGCTCGATCCACAGGGTATTTCGTTGGACGACTGGCGTGAACGGCTGCTGGCCGAGGGCGTAACGACTTCGCTACCTGCTTTTGTTGAAAAAATAAAAGATTATAACCTGCCGAACTCGGTATTCATCGACTGCACATCGGACAAAGACATCGTTCAGTTTTACGAGTCGCTGCTCGATGCTAACATTTCGGTTGTTACGCCGAATAAAGTAGCTAACTCCGGACCGTACAGCGAGTATCGACGCCTGCAACGTACTGCATTGAATCGGGGCGTCAAGTTCCTCTATGAAACGAACGTTGGCGCTGGCTTGCCAATCATCAACACAGTACAGGGCTTGATGACGGCGGGGGATCGTTTTCTGAAAATTGAAGCGATTTTATCCGGTACGTTGTCGTTCATTTTCAATACGTTCCGGCCCGGTAAATCTTTTGCCGACGTAGTGCGTGAAGCCAAAGAAAAAGGGTATACGGAACCTGATCCGCGCGACGATCTGAGTGGTCTGGACGTAGCACGTAAAATTCTGATTCTGGCGCGCGAAGCGGGTTTTTCGCTGGAGCCGGAAGACGTAACGATTACGAACTTACTACCACAGTCGTGCCTGGATGCCCCAACGATTCCGGCCTTTTTTGAGGAACTGGAACGTAACAATGCTTACTTTGAGAACTTACTCAGCGAAGCAGAAAACAAGGGTGAAAAACTGCGATTTGTAGCCAGTTTTGAAAACAATAAAGCTACCATTGAATTGCGTCCTGTAGGGATAGACCACCCGTTCTATCAGCTAACCGGCGCCGACAATATCGTTTCATTTACGACCGAACGTTACAAAGAGCGACCGCTTGTGGTGAAAGGGCCAGGCGCAGGTGCAGAAGTGACAGCTTCTGGCGTATTTGCCGATGTAGTGAGCATCGGAAGTTATTTGGCGTAAATTGCGTTATAGAGAAAATGGACGGTATGGAAAATACACTTCTGCAGCGAATTACACTGAATCCAGACATCTGTCATGGCAAGCCAACGATACGTAATAAGCGTTACCCGGTTGAGCTAATTCTTGACCTGCTGGCTGCTGGTATGACGCATCAGGAAATTTTAGACGATTACCCTGCTTTAGAAGAGGAAGACATACGCGCTTGTCTGGCCTATGCAAGTCGATTAGCAAGCGTCAAAAGCATTCATAAGGTGTTAGCATGAAGTATTTTATTGATGCTCAACTGCCTTATCTGTTAGCCGAGATATTACGTAATAAGGGGTTTGATATCATTCATACTGATGACCTGCCTGAAAAAGACGAAACAAGCGATACCGTAATCAGGCAACTTGCAGCTCTTGAGAACCGTATTGTTATTACAAAAGACTCTGACTTTCAGGACAGCTACTTACTTTTTAAACAACCTCCTAAGCTACTTTTAGTAACAACCGGAAATATTAAAAATCGCCCTTTACTAGACTTATTTAGGCGAGCAATTCCAGCAATCGATGAATTGTTTGGGCGTTATAGCTTTATCGAATTAAATAACGAAGAAGTCATTGTTCACGAGTAGCTTCAGGTGTATTTGCCGACGTAGTGAGCATCGGAAGTTATTTGTCCTCAAGGTTAGAAGTAAATAGTACGTCTCAAAACTGGAAAAAATCGTAACTTCGTAGACGATAATTTCTTCTTCTGTGATTGCCGATACCCAGCAACAAGCCCTTATTGAACGTATTCGAGACATCGGTCATGCCGAAGCGGTTCGGCGTTTCTTTGGGTTGCTGAAAGATCTTATTGATATAATCAACCTACCGAACGGCGACGCCCGGCTGGCGTTTGTGGTGCGGCAGGACAAAGCATCGATTACGGCAAATATTAATTTTTTTCAGGCATTACGTATTCAAAAGCCACGTCGGGGCGAAGTCGAGTATCATTTAACGGTCAAAAAAAACTGCTCTGAGCGGCTCAAAAGTATTGAAGAGTTCGTATTTGAACCGCTGACTGAGAAGTCGGACTATCTGACAATCATTATTGGTCAGGCTAACGTTCATTTGCTTTACAACACTACGTTGCGAACGTGCTGGGAAGACTGCCTGCTCGAACTGGTTGAAAGCAATAAGCGAGGTCCGCATTCAGCGCGTCACAATACAGACGTTTATCAGGCTGCCGAAGATGATGCTTTTCTGAGCGATCTGATCCGGCTGGCCGACGACCCAACCCTGGCCGAACGCGCGCTGAACGGCTACGATGTTGAAGAACCCGAAGCGGCTTATCAGACCGATACAGAGCTACCAAATCAACCGCATAATCTGATCCTGTTTGGGCCGCCAGGAACGGGTAAAACCTACGCGTTACAACCTTATCTGCGGAATGAAAATTCCAACTTGATTACGTTTCATCCGTCGTACAGTTATGAAGAATTTGTTGAAGGCATCCGGCCGGAGGTGATTAACGGACAGATTAGTTATCGAGTTCAGAAAGGAATTTTTCACAAGGCTTGTCTGTCGGCCATTAATCAGGCAGGCTATGGTAGCATAGCCGATTGCCTGATCGATTCACCCGAAAATCGGCGTCAGAAATTGCGAAAAGCACCCGCGCATTATCTGCTTATTGATGAAGTAAACCGGGCGAACGTAGCAAATGTATTTGGTGATTTGATTACGTTGCTCGAAGCTGATAAACGACTCGGTGCTGAACACGAACTCTGGGTAACATTGCCGTATTCGCGGGAGCGGTTTGGTGTACCTGTCAACTTATTCGTGATTGGTACCATGAACACAACCGACCGTTCGATAGCTCTTCTGGATATTGCGTTACGTCGTCGTTTTTTGTTCCGCGAAATGCTGCCTGATCCGTCGGTTCTGGGAACTGTCGATGGAGTTGATCTGGCGCAATTGCTGCGAACGATGAATGAACGTATCGAATACTTGCTCGATCGTGATCATCAGATTGGACATGCCTACTTAACCTGCGTTGAAACCTACGCCGATCTGTGTGCCACGTTCCGCGACCGAATTATTCCACTCTTACAGGAGTATTTTTTTAACGACTGGGCAAAAATTCAACTCGTGCTGGGCGATAATCCGATTTGGGGAAAAGAACCCGAACAGCGCTTAGTTTGGGTTAAAAAGAAATATACGGCTACGGCCGCTACTAAACTGTTCGGCGAGCTACCCGATTCAATGGATGAGGTCGTTACGTATGAAGTTAATCCGAACTTGCACCAGGGCAATTACGAACAGGTGCCGGTTGAAACATTTATCAGGATTTATCAGAAACAGTAGAGCGGATGAAAATCCACTTTTGATATTGACAACTAAGGGCAGTTTTTGCCTGTATGACTCATGAAAGCGCTCGTTCTTACCGAATACAATCATTTCGATTTACAGGATTTACCAAAGCCCACTATCCGCCCGGATGAGGTGCTGGTACGTGTTCAGGCCGTCGGTATTTGTGGCTCCGACGTTCATGGCATGGATGGCAGTAGCGGCCGACGTATTCCACCAATAGTGATGGGACACGAAGCCAGCGGGATTATTGCAGAAGTTGGTGCCGAGGTGAAAAACTGGTCGGTTGGCGATCGTGTTACGTTCGATTCAACCGTCTACGCGCTCGATGATTGGTATAGCCGACGGGGTCAGTACAATCTTAGCGATGGTCGGGAAGTAGTGGGCGTGTCGACACCTGATTTTAAACGACAGGGTGCCTTTGCCGAATTTGTAGCGGTACCGCAGCACATCCTGTATGCCATTCCTGAGAACGTAACGTTTACGCAGGCGGCATTGGTTGAGCCTGTGGCTGTAGCGCTCCATGCGCTGAGTCTGACGCCCATTCAGGTCAATGAGTCGGCGGTTGTTGTGGGCGCGGGCATGATCGGACTCTTTATCATTCAGGCGTTAAAACTGGCTGGTTGTGGGGCAATTATCGCTATCGATCTGGACGATGACCGGCTGGCGCTGGCAAAAAACCTCGGGGCAACGAACGTGATTAATGCACGCAGTGGCGACGTAGCGAAACAGGTTCAGACGCTCACGCACGGACGCGGAGCCGACGTATCGTTCGAGGTTGTCGGGGCTGGGCCGACGGTTAAAACCGCAATAGATTGTGTTCGGAAAGGAGCTACTGTTACGTTAGTAGGTAATCTGGCGCCAACCGTCGAGATTCCCTTACAAGCTGTGGTAACTCGACAGCTACGCTTGCAGGGTTCCTGCGCTATTAATGGCGAGTATGAAGCTGCACTAGCGTTGATTTCGTCGGGACGTATCAATGTTGAAGCCATTCTTAGCGCTGAAGTCCCGCTCAACGAAGGTGCCGACTGGTTTAAGCGGCTGTATGCAAAAGAAAAAGGGCTGATCAAGGTCGTATTGAAACCGTAAATTAATTTGCCGGTTCATATTGCTCTAGTCGATTATTTGCCAACAGGATAAGCGAATCCTCGCTTAAAACAATGATTACGGCATTGGGACGGGAAACGCATGATGCGTTTGGGCAGTATAGAAATTCGTCATAGTCAATTGTTGAACCCTTTTGGCTAAACCGGCTCGCATTACAGCAAAGAGTTGCTACCTGACCATCCCGACGATGAATGAGCGTACCATCCGGCCGGTATTCTACATCGTAGTAGACCTCACTATGGTATGTATACCAGGTCGCATCTTGTAAATGACGAGTTCTGGCCAGGTGCCAGCGTTTGTACAATAAACTAGGTGAGTCAACGTCGTTGTGGCAGGCCCCAAGCAGAATTAGTAAAAGCGACGTCAGAAGTAGCTGGTTTTTCATAGGTCAAAAAGTTTGGCGGGAAGAAACTCCCTGCTTTATATCAAGGGTACGGCCTATACGTAATAACTGCCTTTGTCTGTTTAATAATCAATTGCTTGTCAGACAATGTTTCAATCTGCCAGGAACTATCAAAGGGAGCACAGTCGACCAGCGTACATGTCGGATTTGGCGTCCGTTCCGGAAGGGGTATAGAGGCTACATCAACCAGATCTAACGTAGTGCCTTTACGGGTAAAGCGGTTGGGTGAACAGCAGGCTTCGTATTTTCCATCGTTGCCATATAGCAGCATACCATTCGATTTGAACGTAACAATTGCCCACGTATTTGCTTCTGATGCAGTAACCAGCTCGCCTGTCTTATACTGAATCTGTACGATCTGCCACTTCCGATATAAGGGGTCTTCCAGAACGGTCGCGTCTTTGTTACAACTGGTTAAGCTCGTGATTAGCATGAGCCTTACAAACCAACTTTGCATAATTTTACTGGTTTTCGAGTAGAAGACTCTGATTTAACTCATTTCGTTGGAATACCCTTTAAACTTATGTCCAATCCCCTTCGTATCGCCGTTATTGGCCCCGGTAAAGTGGCTCATCTTCATGCCAAAGCCGTTTTGCAAACACCTGATACCGAATTAGTTGCTGTTTACGGACGAACGTATCAAAAAGCTGAAGACTTTGCGAATCAATATAATATTCGCGCTTATAGCGATGTGTACGATATGATTGATCGCGAGAACGTGGATTTATGTCTTATCTGCACAACACATCCGGCCCACCGCGAACCAGCGATTGCCGCCCTCAATGCGGGTGCGCATGTACTGATCGAAAAGCCACTAGCTTCCTCACTCGGAGACTGCGATGCAATGATAGAAGCCGCCAAACGTAACAACCGGTATCTCGGTACGATCAGTCAGCGTCGGTTTTATGCACCATCCATGCGTATCCGGCAGGCAATTGATTCGGGCAAAATCGGAAAACCTGTTCTGGGAACGGTTCAGATGCTCGGCTGGCGCGACGAAGCGTACTACAAGAGCGATGCCTGGCGCGGTACGTGGGACAAAGAAGGCGGGGGTGTACTGGTCAATCAGTCCCCGCATCAGTTGGATTTGCTGCTCTGGTTCATGGGTGATATCGAGGAAGTTTATGGCGTTTGGCGTAACCTGAATCACCCTTATATAGAAGTTGATGATACTGCTTTAGCCATCATTAAGTTCAAGAATGGAGGCTTGGGAAACATCATTGTCAGCAACAGCCAGAAGCCCGGTATTTTCGGAAAGGTGCATGTGCATGGCGAGAATGGAGCATCAGTGGGCGTTCAAACCGACGGCGGTGCTTTGTTTATTGCCGGTATGTCAACCATTACAGATCCACCAGTTAATGATCTATGGACCGTACCGGGTGAAGAAAGTCAACTGGCTCAGTTTGTCGCTGAGGACACGGAGTTCTTTAAAACCATCGACGCTACGGTCTATTATTTTGGTTTACAGATTGCCGAATTCCGGGACGCTATTCGGGAGAATCGTCCACCCATGGTAACCGGCGAAGATGGCCGGAAAGTCGTAGCGCTTTTTCAGGCCATTTATGAATCCACCCGAACTGGATTGCCCGTGAAACTTTAAGTTTTTAACTTGAAAAAAGAGAAGGTTATATCTTCTCTTTTTCCAAGTTAACTGGCTGAATAACAGAGTGTTATGTTGTTATGTTTTGCGACTAGATACGGTAGATAATCTCGACAGGATTCTGAATGGGTTGCGTAAAAAAGGTCGGTGGTCTGTAGGTTTTTTGTGCGGAATCAGATGCTCAATTTTTAGTAATTTTGATCGTCAACAAAGCCTGTACACTTCATGATCAGAAAAAGCCGAATCGTATGGCTAATTTGCAGTACTTTATGTATTGCTCACTTATCGAACGGTCAGCAGACCAAACAACGTTATGCTACGCTTCAACAAGCGATCGTAGCTACTCCTCAGTTGAATGGATCGCAGGGACCACGTAGCGTGAACTGGATTGATGGGGGCAGTAAATTCTCATTTATCGATGGGCAAAGCGTAATTAAAACGCTGTCTCCGAAAGACCAGAAAGAAGAAATCGTTTTCGACGGAAGTCAATTTAAATTTCCCGGCACGGAAAAATCGTTTGCTTACGAATCATTTCAGTGGTCGAAAGATTCGAAAAATATTCTTTTCCAGACCAACTTCCGGCACATCTATCGACATTCCGGCGTGTCGGATTACTACGTTTATTCGGTAGCCAGCAAGAGTCTGAAAATCGTGGCGAAAGATGCGCAAACTGCTGAATTATCGCCTGATGGACAGAAAATTGGTTACGAACGCGGTGGTAATCTGTTCGTATTCGATTTTCCGACTCAAAAAGAAACGCAGCTTACCAACGACGCTAAGCCTGCCTTTCTGAACGGACGTTTTGGCTGGGTGTACGAAGAGGAGTTTGGTCTGGCAAAGGCGTGGGAATGGTCGCCCGATAGTAAGTTCATCGCCTTCTGGCAATCCGATGAGCGGCAGGTGCCCATGTATAAACTCACTGATTATAAAGGTCTTGACGAGAAATATGACTCGTTGCCATATCCGCGAGTGGGTGATACGAATCCGACGGTACGTATCGGCGTCATTGACGTAGCGAACGTAGCAAAACAATGGATGAACGTTGAGTTGGGTGATGGCTACATTCCCCGCATCTACTGGACTTCGCAGGAAGGTCAGCTGGCACTTGTGCATCTGAATCGGAAGCAAAATCACTTGCGGTTGTTTATGACGAATGCCAGAACGGGGGAAGCGCGGCAAATTTTCGAGGAAAAATCCAATACATGGATCGATGTTTTTGACTTTTTCGCAGGCATTAACCATCTGCTTTATTTCCCGGCCGGTATTCAGGAGTTCTACTGGGTTTCGGAACGTGATGGGTATTCGCATTTGTATCGCTACGATTATACGGGCAAATTATTGAATGCCGTTACGAGTGGCAAATGGGAAGTAACGTACGTTCATCACATTGATCCAAAAACAAAGAAAGTTTACTTCACGTCAACCGAAGCATCGCCTTTGGAACGTCAGTTGTGCGTGGCCGATCTGGATGGGAAAAACAAGCGCCGAATCACCACTGTACCAGGTCGCCACACTGTAAATTTCTCACCCAATGGTCAGTATTTCATTGATCGGTATTCGAATGTGCAGACGCCAACGCAGGTTGAGCTACGCGACACGAACGGAAAACTTCTGAAAGCGCTGGAAACCAATAAACGAGTTTCTGACTACGTAGCAGGCCATACGTATGCACCTAAAGAACTGGTTAGTTTCACTACGTCCGACGGCCAGAAAATCGACATTTCGATTATCAAGCCACTTGATTTTGACCCAGCTACAAAAAAGTATCCGGTCGTGATGGATGTGTATGGCGGGCCCGGTTCTCAATCGGTATATAATGATTTTGCGACTACGGGCTGGCATCAGTGGCTGGCACAAGCAGGATACGTAGTGGTGAGCGTTAACAACCGGGGAAGTGGGGGATATGGTCGTGATTTTGAGAAGATTGTTTACGAAAAGCTGGGTAAGTACGAAAGCCAGGATTTTGTAGAAGCCGCAACGTATCTGACGAAGCAGCCTTGGGTAGATGGCAGTCGGATGGCCATTCGCGGACACAGTTACGGCGGATATATGAGTAGTTATACAATGCTGACTCATCCGGGCGTGTTTAAAGTCTCGCTCGTAGGCGCACCCGTTACTGACTGGCGGCTTTACGACACCATTTACACCGAACGCTATATGGGGCTACTGCCCGAAAATGAAGAGAAATATAAAGCGAGTGCGGTGTCGCCTTATGCAAAGAATCTGGCCGGCAAGATGTTTATTGCGCACTCAACAATGGATGAGAATGTCCACGTTCGTAATACGTTTCAGTTGATGAACGCCCTCGAAGATGCTGGTAAAGATGCCGACCTACGTATTTATCCGCCTGGAGCGCATGGCGTAGCGTATAGCGCAACAACGCAGTTGTTGTTATTTCAGCAATACACAGCGTATCTGGAAACGAATCTGAAGAAAACCCCCGTTAATCAAGCCGAGTAACCTGTCTGCCAGTACTACGTTGAGGAGAATCATGAGGACGGAGATTATTTTTTTGTAAGAAAAAAAATGGTTTGTCTGACTGATACTATACGCGAAATAGCTTTTGGTAGAGAATTACTCATAATCAATTACTTAGTCAAAAATAACTATTACCTACAGAGTATATAGATATATGTGACTGACTAATAGGTTTTTAAACAAATCTGGGAGTGATGCGTTTCGTAATATCAAAAAACCTTACTGCGTAGTGAGGTATGTTGTAAACAGGTAATAATTATGAAAAACTCATCATCGCTGCCTCCATCGGCTCGTTGCTGACGGTAGCACAAATCGGCTTCGCTCAAGCAGTACAAGAGGGGAAAGCCGCTAAAAAAGAAATGAAGGCCGAGAAGAAAGTTGCTAAAGCTCGCGAGCTTAGAGAGAACGCCAGAACGGGCAAAGGACTTGAAATTGCGGGAGTTTCCGATCCTAAAACAAGAATGGCAAAAGCCGATCGGAAAATGGAGAAGGCTGCTAAAAAAGAATTGAAAGGTGAAGCTAAAGAACTGAAAGCGGTAGCAAAAGAAAAAACCAAAAAAGCCGCCGGTGTCGACTAAATATTATCAGCTATCTACAAAAACGGGACCAGTCAAGCTACTAGTCCCGTTTTTGTAGATAGCTAACGTAGTGCCCGACGAATGACTTCTTCAACCGTAAGATTGGGTTCTTCCCGTAAAGCATCGTCCACACTTTTTTCTGCAGTCGGTTTAGGAAAGCCTAAAGCGATCAGAGCTGCCAGCGATTCCTCACGAACCGGGTTTGCCGCCTGCTGACGATACGTTGGTCCGTTAGGTACCACGCCCGACCGTTTCATTTTGTCGCGTAGTTCAAGAATGATACGTTGGGCTGTTTTGGCACCAATGCCTTTAATCGCCTGTACAGCCCGCACATTCTCTCCTAAAATAGCCAGCCGCAAATCGCCGGGCTGCATAGCTGAGAGCATACCTAGTGCTGTGTTTGGTCCAACTCCCGAAACGGCGATCAGATCGAGAAAAAGTGATTTCTCATCAGCGTTAGCAAATCCGTAGAGCGACTGTGAATCTTCCCGGAACAGATGATGAATAAACAATTTTATGCGTTCGCCACCACCGGGTAGCACAGAATACGTTTGAAGCGAGATGTGAACCATGTATCCTACGCCGTGTACGTCAATGATAGTATGCGTAGGTTCTTTATAGGAAAGAATTCCGTCTAAATAAGCAATCATTTGCTGATTAAAACGCCTGTTTTTAAGGCAATTATGTAAAGATAAAGATACGAAAAACCCACGACTTTTTCTACTGAAATCGTGGGTTTACTACGTTGGTTTTCAGGAGTCAGCTTTACGGCGCCATGTCTTAAAATAGAACATCGACTCTGAAGAATGAGGGTTTAACCGACAATCAGCTTTTGGCCTAATCGAAGCGAGTTGCTGCGGATATGGTTTAGCTTTTTAAGTCGATCAATGGTCAGCCCATCGTAACGCTGAGCGATGTTCCAAAGTGTGTCGCCATCCTGAACCCGGTGATAACGAGGTTTGTAAATTTTCGTTTTAGCGACGGTTTCTGCCTTTTTACGTGATTTGGAAGTACCCTGATCAGCCAGGCGCTCGTTATGCGTTTCGGCAACTTCCTTAAGGATAACTAATTTCTGCCCCTGATGAATTGTGGTAGAACGAAGGTGATTCCAGCGTTTCAGGTCGTAAAGCTCTATGTTATAACGATCAGCAATATCGCCCAGATTGTCTTTTTTTCTGACTACATAAATCTGTTTCTGGGGCCTGCGCTTAACAACCGCTTCTAAGTCTTCTTCAGGATTGTCGGCTAGTTCCTCTTCGGCTGACTGATTGATTGACTTTGGTGATTTTTCGGAAGCAGCCACCGTTTCCTGAGCAGGAGTTTCTTCAAAACGTGCTTTGGCTAATGGATTCTGGCCTAAAGCCGCCCAATCTTTCTTTGCTTCATCACCATATTGAACAGCTTCGGCATGGGCTAGCAAAATATGCTCCATACTAGCCGGAATCCGACTGGCAGAATCCATAATTACCCGCCGATTGCTGGCAAAATAAGCGTATTGCTGACGAGGCACACGTAATGGGTAACGATTCGTATGTGTAGGTAGAACTGTTGTTGTAATAGCAGGATTCATCTTCTGAAGATCCGTCAGCGACATATTGCTATGTTTCGCGAAGGTTTCCAGATTAAAGTATCCCGTAATTTGAACCGTATCCATTGGTATAGGGTACTCATATTTCTCAGCAAAAATGCCGTGATCGTTAGCATAATGCATCAAATACGTAAACGCTACGAATTGCGGAACATAACCGCGAGTCTCTTTGGGCAGGTTGTCGTAAAGTGTGTAATAGGAGCCCTTTCCCGACCGGCGCATGGCACGCTTCACAGCTCCTGGTCCGCAGTTGTAAGCGGCCAGCGTCAATTCCCAGTCGCCAAAGATGGCGTACAGATCCCGCAGATATTTGCAGGCCGCTTCCGTCGCTTTCACCGGGTCCATTCGCTCATCAATGTAATCGTCCTGATACAATTTCAGGTCGCGCCCTGTACCGGGCATAATCTGCCATAAACCACCGGCTCCGGAATGCGAAACAGCACGGGGAGTTAGGGATGATTCCACAATTGACAGGTATTTCAACTCATCCGGCAGTTCGTATTCGGCCAGCATCCGTTCGTAGAGCGGAAAAAAAAGCGGTTGGCGCTCGAGCATCAACTTGGTTATGCTCGGTTTGCGAAAAGTAAAATAATCAATATAGGATTGAACAGCTTTGTGGTACGTAAGAGGGACGTCTTTCTGAAGTTTGGCCAGACGCTCGCGAAGGACACTATCGGGAACCGTGTTAACAGCGACGAGGGAATCTTGCTTGTTGTTCGAATTATCCGTTTGCTGCTGTCCGGGCTGGCTTTTTATTTCGGCGCGAGCCATTATTGTCAGACCCAACGCTGTACTTAACAGGCCTGCTTTCAAAAGGCGTAGGTTCAGATACTTCATGCGATCTTCGGCTAGGTTCGTTCCGTTATTTAATGGTTAAATCTATACTGTGAATGCAGTTGAATTTCTAAGAATCCGCATTCTACCTATATGTATTTAAGCTACCGCGTCAGCGGTCCCGATTATTCACCTTGCAGGCTTTTCGCTAAAGCCACTAAATTCCCTTCGGCAAAGGGGGGCGCCATCAGCTGTAAACCAATGGGCAGACCGTTGGCATCAGTCCCGTTGGGAATTGATATAGCTGGATAACCCACTACGTTGGCCTGTACCGTAAAAATATCGGCCAGATACATTTGCAGCGGATCTTCTCCACTATTTCGGCCGGTTTTCTCGCCCAGTCTGAACGCCGGTGTTGGCGTAGTAGGGGAGAGCAAAAAATCATACTTCTCAAACAAACGTTCCGTCTCCTGGCGAATCAATCGCCGAACTTGCTGCGCTTTGGTATAATACGCGTCGTAATAGCTGGCACTCAAGGCAAAGGTGCCGAGTAAAATCCGTCGACGAACTTCAGCACCAAATCCTTCCGTACGACTTTTTTTGTACAACGACAAAAGATCAGAAGTTGATGTATTTGTCGGCATACTTCGGTAACCGTACCGTACCCCATCGAAACGCGACAGATTTGACGACGCTTCGGCCGTCGTCAGAATGTAGTACGTCGGAAGCAGATATTTTAAAAGCGTCAGATCAATCGGTTCTACCGTATGCCCCGCCTTCTGCAAAGCCTGAATTCTATTTAGCGTTGCTTCGCGGATGCTCTGGTCAACGCCCTCACTCTCAACGCCGTCACGAAGATAGGCGATACGTAGTGGTCGATCGGGTAAGTGCGCCGTAGTATATGTATCAACTGAATTACTGGACACCGTACTGTCGAACTCATCAGCACCCGCCATAATTTCAAGGAGTAAAGCAGCGTCATCGGCTGTATTGGCAATCGGGCCGATGCAGTCAAAGGAAGAAGCGTACGCGATCAAGCCCCACCGACTGATCCGCCCATAGGTTGGCTTTAGGCCCACAACCCCGCAAAAGGCAGCCGGCTGACGTACTGACCCGCCTGTATCGGAACCAATCGAAGCCAGACATAAGCCCGCTTGCACCGCCACGGCTGAACCACCGCTTGAGCCGCCCGGTACGCGATCCGGATCAACTGCGTTACGTACCGGACCAAAGGCCGAATTTTCATTTGACGAGCCCATCGCGAATTCATCGCAATTTTGTCGGCCAATAATAATCACATCCTCGTTTAGCAGACGTTGTACGGCAGTAGCGGTAAATTGCGCGGTGAAATTTTCCAGAATCCGACTTCCTGCCCGTACGCCATGTCCGCTATAACTCAATACGTCCTTGATACCGATAACCATTCCGGCCAGTTTACCTGCCGTACCAGCCGTTAGTTTCTGATCGACAGCGTCAGCTTGCTGCCGGGCTTCATCAGCATATATTTCGGTAAAAACGTTGAGTGATTTATGATCTTCAATGCGAGTAAGGTATTGCTCTACCAACTGGCGGCAGGTAATTGAACCCGATTTAAGATCGGCCTGAACGGCGGAGAAGCTGCGGTAAGGGGTCACAGGTAATCAGTTGTAATCAGTAGTTTCAGGTTTCGCGCAAAAACATTCCCCAGCACAATATTGAGAAATAGCTCTGAAAACTATAAACTAATAAAAACAGACAATCAGACGGCTCCAGATTGGGGCCGCCTGATTGTCTGTGTATAATAAAAAATTATTTCTCTGACTCTTTCAGACCGTCTTCGATATTCTCGCGAACGTCTTTAGTAGCGTCTTTGAATTCTTTAATGCCTTTACCAAGTCCCCGTGCGAGTTCGGGAATCTTCTTAGCGCCGAACAAAAGAAGCAGTGCTAGGAAGATAAAGATCATTTCCTGACCGCCCAAACCCATAAATGCCAAAATGCTTGCCGAAATCATGATACTTGGAATTTGAATGTATGCAAAATTAACAAAACTCTCTCGTACAATCTATTAAAACGTAGGGAAACTTACGTAATAAAAGCGAATCTGGTTTCCATCTACTGACTGGCTAACATTTAATGAATCGGGAACCTGAAACGGATACAATCATCCGATTTTTATTGTTCTTACGGGAGAAGTGCCGGAATCACCTGAAGCTGTGGTACCCTGTTCCCACTGCCGGAACGTATCAATATCATCTTTGACCCCGCTAAATAGCCACAGCATCAGGGCAATATCGTCCGTCAGACCTACGATAGGTAGAAAATCAGGTAAGATGTCAATCGGTGAAACAAAGTAAACTAGCACGGCAATAATCCGAAGCAACGTTTTCCAGGGTATTGCACGGTATTGTCCTGATGCGTAAGCGCGTAGCAGACGTGTAACGACGCCTAACTGCTCCCGGAAAACGGCAACGTTTGCGCCCGATAAACCACCGCTTTTGTGAATAGCCTCTCGGATCAACGTAAAAAGTCTTTGCGAATTGCGGGCGTAACCAGCAGCACCAGCGTTGGCTCGCTTGAAAAAAATGGAGGATAAAATCCGGGATATAAGGCTACTGTTTTTCATTGATTTTTTGGCATTTCAGCCTACTTTAGACTGATGAAGCAAGGAATAGTAAACGTCTAACAAAAAAAAAATCCTGAATAGTTTATAAACGAGCAACTGAGGCAGAAGTTTTAATTTGAACGCTATTGGTTTGTCTTGAACTGGGGCCTTACTTTTGCGGGCGTTTGTTAACCCTTTAATTCCGAATTCCGTATGAAAGTTACCGTAGTAGGCGCCGGAGCCGTTGGAGCCACTTGTGCCGATAACATTGCCCGCCGTGAGCTTGCCCATGAAGTAGTTCTGCTCGACATTAAAGAGGGAATTAGCGAAGGTAAATCGCTGGATATGCTCCAGGCGTCAACTTTACTCGATTGCGACGTTAAACTGATCGGTTCTACAAATGACTATGAAAAAACAGCGGGCTCTGATGTCGTTGTCATTACGTCGGGGTTGCCGCGTAAGCCCGGCATGACCCGTGAGGATCTGATCGGGATCAATGCTGGCATCGTAAAAGGCGTAACGGAAAATATTCTGAAGCACTCTCCCGACACGATTTTTGTTATCATCTCCAACCCAATGGATACGATGACGTATCTGGCACTGAAATCGTCGGGGTTGCCTAAAAATCGGGTTATCGGCTTAGGCGGTGCATTGGATTCGGCTCGATTCAAAACATATTTGTCACTGGCAATGAATTGTTCGCCGAATGATTTACAGGCATCTGTTATAGGCGGTCATGGCGACACTACTATGATTCCCCTGACTCGTCTGGCGACAAAAGCGGGTGTTCCGGTCAGTAATTTTCTGGATCAAGAAACGCTGAAAAAAGTAGCTGCCGACACAATGGTAGGTGGTGCTACGTTGACGGGCCTGATTGGTACATCGGCCTGGTATGCTCCCGGTGCTGCGGGCGCCTATATGGTTGAAAGCATTCTGCGTGATCAGAAACGGGTTATTCCATCCTGCGTATTACTGGAAGGCGAGTACGGCCAGTCAGATATATGTTTGGGTGTGCCCGTCGTTTTGGGACGTAGTGGCTGGGAAGAAATCATCGATTATAAACTGAACGACGAAGAGCAGGCTGCTTTCAATAAATCGGCCGATGCGGTTCGGAACATGAACAGCGTACTTAGCACGCTGAATGTGCTTTAGAGATACAAGAGTTCTAGAAGTAAAAAAGCCTGCCATTTCTACATGAGCAGGCTTTTTCAATTACGGTTACTAAGTCTTTTGGTTCGTTTTTTCATTACTGAACGATATTGCTCCAGGGTTTACCGACTTTTTTAACGATGAAAACTGCGTCTCTGATTACCTTACTTTGCTTGAGTTTTATTAGTTCCGCGTTTCGAAGCGATTCTGTTCGCAGCCCGAAATCCGAGTACTTCGCTACGGTCTACATCTACCGGGGCGGTCAATTTTTCGGATCAGGAATTAACTACAGTATTTTTGCCAATGGTACGAAAATCTGTAAACTCAGCAACAACCGGTATATTGAGTATAAAGTTAAGCCTGGTAAATTATCATTGACGGCTCAGAATGGAGGTATTGAGGTTTTTAAGAAAGAAACGAGTTTTGATTTGGATGTTGAAGCCGGTAAGAAATACTACGTACGGGGTGATCTGAAATCAAGTATTACGCGCACTCGCCTTGAAATGTCGGAAGTTACAGAAAATACGGCCAGGCGTGATATGAACGGCATGACAGTTGACAATTGTCAGGATGCAATTAATAAATAGCGTCGGATGATCTTAAATAAACACCTGGTATTGCAATGTTAGTTGCCCTCGGCGGCCGCTCGGGGCGTATTGGTTACCAGCAGCTTCATAGATTGGGCGATTCTGATAATCGAGTGTGAGTTTGCCGTTGTGGCCTTTGATCAGATAGTTTAGGCCAAGGTTATAGATGCCCAATGTTTGTGTTATACGCTGATAGCTAGCGACTTGTGCCTGAACATAGGGCATGAGCGTACCGTTGCCAGACCCGAATAAATCGCGTTTTAATAAATAACCAAGCTGACCGTAGATAACACTTCCGGTGCCGAACATTGGTACGGCATTTCCCTGTGTGCCCGAAGGATACCCGCTTGCAACACCACTTGCTGGGTTCATAATCCCGTTGAATCGCAGGTAGTTGGTTCCGTAATCGGTGTGAAAATAGCCTAGGTAAGCATTCACGGCTGTGCCTTTAGCTTTATTTAATGGAATGTCCAGAAAAGAAGCTACCGACCACAGATTCATGTTGTGATACGTAGTATCGCCAGCCGAAGCAACACGCACCGTCGCATTTTTCTGAGTAATGAAACCCGCTTCCAGGTTAAAAATCTTCTTCGATCCCAGATACGTACCTGTATTGTAGCCCGGCGTTTGATGTGCTTCTTTGTCGAAGAACTGCCACATAAAAAAGCCCTGAAATTGCTTATGGTGCCCTTTCAGCGAAAAAATGGAGTTTTGTCCATAGGTTGAAAGGGCTGATCCACTGGTTTGAACAGGAAAAGGATCAGACAAAGCTACCCGATAGTCGAGATGGCCAACCTGACCACGCGCATAAAGAGTCAATTTTCGCGAAAACTGGTCCGTCTGATCAACGGTAGCCTGCGCAAAAACTGGTACGTCCATGCTCATAATATTACTGACGCCCGGCGCCGAGAAGCGGGATAAGCCGTTAACGATGGTTAATCCACCGCCAATTTTTAGATAATCCTTGTTTTTCCAGACTAGATATTCACCCACAGCGTCGTGAAAGAATGCATGGATTTTCCGGTTCGAT
This sequence comes from Spirosoma sp., assembly GCF_048594605.1. Classification (GTDB taxonomy): domain Bacteria; phylum Bacteroidota; class Bacteroidia; order Cytophagales; family Spirosomataceae; genus Spirosoma. The sequence goes on from NZ_JBMDWV010000133.1 coordinate 33,518, forward strand.
GAGGCTGACGGACTAAAACCACCGTTGAGGTAGTTGAAGTTGTTCATACCGAACTGGAAATACAGAAAGACGTGATCGCTGATCTGCCCAAAAAGCTGCATCCGGGTGCGTCGCAAACCAATATCGAACGTATTGTCTTTCGGCTCGCTGATGACCGTTGTGCCGGGGTTGCTCTGATTAAATCGGAGCCAGGTCTGATTTAGAAACGTAACTTTGAAGAAGTGTGAGCCCGACTGATTCAGGTTATATTTTAACTCGTTTTTTTCGGTATTTTGTTCAGGAGTTGGTTTAAGTGGAATGGGCTCCGAAACGCCAGCCATTGTTTTTATATACGTAGCAGTATCGGTCGGTGTCGCAACTTGTTGTGCTATTGACAAACTGCTGCTAAGAAAAAGAAAGGCGGCTACTAAATTCTTCATACTACGTTATTTTACAATTATCAACACAAACGCACGGCCCAAAATTAGACCGTGCGTCCCGGAATACGGTTAGAATCAGATCGAAAGAATATAACGTACTGAAAATCAGGTCGAATTGTTTAGCGCCAGTCGCAGATAGGGGCAAGCCACTCCTGACCGGGGTCGATAGGCATACCGTCGGGTGGAGTTTGAGAATTTGTTGGGCGAAGATCCGCTACGTTATCATCGGCCCGACGAATTTGCTCCAGCGCAAACATCTGATGAGCGGCAACTTTCGGATTCGTAGATGTTGCCGAGAGTTTACTCTTTAACTCATTTAGTTTGAAACCTGCTACAGCCCGTGCCTGTGAGGTAGCTTCCTGATTATTAGCCAGATCAATTAGTTTCTGAAGTAATAGTTTATCCGTCAGTCGTTTCACTTCAGCCTGATAGCTATCCGTCGGGTCGGCTTTATACCACGTAGCATCCAGCAACTGATCGAGCGTTTCTTCCAGGCTAAGTTGAGTCGGGTCAAGGGCGGATTGCATAACGAGCCGACTTACGCGTTCGGGATTAAACAGCATTTGTAACGTCATACCCGCAGCTGCTTCAGGTGCTGCCAGTGGATCGAATGTAATTCCCGTACGGCGTTTGAAAACTTCCCGAAAGTTCGGATCGTACCGGAACGGACGGGGAGGGATCAGAGCCAGAATAGGCCGGGGAAGAGCCAGAAAATTAGGATCGATTGTAGCCAGCAAAGCATTCAGCGCCCGTTTTTGCTCCTGAGCAGGAACTGTTGAGACAACTGGCTGTCCATCGCCACGTAATGCGTTCGTGTACGTCTGTCCAGCCACGACTTTGGCAGCGGCTTCAATTTGATATCGGTGGAACATGTACATCGGCACGAGTACTTCCTCAAGCGTAGCCATGGGCGTACCAGCTGGAATTTTTTTATCGGTAAAATTGGTCAGAGCGATTTTCCGAACCTCCGACACTCGTTTTAATTCGTCGACAGCGTTCGTGCCATTATCCCATAAGTGCGTGCCAGGATGCGCCGATCCTTCGGGCCGGGCGTCCTGATCGGTTAGGAAAGTGAGCCCGCTTTTATGCATGTCATTGACGATTTTGTCGAGCGCCTGTTTTTCATTAGCACCACTCGGAAATTGTTCATAACCGTAGCGAATGCTCCATTTGTCGTACTCGCCGATTCCCTTCGCGTAGGCGTCAGACAAGTCAATACTAGCTCCTTTTATTTTGGCTACCATAGTCGGGTAATCCATAACGGAAGCGCGTCCAAATGCACCACCGCCCTGTGTGCTGGCAATGTAATTGTGCGGCAAACCGAGTGTATGCCCAACTTCATGGGCTGCCAATTGCCGTAATCGTTCAATTGACATTTGCATCATTGGATCGGAAGAGGAGTTTACGGCGCCAGTATAGTCACCCACCAAACCCTGTGCAATCAGGTAATCTTGCCGGACACGTAATGAACCGAGCGTTACTTTTCCTTTAATGATTTCGCCCGTGCGTGGGTCACTGATGCTACCGCCATAGCTCCATCCCCGCGTTGAGCGGTGTACCCATTGGACCAGATTGTAGCGAATATCCATTGGATCGGCATCAGCCGGAAGTAGTTTGACCTGAAACGCGTTTTTGTAGCCAGCCGCTTCAAACGCCTGGTTCCACCAGGCGGTACCTTCCACCAATGCCGAACGTATTGGTTCGGGCGTGCCCGGATCAACATAGTAAATAATCGGTTTTACGGCTTCGCTAACTTTTGCTGACGGATCTTTTTTCTCCAACCGGTGCCGGGAAATATACCGTTTCATAATCGGCTGACTAACGGGCGTAGCATAATCGAAATACTCAATCCCTCCGTAGCCAATCCGTGGATCAAAAAGTCGGGGTTTGTAATTATTGTCGGGCAATTGCACAAACGAATGGTGCTGATGAACCGTAACCGCTGTAGGAGTGGGCGTAACCTCACGCAGAAAAGCGCCTGGATTCTCGCCGGTTAACGTAATGACAGCCTCAAACTCCGTATTTTGTGGAAATGCTTTCGTTCGGGGTAAATGCATCGCGCTACGTGCCGGATCGAATTTGTACGTACCTTGTTTCGTTCGTGCAATGGCCTGCGCGGCTCCAACGGCATCCTGCATCAAAAACGGCGTCAAATCAACAAGCACTTTGCCATTATCTTCAGCGACTACGTCAAATCCGGCATGAACGGATTTTGCAAACGATTCTTCGACTGCCCGGCGTTCAAGCGGGTCGTTGCTAATGGCGCGGTAGGCGTAGTTGGGCTCAATCAGCAGAACTTTCGGACCGCTACGTTGAAACTTTACAATATGCTCCTGACCAAGACGCCCGCGATCAAGGCCGATATCGTTCGAGCCTACACCTTGCGCAAGGGTCGGGTAATAGAGAAATTCGGTGTCGAACGTACTGATTTCGAGCCAGATTTTCCCCCTTTTCGCATCCCAGTAATAGGTCAAAAACCCCGGGTTGCGTTCCATACCTTTTGTGAAATCGGCAATGCCTATGCCGATGGGGCGAGCCTTCCCCTTTGTAGAATCGACAGCTACACTTACTGGAGTGGGCTGAGCTGAAAGCCCACTCAACGTAAAAAGGTAACCACAGAGAAAGGGTAAAAAATGTTTTTTCATCGTAGTTGCGGTTGTAATTCTCGCTCAAGTTACGGCGAAACGGGTTAGAAATGAATGCTCACGACAGGCCCAAAAAAACCGGCAGATTAATCATAAAGTTGACTAACCTGCCGGATATACGGTTTTTGATACGTATTAACGTAACCGATTCGAGTCTTTCACAAGCTTGTCATCGCGACGTATAAACCGATTCGCGAGAGCATTGAAAACCAGTGCAGCAATAATGGCGTAGAAGCCAGTCAGAAACGAACCCTGATCGTCGGGGTTGCCATACGCTTTGCCCGCATAGAGCGTTCGGTATAGAATAATACCCATAATGGCGGTGAGCATTAGCGCATTTACAGCGCACAAGGCCGTTTGTAGCAGGCGGTTACGAAACTGAAAAACGGCGTAGAGGGCTACCAGACCAACCAGAGCGATCAACAAAGCCAGATACCAAACTGATGTTACGGCTGTTGTGGGCACTTCCTGGGCTGGGATACCGGCCTGCTGCGCAACAGCCTGTTGCTGAGTGTATTGAAGCGCAGTGAGATAAGCCTTTTCCGAGGATTGTATTCCTGTTTTTTCCCAGAGCGGGGTTACCAGCGCAACGCCCATTGCAATTGTAATAAGAAACAAAAATATTGTCTGAACGCGTTGAATCATTGTGTTTAATAAGTGATTGATACGGTGTAATGAATAATGCGCAATTGGACAATACAGGGCAAACCCATGCACAACTATTGTGCCTTATAGATTGATTACGGGGCAAAAATAGCTCAAAAACCGATAGAATTATGAAAGCTGACGTCCGTCTGATAATAACAGCCGATGGTTCGCACACTGCCATCAATCAGGTTCTTGATAAAACGTATCATTCCATTCATGGTGCCTGGCAGGAATCGCAGCGGGTGTTTATCGAGTTAGGCTTATTCCACGCGTTCGATAAATTCAACGATTCGACGCTACGTATCTTCGAGATGGGGTTTGGCACAGGGCTTAATGCGTTACTGACCGCCCGCGAAGCCGAGCTACGGCAGCGGCAAATTGATTACGTAGCAGTCGAGGCTTATCCGTTTCCGGTTCACGAGGCTTATCTGCTTAACTACGATGAACTATTAAATACGAGTTACCTGACCAATCTGCATGAATCTGTGTGGAATGAGCCCGTTGCCATAAGCCCTTATTTTAGTCTGACCAAGCTGGATAAAAAACTCCAGGATTTACGAACGCCGGAACGTTTCCATCTGATTTATTACGACGCCTTTGCTCCAACGGCGCAGCCTGAGCTCTGGAGCGCGGAGATTTTTCAGCAATTGGCTGATTTGTTGTTGCCTGGGGGGGTATTAACTACGTATTGTTCTAAAAGCGAGGTGCAACGTAACATGCGGACCGCAGGTCTGACCGTTGAAAAACACCCGGGACCTCCGCATAAACGCGAGATTTTACGGGCTATTAAGTAGCAGAACCCAAGTAATTTTAATCCGCGATCCTGAACGCTAAATCTAATTTTTAAGGTTTCAGCTCGTTATTATCGAAATAACGAGCTTATGAATCGCTTACTTCTTTTTTGCGGAGCCTTCGTTCTACTGACGATCTGCGCCTTCCGCACTACGTTGCCTACAGCCGTAGCAACCCATACATCTGCTGTTAATGAAGCAAAGCAAATTAAATGGCTGACTATTCAGCAGGCGTATGCATTGACGCAAAAAAAGCCCCGCAAATTTGTGGTCGACGTGTATACCGATTGGTGTGGCTGGTGCAAAGTGATGGATCGTAAAACCTTTGCGCAACCCGCTATTGCCGACTACGTTAACGAAAATTTTTATCCTGTTCGGTTCAATGCTGAACAAACGGCCGATGTAACACTGGGAAAGCAAACGTTCAAATACATCAGTGGCGGTAGTCGGGGGGTGCACGAACTGGCCGCAGCACTATTAAACAATCAGATGAGTTACCCATCTACAGTCTTTTTAGACGAGAAATTCAATCTGATCCAACCAATAGGGGGGTACCTGGATGCACGTACATTTCACCAAATCATTACGTATTTTGCTAACAACTACCATCAAAAAGAGCCATTTGATCGGTATAAAGCTGGTACGTATGTCAAATCTTATCAAACCTCACTGACTGCAAGCAAATAATTAATCCCGATACGTAATGCGGGCCAAAGTCTGTGTAATCTATAGGTTAATCGCTATTGAGCACAGGTTTTCGTCCGCATTACGTATTTTTGTCCTGGTCAACTCAATCATTCTGATTTTATGAAAAAGCGCTTTGCTTTTCTGTTAATTACAGTGCTGGCGGTCGGTATAATGGCCGCTGATCCTCAAAAATTTATTGATCCTCAAAACATGGATTTGTCCGTGAAACCGGGGGATAACTTCTATCAATACGCAAACGGAAACTGGCTTCGGCAAAACGCAATTCCGGCCTCGAAAACATCATGGGGCAGCTTCAATGAGCTACGGGAAAAAAGTCTGGATGCCATGAAGTCGCTGCTCGAAGATGCCTCAAAGACTACTACGAAAGGGCGTTTGTACCAAATGGTTGGCGATTACTACGCAAGTGGCATGGATAGCCTGACCATTGAGAAGCGTGGAATTGAACCCATCAAATCTGATTTAGCACGTATCGATAAGGTGAATAACAAAGCCGCTTTCTTCGATGAATTGGCTTACCAGCGGACGCAGGGCAATGGAATGTTATTTGGTTTCTTTGTTGCACAGGACCGAAAAAACGTATCGAAATACTTACCTCAGCTTAGTCAGGGCGGTACTACGCTTCCCGATCGTGATTATTATTTGAAAAATGATGCACGTAGCGTAAAAATCCGAGATGCCTACCGAGAGCATCTGACCAAAATGTTAGCCTTGATTGGCGAAGAACCTACTCAGGCTTCGCAAGATGCCGACGTAGTAATACGTATGGAAACGGAACTGGCCAAAGCGCAAATGCCGCGCGTTGATTTGCGTGATCCGTATAAAACGTACAACAAATTTACGGCAGCCAGTTTTAGCCAGCAGACACCTGGTATTAACTGGGCAGATCAACTAGAGAAATATGGGGCTAAAGCTCAGGATACAGTTTTGGTACAAAGTCCAGCTTTCTTCCGATCACTTGATAGTCTGGTTACGGCTACGCCTGTTGAGGATTTGCGTACATATATGCGCTGGAACCTATTGAAAGGAGCCGCGCCTTACCTGAGTAATGCATTTGTAAAACAAAACTTTGCCTTCTCAAAAATACTGACTGGCCAAAAGGAGCAGACACCCCGTTGGCAACGTATCAGCAGCCTGATCGATGGTTCGCTGGGTGATTTGCTTGGGCAGCTCTACGTTCAGCAATATTTCAAACCAGAAGCTAAGCAGCGGATGCTGACCTTAGTGGATAATCTGGAAGCCTCGTATAAAGAGCATATTAAAAACCTCGACTGGATGAGCGAGGATACAAAAAAGAAAGCGCTGACTAAGTTGTTGTCCTTCAAACGCAAAATAGGCTATCCTGACAAATGGAAAAACTACGAAGGGGTTAGTATTGCTCGTGATGATTTCTATGGGAATGTAAAATCGGCGAGTAAGTGGCAGTACAATTATATGATCAATCGATTAGGGAAACCTGTTGATCGGACGGAGTGGGGAATGACACCGCCAACTGTGAATGCCTATTACAATCCTGTTAATAACGAAATCGCTTTCCCGGCAGCTATTCTGCAGTTTCCGTTCTTCGATTTTGAGGCTGATGACGCTATCAATTATGGAGGTATTGGCGCTGTAATCGGCCATGAAATGACGCATGGTTTTGATGATTCCGGCCGCCAATATGACGCCGATGGTACGCTACGTGACTGGTGGACCAAAGCAGATGCTGATAACTTTAAAAAGCGTGCGGACCAAGTAAAGGAGCAGTTTTTCGGGTTTAAAGTACTCGACTCGATCAAAGTCAATGGTCAGCTTACGCTTGGCGAAAATCTGGCTGATTTGGGGGGGCTGGCTATTGCCTATGATGCGTTCAAAAAAACGCCACAAGGTAAGTCGAGCGGAAAAAAGAGTCTAATTGATGGCTTCACACCAGATCAACGTTTCTTCTTGTCGTGGGCGCAGGTGTGGCGCATCAATGTTCTACCAGAAACCCAGGCTCAATTAATTTTAGTTGATCCGCATGCGCCGGGTATGTATCGTTGTAATGGACCCTTATCAAACATTAATGCCTGGTATCAGGCCTTCAACATTCAACCGGGCGATAAGATGTATAAGAAGCCTGAAGACCGTATTAAAGTCTGGTAATGTTCCGTGTTTTAGATTCCACAGTCTGTAGGCCTGTTATAGGTAGGACTGTGGAATCTGGAGCTTTAAATCGCATACCAGTTTGACCAAAACTTCAAACGAGCATGCTAAGACTAGGATCATGTATAGGGATTTTGTTGATTATAATCTCCTGTCAATCGAAACCGGAGCAGGAAACCAAAACTGACTCTGCAAAAAGTAATATACAGGAAGATAGTAGCGTAGCATTGACAAAGCGTCCTGCACCTGGTGCTCCTCGTACGGCAGCTGATCGATTAGTTCGGGCGCTTTATTTTGAACATAATAAAAAAGAGAATCCGCTTCGCGAATCAAAAGACCGTGCGCTGATCGAGCAATTTTTTACCAAGCCTACGGCTGAACTAATTTGGAATGATGCGCAGAGAAATGGGGGTAAAGTCAACCGAACAAAAACAAACCTGCTTTTTAATGCTCCGGATCCTATGATTAAAAAGACATGGGTAGAACCAGCGGCAGTAGGGGGGTCAAAAGCTGTTGTCTACGTAACGTTTCTAAACAACAACAAGCCAGAAGGTATTCGAGTAGAGCTAAGTCAGATCGCTAGTCGGTGGCGTATCAGTGATATAATTTATCCTAACGGAAAGAAGCTCACGGAATTAGTGAGATAACACTCATGTGTTTTAAATTATTTTTAAATCACCTGTTGACAACACCGCAAAAACATGTAATTTTGCAACTCCAAACCGGAAACGGGACGGAAAATGTTCTTTAACAGTGATTTTTGGGGAGTTTCCAGAGTGGCCAAATGGATCAGACTGTAAATCTGCTGGCGTACGCCTTCGGAGGTTCGAATCCTCCACTCCCCACCAGAAGAAGTTGAAAAGTTACAAAGTCGTATAGTTGTAAAGCTATTTCAGGTCAGAAGCCACCTTTACAACCATACAATCTTAAAACTCTACAACTTCTTTTTTGCGGAAGTAGCTCAATTGGTAGAGCGATAGCCTTCCAAGCTATAGGTTGCGGGTTCGAGACCCGTCTTCCGCTCAATTGCTGAGTTCTAAAGGTATAGAGTTGAATAGTTATAAAATTAGTAACGCTCAGACGAGAGAAACTTTACGACTGTACGACTTCAAAACCTTACAACTCTATTTTTTTGCCGTTATAGCTCAGCGGTAGAGCACTTCCTTGGTAAGGAAGAGGTCCGGGGTTCAAGTCCCCGTAACGGCTCAAGACTTCTTTTACGGAGTCTTTTTGACGTTTTAAGCCCAAATGGCGTCAGACCTCAAACGGTATGATTTCGCTGGGTTTAATTTAAGTACAGCGAATTCATTCAATAACAAAAACAGTTCACAATAGCGTTTTAAAAACATGGCAAAAGAGAATTTTGACCGCTCGAAACCGCACGTAAATATCGGTACGATTGGTCACGTTGACCACGGTAAAACGACGCTTACGGCTGCCATTACGAAAGTGCTGGCCGAAAAGGGTCTGGCCGCAGTACGGGATTTCTCATCGATTGACAACGCTCCCGAAGAAAAAGAGCGCGGTATCACTATCAATACATCGCACGTTGAATATGCAACGGCGAATCGTCACTACGCACACGTTGACTGCCCAGGCCACGCTGACTATGTGAAAAACATGGTAACAGGTGCTGCGCAGATGGACGGCGCTATCCTGGTGGTAGCTGCGACAGACGGACCAATGCCACAAACCCGTGAGCACATCCTGCTTGCTCGTCAGGTAGGCGTACCTCAGCTTGTTGTGTTCATGAATAAAGTGGACATGGTTGACGATCCTGAGCTGCTCGAACTGGTTGAGATGGAAATCCGTGAGCTACTAAGCTTCTACAACTTTGATGGAGACAACATCCCTGTTATTCAAGGTTCGGCTCTTGGTGGTCTAAACGGCGATGCTAAATGGGTAAAAACCATTGAAGAATTGATGGACAACGTTGATAGCTTTATCCCACTACCTCCTCGTCAAACGGATCTTCCGTTCCTGATGCCGGTAGAGGACGTATTCTCGATCACAGGTCGCGGTACGGTTGCAACGGGTCGTATCGAACGGGGTGTTATCAACTCGGGTGATCCAGTTGAAATTCTCGGTATGGGTGCTGAGAACCTGAAATCGGTTGTTACGGGTGTTGAAATGTTCCGGAAGATTCTGGACCGTGGCGAAGCTGGTGATAACGTAGGATTGCTACTCCGTGGTATTGAAAAAACCGATATCCGTCGCGGTATGGTTATTTGTAAGCCTGGTTCAGTAAAACCTCACTCGAAGTTTAAAGCGGAAGTTTATGTATTGTCGAAGGAAGAAGGTGGTCGTCACACTCCATTCTTCAACAAGTACCGTCCTCAGTTCTACTTCCGTACCACGGACGTAACAGGTGAAATTGCTCTGCCTGAAAATGTTGAGATGGTAATGCCAGGTGATAATATCACGATTGACGTAACATTGATCAATAAAATCGCTATGGAAAAAGGTCTACGTTTCGCTATACGCGAAGGTGGCCGTACCGTAGGCGCTGGTCAGGTAACAGAAATTCTTGACTAGTATTAGATAAATAAAAACAAGTGCATTTCTACACAGGAATGCACTTGTTTTTTAAGATTATTTCGTACTTTTGCAGTCCGTTTCGGGGGCACACTGTTTCGAAATAGTTCAAACGGGTGTAGTTCAAGGGTAGAATAGCGGTCTCCAAAACCGTTGATGGGAGTTCGAATCTCTCCACCCGTGCCAATCCTTACATATATGGACAAGTTTGTATCGTTTCTGAAAGCCTCCTGGGAGGAAGTTCAGCACAACGTGACTTGGCCTAAATTCAGCGATCTCCAATCCAGCTCGACGCTGGTTCTGGTAGCCTCGCTGATTTTTGCGCTACTGGTCGGGTTAATTGATTTAGTATTTGAGAACGGACTGAATGCGTTTTATCAGTCATTCTAAACTGACTTACAAACATGAGCGGCATACAATGGTACGTCATTCGAGCAGTGTCGGGTCAGGAAAAGAAAATCAAATCCTATCTTGATAACGAGATTATTCGACAAAAATTAGACGAAGTGATTCCGCAGGTATTGATTCCAGCGGAGAAGGTATACGAAATGCGTAATGGTAAAAAACGCGTTCGTGAAAAGTCGTTTTTCCCCGGCTATATCCTTATTTCGGCTGATCTGAGTAACAATCGGGCTCTCGATATGATCCTGAATATGCCAGGGGTGCTGGGGTTTTTAGGAAACTCCCAAGTTGGAACAACATCGAAAGTTCCTGTTCCATTACGTCAGGCCGAGGTAAATCGTATTTTAGGTAAGGTTGATGAAGAAACACAGGAAGTTGTAATACCAACTGCTACATACCTTAAAGGCGAAAATGTAAAAGTAGTTGATGGACCTTTTGGCGGCTTCATCGGTACTGTAGAAGAAGTTTTCGACGACCGGAAGAAATTGAACGTCGTTGTAAAAATATTTGGCCGGAATACTCCGGTAGAACTCAGTTACGCACAAGTAGAAAAGGAAAGCTAATTAAATAATTAGTTATCCGTAGTTTGGCATCCTATGCTTCCCTCAGAGGATGACCAGCCAAAACAGTTGATTTGTTACGAAAGGTGTGCGGATTGGTTATGTGACGAACCAGTTAGAAACCTCAGTAGTGACAGGACCGCCCATGCGGTCGTAACTAAATTACCACAATGGCAAAAGAAGTAGGTGGCTACGTTAAGCTGCAAGTCAAAGGTGGGCAAGCTAACCCCGCACCTCCGATCGGTCCGGCTTTGGGTTCCAAAGGTTTAAATATCATGGAATTCTGCAAGCAGTTTAATGGCCGGACGCAGGATAAGATGGGGATGGTATTACCGGTTTTGATTACGTACTATAAGGACAAGTCCTTTGATTTCGTAATTAAAACACCACCTGCACCGGTTCTGCTGATGGAAGCAGCTAAGCTGAAAGGCGGATCTGCCCAACCAAACCGCAAAAAAGTGGGATCAGTATCGTGGGATCAAGTTCGGACAATCGCCGAGACGAAAATGCCCGATTTGAACGCTTTTACGGTTGAGTCGGCTATGAAACAGGTAGCTGGTACAGCCCGCAGTATGGGTATCACGGTGACAGGTACATCGCCCTTTGAGAAATAATCAGACTTGCCTAAGCAAACACAGAGATGGCTAAGTTAACAAAAAAACAGAAAGAAGCGCAATCGAAATACGATTCTTCTAAAGAATACTCGCTCCAACAGGCGGCTGAGATTCTGAAGGAGATTTCGTATACTAAATTTGATGCTTCTGTGGATATTGACGTTCGGTTAGGCGTTGATCCGCGTAAAGCCGACCAAATGGTACGTGGTGTTGCTACGTTACCACATGGTACAGGCAAAACGGTTCGCGTTTTGGTGCTTTGCACCCCGGACAAAGAGAACGAAGCGAAAGAGGCTGGTGCCGATTACGTGGGACTAGACGATTATATTCAGAAAATTGAACAAGGCTGGACGGATATTGATGTAATTATCACAATGCCGAACGTAATGGCTAAAGTTGGTCGTCTGGGTAAAGTATTAGGACCACGTGGTTTAATGCCAAACCCAAAATCGGGTACGGTAACGCCAGAAGTTGGTAAAGCTGTTCGTGAGGTGAAAGCCGGTAAAATTGACTTTAAAGTCGATAAGCAGGGAGCTATTCACACCAGTATTGGTAAAGTATCGTTTACGCCAGAAAAACTGGCTGAAAACGCGCAGGAGATCATTAGTACGTTGTTGAAATTGAAGCCTTCATCGGCGAAAGGAACATACGTAAAAACGATCAACCTGTCGAGCACGATGAGTCCGGGAGTAACGATTGATAAAGGCACGGTAGCCGGAGTTTAAGCCATGAAACGCGAAGAAAAAGGAGCAATTATTGAGGAGTTAGCTGAAAAGTTTCAGACGATTCCCTTCTTCTATATCACGGAAGCTAATGGCATGACGGTTGCTGAGGTCAATACGTTACGTCGGATGTGTTTTGAACGGGGTATTGAGTACAAAGTGGTGAAAAATTCATTCATCAAAAAAGCACTTGAACCTCTCGATGCGGATTACAGTCCGCTCAACGATACGGCACTGCATGGTCAATCAGCCGTGATGTTTCATCCGGAAAACGGGAAAGCGCCAGCTCAGCTTATTAAAGAGTTTCGTAAAACGAGCGATAAACTGAAGTTGAAGGCTGCTTCAATCGATTATAGTCTATTTATTGGCGCTGATCAGCTTGATACACTCATCGCATTGAAGAGCAAGCAAGAGCTGATTGGTGAAATTATCGGTCTGTTGCAATCCCCTGCCAAAAACGTTATTTCGGCTTTGCAAGGTGGCGGTAACAAATTAGCCGGTATCCTCAAAACGCTGTCGGAGCGCGAGGAAGCAGCTTAATTTTCCGGCATTCATTTTTCAATATTGTATCACAATCAAATTTAGAAAATACTACAATGGCAGATTTAAAAGCGTTCGCTGAGCAGCTTGTAGGCCTAACGGTTAAAGAAGTTAACGAACTGGCTGCTATCCTTAAGGATGAATACGGAATTGAGCCAGCTGCTGCTGCTCCCGTAATGGTAGCTGGTGGTGCTACAGGTGGTGGCGATGCTGCTCCGGCTGTTGCTGAGAAAACATCATTCGATGTTATTCTGAAATCGGCAGGGGCTGCTAAACTGGCAGTCGTTAAACTAGTAAAAGACCTAACTGGTCTGGGCCTGAAAGAAGCTAAAGAACTAGTTGACGGTGCTCCGAAACCAGTGAAAGAAGGTGTTGCAAAAGACGAGGCTGAAGCGCTGCGGAAGCAACTTGAAGAAGCTGGTGCTGAAGTAGAAGTTAAATAAGCTACACTCATTCGCATATTACTCCAGGTAGGGGAGGCCAGACCAACGTCTGGTCTTTTCCTGTTTGGAGACTTTTTGTCTAAGCTATTGCAAAAGACAAACTAATTTTTATTGCCTTATGTTGTCTATTTACGCCCCTTAGGTCGGGTGACGTCCGGGGTCTAAATAGCCACTTAGTTCGAGTGCCGTGGCAAATCTTCGCAACGCACTCATTAAGAATCGGTTACGCACTAAACGAAGCACAATCTTGGCGACAAACGCGAAAATCAGTACACGCAAAAATTTTGCGACGATTCAGCCAGTGATTGGGTATCCCGATTTTCTGGATATCCAGGTAAAATCCTTTAAAGATTTTTTCCAGCTTGATACGCCTTCGAACCAACGTTCAGAAGAAGGTCTGTTCAAGGTATTTCAGGAGAATTTCCCTATTTCGGACTCTCGCGAGAACTTTACGTTGGAGTTCATAGACTATTCGGTCGATCCACCAAAATATTCAGTCGATGAGTCTATTGATCGGGGCTTGACATATTCAGTACCGCTGAAAGCTAAGCTGCGCCTTTCAAATAGTGATCCTGATAATGAGGACTTCGAGACGATTGAGCAGGAAGTTTTCCTGGGTAACATTCCGTATATGACTGAGAAAGGCTCTTTCGTCATTAATGGCGCTGAGCGAGTTATTGTTTCTCAGTTGCACCGCTCGCCGGGGGTATTCTTCTCGATGAGCAAGCATACGAATGGTACCAAACTGTATTCTGCTCGGATTATCCCGTTCAAGGGTTCCTGGATAGAGTTCTCGACCGACGTGAACAATGTCATGTATGCATACATCGATCGGAAAAAGAAATTTCCGGTAACGACGTTGCTACGGGCTATTGGCTTTGGTTCGGATAAAGATATTCTAGACTTGTTTGGCTTATCCGAAGAAGTAGCAGCAACGCCTGCTAACCTGAAAAAAGCGATTGGCCGTCGGTTAGCTGCCCGGGTACTGCGTACTTGGACGGAAGACTTTGTGGACGAAGATACAGGCGAAGTAGTTTCTATTAGCCGGAATGAAGTACTCCTCGAACGGGATTCGGTTATTACGGTTGATGATATAGATGTCATTACTGACTCTGGCCAGAAATCAGTTATCCTGCACAAGGAGGACATGAACATGGCCGATTATAATATTATTTACAATACGTTGCAGAAAGATAGCTCTAACTCTGAAAAAGAGGCTGTCGAGCAAATCTATCGGCAACTACGTAACGCTGATGCGCCAGATGAGCAGACTGCTCGTGAGATTATTCAGAGCCTGTTTTTCTCCGATAAGCGCTATGATTTGGGTGATGTAGGTCGTTACCGGATTAACAAAAAGCTCGGTCTGGATATATCATCAGATATGAAAGTACTCACCACGGAAGACATTGTGTCTATTGTGAAGTATTTGATTGGTCTGATTAACTCGAAAGCCGTTGTCGATGATATTGACCACCTCAGCAACCGTCGTGTGCGGACTGTTGGTGAGCAATTATATGCTCAATTTGGTGTTGGTCTGGCGCGTATGGCGCGGACAATCAAAGAACGGATGAACGTTCGGGATAACGAGGACTTCAAACCTGTTGACCTGATCAACGCCCGTACGCTATCATCAGTGATTAACTCGTTCTTCGGTACAAACCAGTTGTCTCAGTTTATGGACCAAACCAACCCGCTGGCTGAGGTGACGCACAAACGTCGCATGTCAGCTCTGGGACCTGGTGGGTTGTCGCGTGAACGTGCTGGTTTTGAAGTTCGTGACGTACACTATACGCACTACGGCCGCTTATGCACAATCGAAACGCCGGAAGGCCCGAATATCGGTCTGATTTCGTCGCTTTGTGTCTACGCGAAAATTAATAGCATGGGCTTTATCGAAACACCGTATCGGGTTATTGAAAACGGTAAAGTGTCGATGGACAAGCCTGTGATGTATTTGACGGCAGAGGAAGAAGATACGCATTATATCGCTCAGGCAAATGCAGGTATTGATGCTAAAGGTAACTTCCAGGTTGATCGTCTGAAAGCTCGCTTCGAAGGTGACTTCCCAATGGCTGAACCTTCGAACGTAACGTTCATGGATATTGCACCTAACCAAATCGTGTCGGTAGCGGCTTCCATGATTCCATTCCTGGAGCATGACGATGCAAACCGTGCCCTGATGGGTTCGAATATGCAGCGTCAGGCCGTGCCTTTGCTACGTCCTGAAGCTCCTATTGTTGGAACAGGATTGGAAGGTCGCGTGGCCGTTGACTCACGAACGCTGGTTATTGCTGAAGCCGATGGTATTATTGAGTTTGTTGACTCAACTAAAATCGTTGTTAAATACAATCTTGACGACGATCAGCTAGCGGTTACGTTTGACGAGGATAAAAAGACATATAATCTGATCAAGTTCCGTCGGACAAATCAGGATACCTGCATCAACCTTAAGCCAACCGTGCTGAAAGGCCAGAAGGTAAAGAAAGGTGATGTATTATGCGAAGGATATGCAACGCAGGCTGGTGAGTTAGCGCTTGGCCGAAACATGAAAGTTGCTTTCATGCCATGGCAGGGCTACAACTTCGAGGATGCTATTGTAATCTCTGAACGTGTGGTGCGAGAGGATATTTTTACCTCGATTCACATTGAAGAGTTTGAGCTGGAAGTTCGTGATACGAAGCGTGGCGAAGAGGAATTGACTTCCGAAATTCCGAACGTATCAGAAGAAACAGTACGTAATCTTGACGAAAACGGTATCGTTCGCGTCGGCACGGAAGTTAAAGAAGGCGATATTCTGATTGGTAAAATTACGCCAAAAGGTGAGAGCGATCCAACGCCGGAAGAAAAATTGCTTCGTGCTATCTTTGGTGACAAGGCCGGCGATGTGAAGGACGCTTCTAAAAAGGCACCACCATCATTGAAAGGTGTTGTTATTGACACTAAACTATTTGCCCGCCCGGCGAAAGAAGAGCGTGGTAAGCATAAAGATGAAGTGAAGTCACTGATGAAAAAATATGGCCGGGAGCTTAATGATTTTCGGGCGCGTATGATTGAAAAAACAGTGACTTTACTGGATGGTAAAACCAGTGCTGGTGTTAAGCATAAATTTGGTGACGAAATCGTTAGCAAGGGTGTAAAATTCAATCGGAAGAATATCACGGAGAATTTGTTCCCGGACAAAAACGCTTATCGTGATGAAAGCGGATATGCCGTACCGGAAGAAGCTAACCTCCTGGCTGATCTTAATCTGAACAGTTGGACGGACGATGAGAAGCTGAACGAAATGGTTGTTTCGTTAGTAAAAAACTACAACAACCGTCGCAGTGAAATCACGGGACGTTTCAAGCGGGAACGCTTTACACTCGAAGTTGGTGATGAACTGCCAGCTGGCATTGTAAAATTAGCGAAGGTATATATCGCCAAAAAGCGTAAGCTGAAAGTAGGGGATAAAATGGCCGGTCGTCATGGTAACAAAGGGGTTGTAGCCCGGATTGTGCGTGATGAAGATATGCCGTTCCTTGAAGATGGTACAAAGGTAGATATTGTACTGAACCCACTGGGGGTACCATCCCGGATGAACTTAGGCCAGATATATGAAACCGTATTGGCCTGGGCTGGTCAGAAATTGGATCGCAAATATGCTACGCCAATCTTCGACGGTGCTACAGAACAACAAGTAGCTGACGAATTGGACGAAGCAGGATTGCCCTCGTTTGGCCGGACGTATCTGTATAACGGTTTGACGGGTGAGCGTTTTGATCAACCTGTTACAGTTGGTATTATCTATATGCTTAAACTCGGCCACTTAGTGGACGATAAGATGCACGCTCGTTCGATTGGGCCATATTCGCTTATTACGCAGCAACCGCTGGGTGGTAAAGCCCAGTTTGGTGGTCAGCGGTTTGGTGAGATGGAAGTGTGGGCATTGGAGGCTTTTGGCGCATCTAATATTCTACAGGAAATTCTGACCGTCAAATCTGATGACGTAGTAGGTCGTGCGAAAGCATATGAGGCTATTGTAAAAGGTGAAAACCTGCCGAAGCCGAACATTCCTGAGTCATTCAACGTACTTGTTCATGAGTTACGTGGTTTGGCACTTGAAATTACATTAGAATAAAAAGTTTTCAGTTTACAGTTTTCTGTCTTCAGTTGGCTGCCGCAAACAATTTCTGCGACGGCTAACTGAAGACAGTAAACAGAAAACTGTAAACTTCACTTGTTAAATCTCCAACCAATGTCGTTCAAAAAGAACAAAAAACTCAATAGCGATTTCCAGAGCGTGACGATCAGCCTGGCATCGCCGGAGTCTATTTTGGAGAGTTCCTACGGCGAAGTGACACAGCCGGAGACTATTAATTACCGGACCTATAAGCCTGAAATGGGTGGCTTGTTCTGCGAGCGCATCTTTGGGCCTGTAAAGGACTGGGAGTGTCACTGTGGGAAATACAAACGAATCCGCTACAAAGGCATTATCTGCGACCGATGTGGGGTGGAAGTGACCGAGAAAAAGGTTCGCCGGGAACGCATGGGCCACATCGAACTGGTGGTGCCTGTCGCGCATATCTGGTATTTCCGTAGCCTGCCAAACAAGATTGGGTACCTGTTAGGTCTTTCGACTAAGAAGCTTGACCAGGTTATATACTACGAACGCTACGTAGTGGTTCAGCCCGGTGTGAAAGCTGAAGACGGTATCAACCAGCTTGATTTCCTGACGGAAGACGAATATCTTGACATTATTGACAAGTTGCCAAGTAGCAACCAGCATCTTGACGACAAAGACCCCAATAAGTTTATTGCGAAAATGGGGGCTGAAGCGTTGGAAATGCTGTTGTCTCGTCTCGAACTGGACGAACTGTCTTACCAATTGCGTCACGCAGCGGCTACGGATACATCGCAGCAACGTAAAGCAGAAGCGCTGAAACGCCTGAAGGTTGTTGAAGCGTTCCGCGAGGCCAACGGACGTATTGAAAACCGCCCTGAATGGATGGTGATTAAGATGGTTCCGGTAATTCCACCCGAGCTGCGTCCACTTGTTCCTCTTGATGGTGGCCGGTTTGCTACGTCTGATTTGAATGATCTTTACCGTCGGGTTATCATCCGGAACAACCGTCTGAAGCGTCTTATCGAAATCAAAGCGCCTGAAGTAATTCTGCGTAATGAAAAGCGGATGTTGCAGGAGGCTGTCGATTCTCTATTTGATAACTCACGTAAGGTGAATGCTGTTCGTTCAGAAGGCAACCGCGCGCTGAAGTCGCTGTCTGATATGCTGAAAGGTAAGCAGGGACGTTTCCGTCAGAACCTGCTCGGTAAGCGTGTCGATTATTCAGGACGTTCGGTTATCGTTGTAGGTCCTGAATTAAAACTGCACGAGTGTGGTCTGCCGAAAGACATGGCGGCTGAGTTGTTCAAGCCGTTCGTTATTCGGAAACTGATCGAGCGGGGCATCGTTAAAACGGTGAAATCGGCTAAGAAAATAGTTGACCGGAAAGACCCTGTTATCTGGGATATTCTGGAGAATGTATTGAAAGGCCATCCCGTACTGCTGAACCGGGCTCCAACGCTGCACCGCCTGGGTATTCAGGCATTCCAGCCGAAACTGATCGAAGGTAAGGCGATTCAGTTGCACCCACTCGTTTGTACGGCTTTCAACGCTGACTTCGATGGTGACCAGATGGCTGTTCACGTACCATTGGGACAGGAAGCTATTCTGGAAGCGTCGTTGTTAATGCTGGCGTCGCACAACATCCTGAACCCGGCTAACGGTGCGCCTATTACTGTACCATCGCAGGACATGGTGCTGGGTCTTTACTACGTAACGAAGGGCCGCAAGAGCACACCAGAATATCCAATATCAGGTGAAGGCATGACCTTTTATGGAGCTGAAGAAGTAATCATCGGTATCAACGAAGGCAAAATTTCGAAGCACGCCAATATTAAGTGTCGGCTAAAAGTCCGCGATGAAAGCGATCAGCTGGTTTATAAAGTAATCGATACCGTAGCAGGTCGGTTGTTGTTCAACCAGGCTGTTCCTGAGGAGGTTGGTTATATCAATGAACTGCTCACGAAGAAAAAGCTGCAACAAATTATTGCGCTTATCTTCAAGATTTCGGGTGGTGCACGGACGGCGCAGTTCCTGGACGAAATCAAAGAACTTGGGTTCCAGATGGCGTTCAAAGGTGGACTTTCTATCGGTCTGAGCGACGTAATGATTCCAGAAGCCAAGCAGCCGCTTGTTGAAGAAGCAAAGGCTGAAGTACAGGGCGTTTGGGACAACTACCTGATGGGTCTTATTACAGAGAACGAGCGTTATAATCAGGTTATTGACATCTGGACGCGCGTAAATTCTCGTCTGACCGAAACGCTGATGAAGCAACTTGAAGCGGATCAGGGTGGTTTCAATTCCATCTACATGATGATGCACTCAGGCGCCCGTGGTTCTCGCGAGCAGATTCGTCAGTTGGGTGGTATGCGTGGTCTGATGGCTAAGCCACAGAAGAACCTGCAAGGCTCCGTTGGTGAGATTATTGAAAACCCGATTTTGTCGAACTTTAAAGAAGGTCTCGACGTATTGGAATACTTCATTTCGACACACGGTGCCCGGAAAGGTCTGGCCGATACAGCTCTAAAAACGGCCGATGCTGGTTATCTAACCCGTCGTCTGCACGACGTAGCACAGGATGTTATCATTAGCGAGGAAGACTGTGGCACATTGCGTGGCCTTCAGGTTTCGGCGCTGAAAGATAACGAAGATATTGTTGAGCCACTTTCTGAGCGTATTCTCGGCCGTACAACGGTTCATGACATCTATGATCCGCTCTCGAAAGAGTTGATTATTGGTGCGGGTGAACTGATTACGGAAGATGTAGCGGCTCAGATTGACGAAACTAGCATTGAAACGGTTGAAATTCGTTCAGTACTGACCTGCGAATCGCGTCAGGGTGTTTGTGCCAAGTGTTACGGTCGTAACCTGGCTTCGGGTCGCATGGTTGACATCGGTGAAGCGGTAGGTGTAATTGCTTCGCAATCCATTGGTGAGCCAGGTACACAGCTAACACTACGTACCTTCCACGTGGGTGGTACGGCTTCGAACATTGCTGTTGATGCTTCGATCAAGGCGAAGTTTGACGGCTTGATCGAGTTCGAAGAAATGCGTACGGTTGAATCGGAAGATGCTGAAGGTAATCCGCAAACGGTTGTTATGGGACGTTCGGGCGAAGTTCGAATCGTGAATCCATCAGATCGTAACCAGGTTTTAATCAGCAACAACGTACCATACGGTGCATTCCTGCGGGTGAAAGAAGGCGATGTGGTGAAAAAAGGTGACGATATCTGTGCCTGGGATCCATACAACGCCGTTATTCTCTCCGAATTGACAGGTACACTGACATTTGATGCAATTGAAGATGGTATTACCTATCGTGAGGAGTTCGACGAACAGACGGGCTTCCAAGAAATGGTGATCATTGAAAGCCGCGATAAAGCAAAAAACCCAGCCATTGTTGTACAGGGCACTACGACTCTAACGCTGCACTTACCGGATAATGATGGTGGGCCGCTACAGAAGAGCTATAACCTGCCGGTTGGTTCGCGTCTGGTTGTGAAGGAAGGTCAGAAAATTAAGGCTGGTCAACCGCTGGCGAAGATTCCACGTAACGTCGGTAAAACACGCGACATTACGGGTGGTCTGCCACGTGTGACCGAATTGTTCGAGGCTCGAAACCCGTCAAATCCGGCTGTGGTAAGCGAAATTGATGGTGTTGTTACATATGGTACTATCAAACGGGGTAACCGGGAGATTTTCATCGAGTCGAAAGACGGAACGAAGAAGAAATATCTTGTACCGCTATCGAAATTTATCCTTGTACAGGATAATGACTTCGTGCGGGCTGGTGCTCCTCTATCTGATGGCGCCATCACGCCAAGTGATATTCTGGCGATTAAAGGCCCAACGGCTGTTCAGGAATACTTAGTGAATGAAATTCAGGAAGTATATCGTTTGCAAGGGGTGAAAATCAACGATAAGCACATCGAAGCTATTGTGCGTCAGATGATGCAGAAAGTAGAAATCATTGACTCAGGCGATACGAATTTCCTTGAAGGACAGGTTGTCGATAAGTGGTCGTTCCGTGAAGAGAATGATAAAGTTCTTGACGCAAAAGTTGTCATGGATGCTGGTGAATCGGTCAACTTCAAACCCGGTATGATTGTAACGAGTCGTCAGTTACGTGATGAAAATTCAAGCTTGAAACGCCGTGATTTGGCTCTAGTGACTGTCCGTGACGCAATGGCGGCTGTATCGCAACCAACGCTGATGGGTATTACGCAGGCGTCGCTGGGTACCGATAGCTTTATCTCGGCTGCTTCCTTCCAGGAAACGACCAAAGTATTGAGTGAAGCGTCGATTCGTGGTAAACGCGATACGTTAGAAGGACTTAAAGAAAACGTTATCGTTGGACACCTCATTCCTGCAGGTACGGGTATTCGTCGTTACCAAAACGCGATTGTCGGTTCGAAGGAAGAGCTGGAATCAATTACTGAATCGCGTGAACAGTTTGCCCGCACCAAAAAACGGGCAACGGTCTAAGTATCAACTTAGTCACATAAGCAAAAAGCCTCGGTCAGCAATGATCGAGGCTTTTTACTTTAGCGCATTAATTCGTCAAATGTAAGGCTAACGTAGTACAAGCCCCCAATTTGCGCCAACCCATACCCCTGAGCATAATATTTATTTAGAATATTGGTCCCGCCTAGTTTAATCAGTGATTTAAGCAGTGGAATCTTATAAGAGACTTGGGCATCCAGGCTTGTCCAGGAAGGAAGCCAAACATCTCCTGCCGTGATTCCCTGTTCGTACCACATTTTATCTGTCCATCGGTACGTTACGTTGATGCCAAGGTGGTCGGTTAGACGAGGATTACTCAACGAAACTGTATATCGATTTTCGGGTGAATTGAAGAAATTTCGGCTTAACTGCACTACTTCAGGATCGCTCATTTTGCGTTTTATAACAGGTGCTCCGGCTAAATCAGTGCGAATCACTCCCTGATCATCACGAAGCGTTACCAGGCCAATTTGATGGGTATAATTACCCTTTAGTGTAAAACCATCGCCCAGATTATAGTCAATAGTAAGACCGGCTCCCCGTACGAAAGCTTCGTTTCTGTTATTGACGTTAACCTGTAAGGTACGGTAATTGACGGAGCTTAAAAGTGCAGTCGTACTGGTTCCCGGAGTAAGCAACTGATACAATGTCTGGAAAGAAAGGAGATCGGAATACTGGCTGGAAAAATAAAAGGCATCAACAAGCATTTTGTTCTTAATTAGCGTTTTATAGCCGACTTCCCATGTCTTTAACTTTTCCGTCGTAAATCGATTTGGGTCGATGGAATATACTCTCGGCGGAGGAATTGCTTGTGGATTGCTCTGGTAAAGTACGGTTTCGCTTTGTAAATAACCTGGATTTACGTTCAGTCCAGTACTGTTATAAGCGATCGGTAAACCTCCCACCTGACCTCCTAAACCGGGAGCTGGTGCCGAAAACAGTTGCTCGGGAGTTGGATTATGGAAGGCTGTCTGCCACGATGCACGCAAGTGATGTACACCATAGCTGATTACAGTTGAAAAACGAGGGGTTAAGCCGCCTTTCAGGTACTGATTTTCATCGTACCGAATGGCTAACGTTGGCTTGATCGTTACGTTATCCAGATTTATTTCTTTGGAAGCCTGAACATAAGCACCGATTTCGTTAATCGTGTATTCTGAGCCATCGTTTTTAAGTGCGAAAGACGTACCTCCTGACTCAAGAGCGTAGTGTCGCCAACTGGCTCCTACCACTACGTCTGCTACCCGCAGAAAATCTTTAAATGAGTACATGCCTTCGTAATGCCAGAGCTGCGAATCATCGCGGAAGCGTCGACCACGAGCAATGGTAGAACCTGGAATAAAATCGGTGTTGTACGTATTGGCGTAGGCATCTCGCAGTGTATTAAATTGATTTGAGCCAGGTAAGTAACGACCCCGATCCGCTTCTGTACGAGCCAGGCCAACACTGACTTTGGTTTCTACGTAGGCCTGCCCAAATTCAACGGCCCACTGATTCAATGATTTCCAGCTATTGTTTATGGCGGTAGCGGTCTGCCCAACGTTCCATCCATCGGCGTTCTGTTGGGTGGTATATGCTCGTAAAAAGAAATTTTTACCCCGCACCTCAGCCTTGAACTGATGCCGTTGATAATTGGGAAAGTACTCGCGGTAATTATTGGTACGAATGAAATTCCCGGAACCATAATACCACCCTAACGACGCTTCAATATTATCAGAAAGTTTATAGTGCAACGACGCATTAGCCCGGTTATTAAAGACCTTGCCGTTGTTGCCCAGAATGTCCAACTCTGTATATCCGTTACGTGTCACTAACTTTCTGCTTAGCAGGATATTTGCGTAGTTGTCGGGGAATCGGAAGGCACCACCGCCATTGACATCATCTCCGTATATATTTACACCATCGTACTCAAAATTGGTATTGGCATTATTAATCGGTGCGTACCCGATGCCTGTAGCGACACCTCCTCGACCGGCATCGGTCAGAAAGAAGCTGCTTCGGGCGCTCGTCGAGCGATCACTGTAGTCGTCGGCAATGAAATCAGTAGCGCCAATGTGTTGAAAATTAACTTTTACTGCCAGTCTTTCGCTGATTTCTCTGGCATAGCGAAAGGATAAATCTGTGTAGCTCTTCGGACCAAAATTGGTTTTTCCTACGTTATTAACTCCCACTTTTACCTGAGCGCTTAAACCCTGGTACGTAAACGGATTTTTGCTTGTCGTTAACATTAGCCCTTGCATGGCGTCCGGGCCATAGAGTGCCGATGATGCACCAGGAACCAGATCAATACTTTCAACGTCCAGGTCGGGAAGGCCTGCTACGTTTCCAAAACCAGAACCCAGCCCGGGTGAACGATTATCCATTCCGTCGGTAAGCTGCAAAAAACGGCTATTGTTGGTCGAGCTAAATCCACGCGTATTTACCGACTTGAACGTTAGGCTTTGGGTTAAGAAATCAACACCTGTTACGTACTGCAAAGCGTCGAATTGGCTGATCGCCGGAGATTGCTGAAAGGATTGTGCACCAAGTTTTTCTACTGTTAGCGCTGCATTCTGAATATCTTCAGGAGTTCGACTAACGGCTACTGTCGTCTGGTCGGTCAAGATTTTTTCGGCCGTAAGCTGTACAACAATATGGCGGAAATTATTCCCTCGTACGGGAATATTCTGTTGGTAATGGCCTATAAACGATACGGTAAGTGTAAGCGGCAGGGACTCCGTTGACTGAAAAGAAAATTGGCCATCAGCTTTTGAAACCGTGCCCTGACTGGTCCCTCGAATAATAACAATGGCCCCTTCCAGTGGCTGATTCTTTTCGTCGGTGACGATACCTGCCAGATTTAGTTGTGCCCAAACCGCTGTCGTACTTAGTAAGAAAAGTACTATGTAGAGAGAGAAAAACTTCATAGTTGGATTGATAAAGCATAGGCTTAGTCGCGCAGAAAGCAGTCTAACACAGCCCTAGCAATCCGTAAAACTACGAAAGCTGTTCGTGTTTAAGTAAATTTAACACAAACAGCTTTCGCAAATGTAAAAAATGTCTCCTAAATAAAAAGTTACTTAGTTTGTTTGTCTGTAAACTAAATGACTCTAGCTGAATAGGAGTTTAAGCATTCAGGTACTTATACTGTACGAGATCATTACGTATCATATAACGGCCGGAACACAAGTTATTGCTAATACTTGTTGTTAAAATGTATATCGTAACGTAATACCATAGGTACGTGGGTCACCTACAATTCCGGCATAATGCCCGGCACTACCCGGTGCTGCCAGTAACTGTTCGTAGTAATTTGTATTGAACAAGTTTCTAGCCCAGACAAATGCCGAGATTCCGCTTGAGGCTCTGAAACCAAGTCGGCTGTTTATCAATGAGTAGCCGTCTATATTTAAATACTGGGAAGGTGATGGGCTCGATGAAAACGATGAACGATAAAAAGCGTCTACACCAAAAAAGTAATTACCTTTTAAGCTGATGAGTTTTCCTCTAGCTGTCACCTCACCTCCTACAGAACCTGACCATTTTGAAATGCCGGGTAACGCACCCCCCGAAATGTCTTTGAAGGCTTGCTCGCCACCGGTTTCTTCGAGAGGAACAGGGGCGTTTTTAAACGTTACGTATTTGCCGTCTGTATAAGCAACGGCTGCGTTCAGCGTTAAGAAATTGGCTACTCGTATATTTCCGTCTAGTTCAATACCTACTACGCGAACTTTCTCTGCATTAGCCAGATAACCTCTGTTTACTCCCGGTTCTGCCGTTTGTACCTGTGTCTGGTAATCTTTAATCTCGGTATTATGGAACACTACGTTCAGAACAGAATTAGGCGTTGGCTTTGTTTTTACCCCAAATTCGAGATGATTTACAAACTCAGGCTTTACTCTGGCTAAGTCAAGTAGTACCTGCCCATTGGCCGTTGGCAATCCACCAATATTAACCCCAACAGGCTTATAGCTTATCGAATACGTACCAAAAGCATTGAAAGCACTGCTTGCCCGATATTGTAAGGTGAGCTGACCAGAGAAATTTCCTTCCGATACATCGGTATCAAACGCCTGGTTCGTATAAACGCCGTTCTTTAGGGCAATCAGAGCAGGGTCGGTTGTCTGCAGACCTCCGTACGTTTCCCGTTTGTAGTTGGCTACTTTCTTGTCGTAGTTATAGCGAACGCCCGGCAGTATGTGAATTCTGTCGGTTACGGCCCAGTCTACTTGTCCGAAAACAGCTAAGCCTGTACTCTGAATGCGGTTGGTTGTACGAATACCAAAGTTATCGAACAGGCCGGGCGTTTTCCATAGGGCGCTAGTGGAGCTTTGCGCGAAACGCCATTGGGCCGAACCCGCTTCTTCAGTCTGTACCGGGTCAGATTTTAAATCCTGCCATAGTCCGAATAAGCCAACAACACCGCTTAACCGGGACGAAATCTTGCCGGAGTAGCGTATCTCCTGCGACCACTGATCATGTACCGAATTCCCGGCAGAAATAGTAAAGACGGGCAGGCCAATGTAATCACGGTCATTCAACGGAGTCCATTTCCAGTAGCGCCATGCAGTTGTAGAGGTTAGCGTACCACCACCTAGTTTAATGTCAGCGTTCAACGATACACCACCAAGCTGATTATCCGCTTTTGAGGGCGTGTCGAGGTCAACGATACGTTCAAAAGCGCTTGAATAAGGAAGTTTATAATTCAAATCGGCAATGATCGCATTGAACTGACGGTAAGCGGCTCGTTTTGTCGGAACAACTCCGGCTACTGGCCAACCGTATCCATTCGGTTTTTGGTCAGACACATCCGCAATCAGGGTAATTTTTACGTTGTCGGAAGGTGCATATAGGAGCTGGCCTCTTACGCCAATGTTATTAATGTCATTGATCGGAAGTTGCGTATGCACGTTATAGAACGTACCATTACGTTGCGTGCCGGTAAATGATACTCTGGCGGCAAGCTTGTTGCTGAGTGGACCAGTGAGTGAGGCTTTAGCCTGGATGTATCCGTAATTGCCATAACTTAACTCGAAACTTCCGCTTGGTGTAAAACCGGCAGGACGGGTTGTAATATTGAAGGCCCCGGCTGTTGTGTTTTTGCCAAATAATGTTCCCTGAGGGCCACGTAATACTTCGACCTGTTCAATATCGATAAAATCGAGCGCTGTAGCCGCCGGACGAGCGTAGTAAACACCATCCACATAAAATCCGACACCCGGGTCAATACCATCGTTCGTCAAGCCGTACGTAGAACCTAAGCCGCGAATATTCAGCGTAGTGTTCCGGGCATTGGAAGCATATAACTGAACCGTTGGCACCAGTTCTTTTAATCGGTTTACGTTGAAAGCTCCGGCATCCTCAGCACGCGTACCCCCTACGATTGAAATCGGGATGGGAACGTCCTGCGCTGACTCCTGCCGCCGTCGGGACGTAATCACTACGTCGTCCAACTGATTAGCGGCCTCTTGAAGCAGAATTTCTACGTTATTATCGGTTAAAACCACTTCCTTCGTCTGATAACCGACAAACGAAATCACTACTGTAAATGGTAATTTTTGAGCAGTTACTAGATTAAACTGGCCGTTTATGTCCGTTACTGAGCCATTGGTTATGCCTTTGATAGTTACGGTAGCGCCAATTAGTGCTTCTTTGGTAATGGCATCAACAATTTTTCCAGATACGGTCGAATTTATAACGGGTGCATTCTGGGCTGATAAGTATGAAGGTGTGAAAAGTACCCCTAGCAGAAAAATTGCTTTTAAAACTTGTTTCATTCCTAACTGTGTTTGGTCGTAGCCGGGCCTCAGTGAATCGTGTTAGCAACCAGGAAGTTGTACGGGATTTTGAGTGCCTTCGTAGTGATTTGTTTGATGTTTTACGCATTCTCCCTATTCTCCCGATATTAGATAGACTATTAGTAGTTATAATCTATTGAATTGATAGGGTATGCAAAACAGCACTAACTAAATCGTACTTCCAAACCGAAGTATGAAAAAATTACTTAGTCGATTGATTTTCTTGGTTAATAAATGACGTGTCTTGAAAAAAGTCAATAATGTTCGAAGTGCTTGTTATTTTGTTAAAGTAGGAGCTATTTAGGTATAGTCATCTCATAATAAGAGTTTTCGCTAAGTTATGAAGTCGTGTTTGAGCCAGTTCATAGAACATGAAAAAGCCGGGAAAGTACATTGGTACTTTCCCGGCTTTTTATAATAAGTAAGCTTTTTAAGCAGCTCGACTACTTTGCGGACGACGCAGAATTGGCGAACGTAGCGTTTGCGAACTGGCTTCTTCAATAACCTGTTCGGACACCATGCCCAGATGATTGGCACGTTTCAGTACGTAATCGAATGGCATATTGAAATAATTAGCTACTTCACTGCGGAAACTATCCGGAAAGCGAGACAAACGCAGGCCAAAAAACTTACGTACTTCGGCCTCAGGAAGCATAGCAGCCAGTGCTACGCGCTCGGCTTCAGTCAATAGCTCTTTCCGCGATGAATAAAGATATTCCAGGCCAATAGAAGCCGCCAGAATATTTAGAAACAGGTTTTTATACATGGTCGACAGTTCGCTGGGCAGTATAACCCAACCCTGTTCCCGGAATTTTGCTGAAAAGCCCGTCAGGCCCTGTTCACCACGAATTTCGCCTGCAATGAATTCATCTGGGAAACGAAGGCGGTCATCTGTTTTCTGCAAACGAAAAACAACGGCTTCTACCGGACTTTTCTGGAACAGAAGGTTCGCAGGAATGGCCCGCGTGTTTTCCCACTGATCAGTCATGCGCATAAAAAGATTCTCATTAACCGGCAAATTCTCAGAATTGCCCAGGCTTACAAGCATTTGTCGGAAAGAGGCCAGAAAATCGATCTGGAGCTGGTTTGGATTTGAGCGTCCTTTCTTCATGCAGATTGAGTTGCCAAATGTGGTTTTAGTACCGATATCTGGCTCATTAGTATGGTTGTTCGTTGAAAAATTGGGGTAGTAAATATAGTGAATAAAGAGTTGATTACAAAGGAGTAAGGCAAATAAGAACGGGTTAATTCGAGGTAGAAAACACACTTGCTTTTTATCTCTCATGGTTAACTGATTTTCATAAAAAAAAGATCTGCCTATGTCGACATAGGCAGATCTTTTTTTGTAATCAACCGGGAAATGAAAAGAATCGGCTAAGGTTAGTTGACCACTAAGCGATACGTCCGGGTTTGCCCACGTTCTTCCACCTTCAGTAAATAAACCCCGGCTGTCAATTTGCCCTGAGTACTCAGCTCAAGACTCGTTTCAGTTTTGCTAACTTTCTGAAAGCTGATGGCCTGCCCCCCTGCCGAATAGAGCGAAATTGCCGCGTTTTGGGGCTCGTCCAAGCTAAGGGTGAATCGATGCCCACTAACCGGATTTGGATATACTCCATACGCTTCGCTACGTAGTACGATGCTAATAGCTGGATAGCGGGTAGTTTTCCCGTCCAGATCGACTTGAGTCAGGCGGTAATAGCTGGTGCCTCGGTACGCTTTCTCATCGATCAGTGTATATGTGCTACGTTGGAAACTTTGTCCTTCCTTGGCCTGTATTTTGCGAACTAGTTCGAAGTTGGTTAAATCTTTACTACGTTCAAGCAGGAAATGGCTGTTGTTGCGTTCGTTGGCAGTTACCCAGTCGAGTTGAACAGCCCGATCATTGACAGAATTCGCCGTAAATGAAACCAAGTTAACAGGGAACGGATTTCCGCAATTATTACTGTTGAGCGTTACGGTGATTGTTCTGATCACACAGCCACCCACCGTTAGGGTACAGACGTAGGTACCGTTATCAGATGGCGCGAAGGACGTGAAGTGGATCTCGCGGGAGGTTGAGATAGCACTGCCGTCTTTTGTCCACGAATACGTAGTGTTTGGAAAATCTGGCGCGCTTAGTGTGTAAGGTGATCCCACACAAGGCTGGTCTGTATTAGTTACTGACTGAGCTTCCAGTGGTTTAATGGAAACCGTGGTGACGGTTGAATTGCCGCAATTGTCGGTCAGTCGAATATCGTACGTTGCGTTGGCGTCCAGATTGTCGATCGTATATGTATTCGTGGTTAAGCCAGAAGCCTCGGTTGTCCAGGTAGATGAACTGGCTGGTTTGATTTCGAGCAGGTAAGGCGACACCCCGTTAAATTCAAGAATTGCTTTTCCGGTGGCCAGCGTAGTGTTTCCATCTTCGCAAACAATACCTACTTTTTTTGTGATAACTGGAGGTGCGCCGTCCGGATTGATGGTATAGGTTTTTGTCGCAGAAACCTCCGTGTCACACGCTGTTTTTGCATAAGCTCTGACTGTATAATTTCCTGCGGCCAGATTGGCAAATGTTCCGTTCGTGTTTGTGGCAATAACACCGCCAGAAGCATTTTGCAGATCGAATTTAACGACGCCCCAGCCATTATAATCAAGCGTACTGGTAATGGTGCCTGTTCCTCCACAAAGCATTGTCGTGCTTCCATCCAGATTAAAAACCAAACCTGGATCAGTCGAGCTATTATTGGGTACAGCAAACGTAAAACTGGTTGGTCCACAACCGGTAGACGTGGTGCTAATTTGTCCCGTATAGATACCGGGCGTCAAGTTTCGCCAGGTCACATAATTTTTTCCATCGTAATCACCAGGGATGGGTGGCGAATAAGGCCCTGATGGACCTGATATGAGGTTAAATACCGATCCGGCATTATAGGCGCCTAAAGCACCACCCGTAAACAATATCCGAGCATCTTTTGCCCCAGGCGTAACAGCACACTCCAGAATATCCTGAACGATGACCGTTGTAGCTCCTCCCGGACCAGCGGGCACGATAAATTCTGTTTCTGTATTCGAGCAGGCATCCGTTATCGTTACATCGTATCCGGCGGCTACGTAATCAACCTCCGTCAGAAAGCGATAGACGGCAGGATCCGTATAGGTGTTGGTGGCTAACACTGTACCCGTAGCGTGATCTTTAATGGTTATCGTGAGCGGGTAAGAATACCGATGTTGGGTAGACATGATATTCACTCTGTTTACACCACCGCTATTTGTGTTGCACGACGTAGTATTATTTACATCGAACAGGCGAACGAAATTACTGTTATTATCCAGGTCGATACAGGTTACTTCGGGCTCACCGCAGGGGCTGGTTGTCCGAATAACCAAATTTCTGTAAGCTCTCGGAAATACCGGTATTTGTAGATCGGCAGACGTATTCATGGTGAATGAATAGACCGGCGAGGCTCCTGCAGGCACTGAGCATGGATCAGGCAGACTGCCACTCGCTGTTACGTCGAAAATTTCGACCTTATAGCCCGGTATGAAGTTGATTGCGCTGCCATTGACATGCAAGCGCCCATAAATCTTGTAATTGTTACAATCTACATCGACTGCACTTTCGAACTTAAACGATGCTTTGGGATTGGTGGGCACCACATCGACCATTTGAGTGGTAAATACGCCACACTGGTCTTTCGCACGCACCAGGTACGTGCCATAGCTACCCGTTGCCGACGTTACGTTAAACGTCGATGACGAGCTGTAGGTTAATCCTGCATCGGGCGTGTTGGCGTTGGTTGTTTTCAGGAATGTGTATTCAACGGGTGTTTTACCGCCTGTAGTGTTGGCTGTAATGGTAGCACTAACGGCATAGCTACCCGAGCAAACATTCGATACAGTTGTGCTTAACGCCAATGGGGTATAATTGTTGGCTACATTGACAGTTACCGAAACAGGGCTACAGCCATCTTTAGTAATTGAGATCGTGTAGCTACCTGGCGGCAGCCCTTCAAACGTATTAGCACTTTGAGCGGTGGTCTGGTAACCACCACCAGCGGGCCCCGAAGTGATTTGATACAAAGCGCCTGAAATACCATTGCCGCCCGTAACAGGAACATCAGAAGGGTGACTGAGTTGAATGATGCCATTCGAGGGGCAGGTCGCGGCCGTTATATTTTGGGTAAAACTAGCCGCCGTAGGGCATTGAGCGAATCCCACACTGGAGCTAGCATGCAACATAACCAGAGGCAAATCTGGACGAAAAGGAGTTTTTTACGCATACGTTTTTGTAAAACAGTGATTTAAGAAAACAACAGTATTTTATGTACATATTAATATGTGATTAGTTGACTTGTATAATAGGAAAAAGTAACAAAAAAACTAAATGTATATACATGAATAAGAGCGCTTTAGTCTCTACATTTTCATACAAACTAATCCTTCGGAAGCTTTTGAGCGGTGACTTGGTTTAAGGCTACTGCTGTTTATAAGTAAGGGGTGGCAACGTGTGTAGCTGTTGTTAGCCGATGGAGCGGAGCTGATTGATGTTTGGCAAGACGTAGTTTAACCTTTTCAATAACTTGTCAGAACGTAGTATCAGCAGACGGGCATAGGGTTATATTTGGTACATAACCTGCCTCCGCAGCCAATTATTCTTGCCCATCAGATCATGATTAAATTCTCGCTACTGGCTCAATCATGGCTTTGTCGCTCTGTTCAAATTATTAACCGGGCAACGTATTATTTGGCTTTTCTGGCTCTCCCCATCCATTCGGCTGCTCAGAAAACGACGCAGATGATGGCTTTCGACGTAACTATGAACCAGCCAGCAAATCACCTGTTTCACGTCACGCTACGTTACGTCAACAAGGGCAGCGAATCGGTCGATTTTAAAATGCCTGCCTGGACACCGGGCTATTACCAACTGATGAATTACGCCAGCAACGTCGATAATTTTCAGGTGACTGATAAAGCCGGAAAGGCGCTAACGTGGGCAAAAGCAGGAAAAAACACCTGGCGCGTGCAGGCCGGTAAAGCGCCCGAATTGAACGTAACGTATGACGTAAAAGCTATGCGCAATTTTGTTGCCGGGAATTATCTGGACGAAAACAAAGGCTACATTTCACCGGCTGGCGTGTTTATGCACGTAGCAAACCAGCTTCAGCAGCCCGTTACCGTTACGTTGCATCCGTATTCTGGCTGGAAATCAATCATTGCGACGGGGCTGGACTCAATTCCGGGGAAAGTCAATACGTTCACGGCTCCTGATTTTGACATACTCTACGACAGCCCCATGCTGATGGGAAATCTGGAGCAGCTTCCTGCGTTTTCAGTGAATGGCATTCCGCATTATTTTATTGGCTATGACCTCGGAAATTTCGACCGGACTCAGTTCATCAACGACCTGAAAAAGATCGTGGATGCGGGAGCGGCCATCATTGGCGACATTCCCTACAAACACTATACGTTTATTGCCATTGGGCCGGGTGGGGGAGGTATCGAACACCTGAACTCTACGTCCATCAGTTTTGATGGTAATGGGCTGAACACACCGCAGGGCAAACTACGCCTGTATAAGTTTCTGGCGCACGAATATTTCCATCATTACAACGTAAAGCGAATTCGCCCCGTAGCACTTGGCCCGTTTGATTACGACCAG
Source organism: Spirosoma sp. (assembly GCF_048594605.1). Lineage (GTDB taxonomy): Bacteria > Bacteroidota > Bacteroidia > Cytophagales > Spirosomataceae > Spirosoma. The sequence goes on from NZ_JBMDWV010000133.1 coordinate 66,683, forward strand.
GAAAACCGGACGAATATGCTCTGGGTGTCGGAAGGGTTTACCGTTTATTATGAGTATCTGATGCTACGTCGGGCCGGGCTGATGACGGACGATGAACTACTGAGCGCACTACGTGCCAATCTCGCTGCGTACGAAAACAAGCCCGGTCATTTATTTCAGTCGGCGACGCAGGCCAGTTACGAAACCTGGGAAGATGGCCCGTTTGGGCGTACCGGCGACGATGCCTACAAAACCATTTCCTACTACGAAAAAGGGCCGATTCTGGGGATGTTGCTCGACTTCAGGATTCGCCATGAAACGAAGAACAAAAAGTCGCTCGACAACGTAATGCGAACGCTTTATCAGGACTATTATCGGGGAAAAAATCGTGGGTTTACAGATGAAGAGTTTCGGGCCGTCTGCGAAAAAACGGCCGGTACGTCCTTGCAAGAGGTGTTTAACTACGCTTCGACGGTCAAAGCAATCGATTATCCGAAATACCTCAACTACGCTGGATTAGCCATTGACACGACGCTCAGACAAGTTTCTGATACGTGGCTGGGACTGGCTGTACGGGAAAAAGCTGACAGGCTTTATGTATCCGACGTTGAGTGGGAGTCACCCGCCTGGAAAGCTGGTATACGTAGCGGAGCGGTTATTTCCAAACTAAACGACCAAACCGCCACCGTAGCGGGTCTGAAATCACTCAAACCCGGTGCACCTGTCAAGCTGCTGGTCGCTCAGGACGGAGCCACCGACGAAAAGTTGATTCCGCTCGCCAAAAAATCCGAGCGTAGTTTTCAGATAACCCGGTTACCTAATCCCGACAAACTTCAAAAATCGATTTTGGATGACTGGCTTAGGTAGAAGCTGTTTAGGATTAAAAACCAACAACAAGTCGCAGTCCGGGGTAAACATTTTTGAAATTACTCATATAAAGCTCTGGCTGCACTTTGAATAAACCGTTATGATAGACGGTTCCGCCCACACGAATCGTATTTCGCTCAAAAAAATAATCATCCCGACGTAGTGGTAGACCGATGTAAAATGAACCAACTTGTCGGTTGAAGGCGGCTGTGCGACCATCTTTATTGAAGCGATAAAAATTGACCCCTACATTCAGAAAATCGCGAATGGTAATATCCGTATTTGACTGACCAAAAAAGAAATTGCCTGTATACCCAATGCTGTAGCCCACCCGGCGAAACCGACTGGGCACCAACTCCACCTCGAAATTCAGCGACGGTACCCACTGGGTTCGAATAAGCCCTACACCAACGCCAGCATGAAAACTAAGAAACGGCTCGCCAATGAGGCCCGGTGTGCGGAACGTTGGCTTGTTATCGGCGCTTTGTAGTAGACTAAATCCGTATCTGGGATTGGTCAGGTCGTGATGCTTAAAGTCACGTACCGATTCCAGCGCTTTTTCCACTTTCTGATTGACTCCGCCCGTGCTGAGCAGACGTTCAAGATCGTGAAGGCTGTTGACGAAAAAATAAACGGCAAAATCATTCGGAATAGCCTTTGATAAAGCTGGAACCCAGGAAACCTGAAGTGTATCCTGCTGCGTTTTCATCTCAACCGGACTTTCGCCATCCTGAACACGAAAATCGGTGGTAGGTTGTGGCGTGTAACGTAGCGACAAATCCCGCGCTTCGTCACGGAGCTTGAATAGCGTATGGATCGCACGGGTTGGGCTTTGCGTTGTGTCTTCCACTTTGCGGTAGTCGGCCACAAACATACGTAGCACCGAATCGATGTTTTTATGAGCCTGAACCTGCGCGTACCGGTCGAACCCAATCAGCAATGTGTTACGTTGTCCCAGATCAATTTCGATATGACTGATACCGATAAACTTTCGTCGTACTCCGGGCTCGCTCAATCGTGAACCGGTCGATTGGGCCATAGTAATTTCGGCTACGCTCAGCATCAGCGTAGTAATCAGCAGAAATAAACGCATGGTTATTGGCTTTTTTTAGTCGTTAGGGATAATGGAGGTTCTGTCTGACGAGGTTCCGAGACGGGCGCATCGCTACGTCCTGATCCGATACGAACAAAATGGTCGGTTCGGTAAATTTTGGGAGCGGCTTCTTCTTCGGCTCGTAGCTCGTTTTCGTGCATAAGCCGAAATCGTCTCTTCGGCTTAACCGTCGTTACGTTCGGTTTGCTACGTTCCATTGTTTTTTCAGCAACCAAAGATGGTTCGATCGTTGTGGCCGTCGAATCAGCAAGCGGAACTGCTACGTCCTGAATTATAGGATGTGAGACGGATGCTACGTGGGTCGAAGCCTGTGGAGCAACGTATTGTTTTTCAGTCGGTTGTCTGCTTGTTTTTTGACGAGAACGCTGGGCAAAAACAGGGACTAATGTGTCGGCTTTATCCAGCGATTTTGCTTTACCAGATGCTTTAACCGATGGTTTTGGTAAGAAATGATGCGTAGCAACGACAGGCTGATCAGTGTGTGGATTTTGCCAGAAAAACCAACTCAGCACAAGCCCAGCCAGACAAGCGGCTGCCAGCCAAATCCAGCGCATCCGTCGGCGAACGGGCCGAGCCTGAAGTTCAGGACGTAGCTGCGCCCACAACCGTTCCGAATCGAAGGCCGAATCGGGCGGTGGTGCATCGGGCAGCTGCCGGAGTGATTGGCGCACCCAGGCGTCAGGCATTTCGTCGGGTTTCTGCTTCATAGCCGTAATGGGTTAACCAGGTTTGCAACAGGGCACGCGCTTTACTGAGTTGTGATTTTGACGTATTTTCAGAGATATTCAACTGTTCGGCAATTTCACGGTGCGTAAATCCTTCAATCGCGTAGAGATTAAACACGGTTCGATAGCCAGGCGGTAACTCCCGAATCAGGGCGTAAATCCGTTCGGCATCCAGATTTGTATCGGGCAATGGAACCGGATCAGGCTGGCGTTCCGCATCATCGTCGGCCTGAAAAAGCGGTAAGTGTCGGTTGCTACGTAGGTGTTGCAACGCTTCATTGACCACAATCCGCCGAAGCCAGGCTTCCAGTCCGTTATCGTCGCGATACGTAAAATCGGCGATGGCGCGAAATGCTTTCAGAAACCCATTCATCAGTACTTCTTCCGCTTCGGGCTCATTCCGAACGTAGCGCAGACTAACCCGAAACAGCCGGTTCACAAACTGGTCGTACAGCCGCTTTTGGGCAAAAGCGTTCCCGCGCTGGCACTGTTCGACAAGTTGTTTTGACATAGCGGTTGACTGGTTTCAATGACAGAAATGCTGGGTTTGAAAAAAGGGTTGCCTGACCATCAAAATAAAGTTGAATCGGAACGTAACGTCACGGAAATTACTACGAACCTGTTTAAACTTTTCTCTCAAGGGCAGAAATTGGTCTGGTTCTGTCATTCCGACCGTAGGGAGGAATGACAAAATCACTCTCTATGACGTCTATTTTAGAAAGTTTAAACAGGTTCTACGTATCATCGAAGCGATTCCAATCGGGAAATTTTATTTTTGTCAAATAACCTGTCGCTCATCTTTCTTCGTCAATGAATTATTCGCTACGCTCGCTTTTCCAGTCGATTATTGTTTTGTGTAGCATTCTCAGTGCTACGTTCGTTCGTGCGCAATCGTTTACAAAAGCCGAAATTGGGCGCTGGCAACAGCAGGCTAAGCAGATTACGATTACACGCGATACGTGGAGTGTGCCGCATATATACGGAAAAACCGATGCCGACGTAGTGTTTGGTGCGCTGTATACACAATGCGAGGATGATTTTGCCCGCGTCGAAGAAAATTACATCGATGCGATTGGTCGGATGGCCGAAGTGGAAGGCGAGTCTGCTTTATACCACGATTTGCGCGCCCGCCTATTTCTGGATTCGACGCAGGCAATTGCGATCTACAAAAAAAGTCCAGCCTGGATGAAAAAATTGCTCGACGCCTTCGCTGACGGCACCAACTATTATTTATATACACATCCGGACGTAAAGCCCCGATTGCTTACGCGCTTTCAGCCGTGGATGCCGCTGATGTTTAGCGAAGGAAGTATTGGCGGGAATATAAGCGGCATTTCTACGGATCGACTAAAGGCTTTTTATGAGCACAACAAATTCACCTCGTCGATCAACGATTTCGACAAATATGAGCGTGAACCCGTTGGTTCTAACGGCTTTGCGATTGCGCCGTCAAAAAGCGCGACGAAAAACGCGCTGCTGCTGATTAATCCGCATACGTCGTTTTACTTCCGGTCGGAACTCCAGATGAGCAGTCAGGAAGGCTTGAATGCGTACGGCGCTGTTACGTGGGGTCAATTCTTTATCTATCAGGGATTTAACGAGAACTGTGGCTGGATGCATACGTCGAGCGGTGCCGATTCGATGGATGAATACCTGGAAACTATCGAGAAAAAAGGTAATGCCTTTTTCTATCGCTATGGGAACGTAGTAAAACCCGTTCGGACGCAAAAAATAAAACTGCCGTACAAGTCCGGCAATGGGATTCAGTACAAAGAATTTACGCTATACTGGACGCAACACGGCCCCATTGTTGGCGAAAAAGATGGAAAATGGATTGCCGTCAGCATGATGAATACGCCCCTCGAAGCGCTGGAACAATCGTATTTGCGGACAAAAGCGAACGGCTATGCGGGCTATAAGAACGTAATGAAACTGAACGGAAACGCATCGAACAACACCGTTTTTGCGGATCGGGATGGCAACATTGCGTATTGGCACGGCAATTTCATGCCTAAACGCAACCCAAAATTTGACTGGAGCCAGCCCGTTGATGGCAGTAATCCCGAAACAGACTGGAAAGGATTACACGCTGTCGATGAACTGGTTCAGGTGAAGAATCCGGCTAATGGCTGGATACAGAACTGCAACTCAACGCCCTTCACTGTATCGGGCAGCAACAGCCCGGAGAAAAATAAATACCCGATCTACATGGCACCAGACGCCGAAAATTACCGGGGTATTAACGCCGTTCGGGTGCTGAGTCAGAAATCAAATTTTACGCTTGATACGTTGATTGCGGCTGCCAACGACCCGCATCTGGCCGGATTCGACGAGTTGATTCCTGCCTTGATAACAGCGTATCAAACGGTTTCGGCTAATTCTGCCAATAGATCTCAGGACGTAGCAGAGGCCATTCAAATCCTGAAAAGCTGGAACAAAAGCTACGGCACTACGTCGGTTGGAACGACGTTGGCGATTTTCTGGGGCGAAAAAATTCAGCGGCTGGCACGTAGTCGCGTACCAGCAAATCAGCGGCTCGATTTCCTGAGCTTTACGGCGTTCGTGATTGAGAAAACAACCGCACAGGAAAAAATAAATATACTGAAAGAAACGCTCGCTGAGCTAACCCGTGATTTCGGTACGTGGAAAACACCCTGGGGCGACATCAACCGGTATCAGCGATTGACCGGCAAAATTCAGGAAACCTACGACGATCAGCAGCCAAGTATTCCAGTTGGTTTTACGCCCTCTGTGTGGGGTTCACTGGCGGCTTACGGGGCACGTACGGCACCAAATACCAAAAAACGCTACGGCTACGTTGGGAACAGTTTTGTGGCGGTGGTTGAATTTGGCAAAAAAGTAAAAGCCCGATCGGTGGTTACGGGCGGACAAAGTAGCCGACCCAACACGAAGCATTTTACCGACCAGGCTCCGCTTTTTTGCGAGGGCAAATTCAAAGATGTCTGGTTTTACCCCGAAGATGTCCAGCAACACGTCGAGAAAACGTATCATCCGGGGGAGAAGTAGGAACAAAAGTAGATTTCGCCATTTAGTCAACTTAATACCGGCAATACCGATTTGCCTTCCATAAATTGTCAATAGAATACGTATCGTGAATGCGTTCAGAATAGGCGCAGACTAATTTTTATTTTCTTATGTCCGTAAGAAGAACAGGGAGTTGCATGCTGTACTACGTAGTTGTTTTCGTACTCTTGATGGGTAACCAGGCCCAGGTATGGGGGCAGCAAGGGAAGCCTGCCGGAAAAAGCAATACAAAAGCCTCTGAAGGAAAGGTATTAAAATTGGTAGACGAGCATAAAGGGCCTGTGGTGGGCACTAACCATGCCGATGTGCTGGCTAGTAAAAATCGCTCCGGTTTTGAAACGGGGCAGGTCGTCAAAATCAACCAGACGTACCATATGTTTGTCAATGAAATGTTCGATCGACCGAATAGGGATCTGCGCATTTCGTATTGGTCAAGCAACGACGCTGTCAACTGGAAGCGGCACTCAACGATTGTAGAAAGCATTCCCGGCCGAACCCCGACCAATCCCCGTTCGGAGGTTTGGATAACGGGTGTGGTGTTTAACGAAGAGGAAGATGCCTGGAACCTGTTTTACGTGGCCTATCGGGCGGGGGATGAAGCCAAAGGCGAAATTGCGGGCAACGATTATGCCGGGAGGATATGGCGGGCAAAATCGGTACAAAAAGGTCGTGACGGTATTGCCGGACCTTATGCAGACATGGACGTAGTGATGGAGCCGGATAGTACGTCGCAACCCTGGGAGGGGCAGCAGGCCGTTGCCTGTTTTAATCCCTATAAAGTGGGCAACACCTGGTATTCGATGTACGACGGCCATTACCATACGCCCAGGGGCCCCTGGCCGACGGGCATTGCATTCGCAAAAAAACTGAATGGCCCCTGGACCCGGATGCCCGAAGGCTTTAATCCCATCCCGGTAGCCGACGAGTTTATGGAAAATGAAATTGTCTACCAACTGAAAGATGGTCGTTATTTAATGATTTTCGATTCCTTTGGCGATCAGGAAATTGGCTACAGTCTGTCGGCTGATGGCGTGAACTGGGGTCGCGAAGTACGCGTAAAAGTACAATCGGGCAGCAACATGTGGGCCGAAGCGGGCGATCATAGAACCCGCACGCCACTTTGTGCGCTTGAAGAGGATGATGGAACCTTTACCGTAATTTATACGGCCATGACCAACGTAAAGGGCACGAACTTTTACGCGATTGGTAAGTGCACACTGGCCTGGCAATAGGTAAATTTTAGTTGAAGACTTTGGCTTTCCGGCGGGAACAAAAGTGGAACGTAGTGCTTCATATGCGGTGGTCATAAAAAAGGTTACGTTCTCCAGGCCAGCCATTGTCGAAAGCTCATATTCGCCTGTTGTGAATGCCTTAATTGGTTGATAATGAATAATGTATCGATAATGAGGAGTTGTAAATCAACGTTAGTATTGATTCACTTGATTAGTTGTTACACCGGTGATAACGTGGATTTGCCGTTTCGTCCAAAATCAGTCGTCTATTAATCATCAGGGAATCATAAACTAGAGGGCAACCTGAACGTGAAACGTTTATTCAAGAGATGGTATTTGAGGTCGCAGACGGCTTGTAGGGATAAGATTCCGGGAGGGATGTCTTACTTAAGGCGTAAGAAGGGATAAATAGGTTCATACATCAACTGAGTGCAGGTGGGGAGCTTGCCTGGTACGAAGATGTGGTTAATTAGCCACAGGCGCTAAGTACGGTTTAACAGACTATTTACAAAGGTCACCTACGTTAAGCACGCGTGTATAAATGGCATTTGCTGAGAAAAATTCGACAGGTAGAGCAAATTCATTAAACCCGAACGGCTTAATCGAATCTATACCAGTGGATACTCAGCCTGTAGTCCCTGCTAAGACGTTGTTTTGGTATAGTTTTCAAGGGTCTGTAACGGCTAGTTCCTGTAGGCTTGTACGACTTAATTGATAACCATGCACTACGTGAAGATGTAGTGCAGCATCCCATTGAATGAAGAAAATAGAGCATGATTCGGGTAATCAACAACTTAATTATCACCTGAAATTACCCGCACAGTTCGCCAGTTGGAATGGCTTTTATGATGAGTTGATCCGCTTGGGACTCATTCAGCCTGCCACAACGATTATCCGCATTAAGGTCTTTCGGGCAGCGCATAGCGTAAAGGAGGGTAATAGCCTTTCGACCAATCTGCTGTATGAACGTCAGTATATTGAGCGGATGTGTCTGGAAGAATACCGTCAGGAGCGCACGACCCAACCCAGCCACTTGTTGACTATTCAGGAGATAGAGCATCTGATTGATATCGTGAGTAATCAGGCTTCCCGATTAACGGATTGGGATTTACTGATTAAGCTCAAGGAACTCCTGGCATATCAGCAGCAACAGGAAAAAATCAGGGGTAGCGCCCACATAGAGTCCTGGCAATAAAGACTATACTAGTCCATAACCATAGAATCTGACGACAGTTGATAAACGATACTGAAATAGCCTATCTTCCAATACACAGTAGGACTGAATTTCCGATTCTACTGGTCGAAGATGATCTGGCCATTGTGGATACACTCCGGCGCACGGCCAAAACGTACTTTCCTGAAGCCACTATCATTCCCGTTACCACCTTCGAAGAAGCCGTTGTTTATTTCTATAATTTAGAAGGAAAAGGCCCCCGGTTAGTTCTACTTGATGTTCTTCTGCCTGGCGGGCACACCGGTTTAGATTTTCTACAGTTGCTGAAGAGCCATCCACTGGGCAGGCTACTGCCTGTTATTGTGCTGTCCCGGAGCGAGGATGCCACTCATGTCAAAGAAGCTTACCGATTGGGCGCTGCTGCCTTCTCTAATAAGCCATGTTCATTTTCAGAGTGGAAGCGCTTTCTAATTGATCTTCGCTTGTATTGGTATGAGACGGCATCACTTCCGCAAACCTATTTCGAAAAACAGCAGGAACAGAATCATTAATTGATAATGATGGCTATCAGTGTGAGGTAAAATACGAGTCAGATAGCTAGTCGGCCAACCAGGGAGCGATTGTTGACTTAATGTTCACAAACCGTTCCAAAATGTATGATTCACTTTCTTTTGTACAGACGATACGTAGTGCAAAAGAAAGTGGATTCCGAGGCTTTGGGCTTAGGCGATCGATTTTTGAACCGAAGGTCCTATGTACGCTTTCCATAGTAAGCGAAATGAGTTGTCCTGACTACTGGCGGGTGACCCGATTGGAATCCATTAAGTAGGCACGAGTGTTACCGAAATCAAGGAGAGAAGGTGACTACAAAAGGCATCCAGCGTAGCGTTAAAATGATCCGTCTTTTCGAATGCCCAGATAAACTCCCATCGTGTTTTCGTATAAATCTCCTAAATCTGAGGCCATTGATAGGCGAGCCGACATGCCCTTTATCCCCATTATTGGCGACGATACCGATAGCAGTGAAGAAAACTGACGAATTGGGCTGGGAAAGGGCTGTTCGTAACTCCCTAAATTTTCGCTGTATGAGGCTTTAACTTGAAAGGAAAACCAATCCAGCACCTGACCTGAAAGGCCCAGGTGCATAACCGCTACGCGGTTGTTATTGGTAAATCCGTAGTGCGGTAATTCAGTCCGACTGTTCGACGAAGGGCTAATAAAAGGTGTACCAATCGTTTGCCTATAACGTGACCAACCGTCCTGATACTGGGAATGATTGAAGTAATTGTCCCGCCCCCGCTGGGCGTCAACATTTTCTATAAATAAAGCCCCGCCCTGACTCTGGGTATAGAGATATTCAAGCAGCAGGTCTTCGATGTGAACCCTGGATGGATTACGGGGGCGCCGGTTTCGGATGCGCAGGCCATTAAGCCCATCCTGAATATTGGTCAAATAAACCAGGGAGCCGTCTTCATAAACGTTCTGCCGGTAGGCAAACACCGAAAAGGATTGACCGACATACTCAAAACCCAGATCGACCGTTCCTAAATGATTACCAATCCGATTTTCCCGATCAAAGGCACTGACCCGAGCAGAATCATCCGCCGTATTAGCGAGCGATTTTGCCGTGACCACTTTGATGTAATCGCTAAATTGATCCGGCAACTGGTTGTTTTTGACCGTTCCGCCTGACAGGCGTTCCGTAGTTCCACCCCACATGACCTGATGATTGATGCCGGCATAGAGTTTGATTCGCCAATGAGGCTTGCCAAACCGGCCATATAGGGCTTTTTGGTGCAGCATAGCATTGTTGACAAACCGACCGGACTCAAACCAGCCATGGGCGTAGAATCCTTTTATACTAAATAAGCCTTTGTGAGGAATGTAATCGGGGATAGCAACCTGGATTTTGGTCAGGGGTAGGGCATTGCCTGACCAGGCGTAGGAGCCTGAACTCAGGGATGAATCGACCAGACCTATCACTTCTCGTCGTCGGCCCGCCCAGACTTCCAGGCTTTGCCACAACTTAAGCTTAAGATACGCTTCGGGGATGAGCAAACTATAGCGATAGCCCGCGTTAAAGACGGCCTGGGCACCCCAACCCCAATCAATCCGACGCCGGATCGCTTTCAGACTATCGGCACGCGGCAAGCGGGTTCGGTAGTCACGGCCTACCGACTGACGTAGCGTCATGAACGGACTTTGCTCAGGTACAATTCCATATTGATTGCTACGTAACCAGAATGGCGTGTTGGGCGTAGAGGCCGCAAAGTAGCCTGCCTCGGTTTGGTAGTGCCACCTCCGATCAGTTTGCGCCTGGCTGGGCAAAACCGTCATCAACAATAGCAGGCAGAAGAAGCCAGAGGTAGCGGTAGGCATAGATGGATGAAGAAAAGCGTTGGTGCTGAAACTAGTTTCAGCACCAACAGATCGTGAATGGTGAGATTGGTAATTATTTATTGAATTGGTGTAGTTAGTCTGGTAGTCAGGTGCCTGATTGTTTCCAAAATCAGGGCACTTGCTTGCACGAGTAAGTTTGGAAACAAACCCGGCATTAAGTCATGGTTCCAGCCTGTATTGATCGTGGTTAGCGCTCGTCAAACGTTCGGATAGTTTTTAGCTTGAGCTGAAAGAACCGAAAGGCTAAATAACAATAGGCCAGAATGGCTACTGATTTCAAAATGATTTCTACTGGATGATACTCGTAATGGGCTAGTGTTATATCCTGATACCAGTTAACCAAGAACCAGCAATAGATAGCAAAACCCAGTAGCCCTGCCAGAAGAACACTCGTTGTTAATAATGATTGTCTCATTAATGATTGGATTTATGGCTGCAGATCATTATTAAGACATATGAATCGCATGGTGCTTTAGCTTGATCAGAACGGGGTCAATGCGACGGCGGGAGACCTTAATAATTTGCTTGTCCGGCAGACGCACTTCGAGCGTTTTGGCATTATGATAGTCCAGCATTTGGACGAAGCTCGGGTTAATCAGGTCCGACTTATGTACTCGAACAAATCCCGGTAACAGTTCTTCAAACCACTTTAGACTTTTAGCCACCAGCAGGGGTCTAGTATGGGTCTGCAAATGAAGCCGGGTGTAGTTACCGTCTCCTTGCAGGCGGATGATTGTAGTTAATGAAACAGGCCTCGGACAGCCGGGAATTTTAATCGAGTCGATGAGTGGGTTGGCAATAGGTGCCATAGCATGAATGGTTGACAGTAAAATTAGATAAACAAGGTAAAACTGGGCAGCCGCTTTTACCACCCAAACACGTTGTAAGGTTGGTAAACGACAGGATGCAGGTACCGGTTAAATCGTTCTATAGTGTATCATCGCACAGGCCATCGTAAGCGGATTTATTTGAGTCCGTTTAGCCAATCAGTAAATGATACAGAATCACCGGCTACCAGATATTGAGCAGCAAATAGGATTGAAGTAAAAAAAGAGAAAGTCTCATAGCCGCCAGATGGCATGCAACAGATGGAGATGCCTGTATTTAGGAGGCCTATACCCATAAAAGAATAGTGGGAATAATGCCAGAACAAAGGACCAGTTTACAGGTAAAGAGGGTAGCTGCTGGTTGAACGATATAACCGGGCTTGCTGGCAAGATGTCCCGGTAAATAACTACTGTTGATTTAGGTGATTGCGTCGGCTCGGATAAAATATACGTATCGTAGACATCGCCAAAGCTGTCACCCGTTTCTCCCAGGTCAACCTCCAGTACCGCAAACAGATAAAACAGGCTTACCAGAAGTGCTGTCAATTGTATAGTGAGTCGGCCAAACCAATGAACGAAAGCCGAACTCCGACTAATCAGAATAGAAAGTAAATGCGACCTGTCTTTCGTGTAAGCTGTGGTGGCCCTCAACATGGCAATCAAGTAATAGAGTGGGTATAAAACTGGGCAACCGACAAAAGCCATTCCCCTGAGGAGAGTCACATTTGCGGTAATCAGGCAATTAAAGGTTTTCGATTGAGAAGGCTAGCAGGATAGTTAGCTGAGTGTACAAAATGCCTGCCAACGATTTTTTAGAATGATTGCTCAAAGCAATGCAGTCGTTCAACATATGAATAAACAATCTTGCAAGCTCGTTTTGGCAGTTTATTTAATTTTAAATTTAACTATATATTTTGAGGCTATAATTGACATACGCTGACTTAAACAAGTGTAGTTCCCCAATGTTGAGGAATAAAGTCTACAGTGTTGAGGAAGAAAAGGACCTAGGGAACTGTAGACTTTATTTTTAATAAGTCTATATTAACGATCCCGTCTATACGTTGTCATTTATATGTTACGTATCTTACCAAAGGAGCATATTGCTGGAAGTACTACGTAATTACAGCCATAGAGCCAGTTAGCAGTATTGATTCTTTAGATACAGGTGGATTATCGACTGAAGTACGATTCTTTTCGTGAACGAAGAATAATAGTAGGTATAGGATGGTAACTGCGCTACTTGCTCGCCAATCCATCTGACAATTTCCTCTGAATGGTTTTTATTGTCATCGGTTATGGCATATAATTAAAACATTCTCAGGGCGAGATAGATAACGTAACGCGCAAATCAGCTTTTCTGGACCATTCTCTCGTCATCGGGTCACTAAGGGCTTTCAGGGAGAACCATCTCAACCATAAATAAAAAGTAAGGGTGCTTATTTGCTAGAGCTCATTGTCGATAACCATCTCCAGCAGAGCGTAACTCAGGCTTTTACCATGAGTGTCGATCGTTAGTGAAGTGGTCACCCCACCGCTCAATGCCTGTTGACAGACAAAATGTAGAGCAGGCAGATTGGGTAATTCATACCGGGTAATTTCTCCCTGTACCAGATCGCGAAAATGATAGCTGACAGCAGAAGCTGTTACCTTTTCGCATAACAACGGGTAATCCTCCGATTTATAAGGAATCAACGATAGCGTCAGTGTATTTCCTTTGTCCCCCGCCCGACTATGAGCGATGTTATAGAGCTTGATGGTCATGGTTGAAAGAGCGTAACTTGCGGATTGATTTGAGTACGATCTATGAGTGTTGATACAATACCAACCACTTCATGGACATATTTTCGGGCGCCACCGCCACCTGCCGGCCCATTGGTATAAAGCGCTTCGACTTCTTCTCCCACTAGAGCAGCCTGCTCAAAGGTTGACGCTTTACCCGCAATCCGAAGCCGGATTTCGTACGGCTCCGTCCGTTCACCGAAGCTCGTTCGGTGAACGGACGTACTGCCCATGTAATCAATGCGAAGATCAGCAAACTGATCCTGCAATCGTTCCTGAATAATGGCTCCGGCCAGTTTTGCCCGGCCCACTGCATTCGATCCTGCATAGGAAATCTCCCCTTCGCCAACAAACCCAGCATTATAGCCAACGCTGACCTTTAACGTAGTCGGCCGGGATTGTCCTTGTCCACCCGTCGCTTTCACCTGGTTGGGGCCGACTTCCGCCAAATGCACCGTAGTGAAATCGGCTGTTACGTCGGGAGTCAGGTACCGGCTTGGATCCATAACTTCATAAAGCAGCTGCTCTTTAGCCGTTGCTACGCTCATCAATCCACCTGTTCCGTCTACTTTACCAAATACGGCGGTGCCATCTGCCGAAACATCAGCAAAGGGATGGCCCAGATGTGCCATATCTGGAATATCTTTTCTGCCCGGATCAGCAAAATAACCACCCGTCAGTTGGCCCGCACATTCCAGCAAATGACCAATAACCGTGGCCTGCCCAATCCGCTCCATATCTTCCAGCGACCAGCCAAACTCGTGAACCATCGGCGCGACAAATAGCGAAGGGTCGGCCACGCGGCCCGTGATGATGATGTCAGCGTCTGTTGCCAGGGCAGGCAATATAGCATCGGCACCCAGATACGCATTCGCCGAAATTAGTTGCCCGGATTCTTGTAAGAGTTGGCTAGTTTCCAGCGAAATCTCGTGACCCGTAAGCTGATTAAATACATCATCACCCGTTACGACGGCTACGGTTACGGACAACGCAAGCCGTCTGGCAATACCAACGATTACCTCAGCAGCCGCCAGCGGATTAGCTGCCCCCATGTTTGTAATCAGCCGAACGTGGTTATTTAGCAAATGGGGTAATAAACGTTCGATACGTCGTTCCAGCATTGGATCGTATCCGAGTGCTGGATTTTGCCGTTTCCGCTTTTGGGCCAGGGCAATCGTTCGTTCGGCCAGACATTCCAGCACCAGATAGTCTAATTGCCCCTGCTGCGCCAGAATAACCGCCGGTTCTAGTCGGTCGCCGGAGAAGCCGGCTCCACAGCCAATGCGAATGGTTTCTTTCATAGTATCTTGCCGTTCATACATGAATTGATCCGGTGAGTAGAGCGGCTAATGTCATCACGAGCGTAGTGCCGAAGGCCCATTTCAAAATAAATTTCTGATGATCACCCAGATCGACTTCGGCTAACCCAACCAGCAAGAATGTCGAAGCAGTGAGCGGGCTTACCGGAAAACCAACCGTCATTTGACCCAGCAATGCAGCCCGGCCAATCTCGAGAGGATCGATACCAAACTGCGTGGCGGTCTGACTCAAAATGGGTACAACCCCAAAATAATAGGCGTCCGGCGTAAATAATAAGCTAGCGGGCATACTGGTAATGGCGGTTAGCGTGGGTAACCAGGCCGCATGTTGCTGGGGAATGAGCGATACCAAGGAGGTGGCCATAGAGTCGATCATCTTCGAGCCGGTCAGGATGCCCGAAAACACACCTGCTGCAAAGATCATACTCGAGACCATGAAAATATTGTTGCCATGACTTCGAAGCACTTTTTGTTGATCGGGCAGCATGGGGTAATTAATCAGCAGCGCAACCGCACCGGCTACCACAAACAGAGCGGGCGTAGGAACCCATCCTTTCATCAACGTAACAATGAGCCCAATCGTTAATAGAGCGTTGACCCAGAACAGCTTGGGTCGCCGTAGTTGTTGCTGTTGATCGGTTAAATTTTCGTGATGCGCATAGACCAGGTCGGTAATACCTAACCGCTTTCGTTCTTTCTGACCAAACCAGTAGGCCACAAAAAGTACCCATCCGATGCCAGCGATTATGGCTGGAATATTCGGATTAAACAACTGTGTAGCATCTGTCTTCAGCGTCGAAATGGCCCGCGCCGATGTGCCTGACCAGGGTACCAGGTGTAATGGACCAACACTTAACGCGACAATGCCCGATAAGATCAGTCGATTGATTTTTAGCTGTTTGTAAATGGGTAGGAAAGCCGACATAACAATCATAAACGTCGCCGTACCGTCGCCGTCCAGATGAACAATCATGGTTAGAATCGCCGTGCCGACAATTACCTTGAGGGGATCGCCTTTGACGTACCGAACGATTCCGGAAATAATCGGATCGAACAGGCCTGCATCGAGCATGGTCGCAAAATACAGGACCGCGAACATGAGCAGAATACCCGTTGGAGCTACCTGTTTGATGCCCGACAGAATCATCTCGCCCAGTTCCTTTGGGCTAAATCCGGCCAGTAGACCCATGATCAAAGGTACCAAAACCAGCGCCGTAACAACTGACAATCGCTTGGTAATAATCAGCACCAGAAAAATCCCAATCGTGGCAAATCCAAACAGAGAAAGCATAGTATAGGTTACGGAATTATTTCAATACGTTACTTTTCTCAGCTATGCTTACCTCGTTCTGAGCGTCTTCTGGTAACAAAAAGCCTTCCTTTACCAAGTCGTCGGCAGCCTTCCGGACAGCCACTACGTATGCTTCGTGTGTTCCATACCGTTCCTCCAGCGACAAACGAGGATCGCCAGTCGCTAGCCGTTCGGCCTTTGTTTTTTTGAACGGGATGAACATGCCGTTCAGCGAGGCTAAATCCCCTGCTCCGTAACCCGCTCGACGTAATGCCCATCCTGTATACGTACCGAGTGGTACCTGCATGGTCGTATTCCGGATGCCCGCTATTTCATTGCCATCCTGGTTCACTTTTGGGACTAATACGGCGTATGCATTCTCCCTGACCACCTTCGGCGGCTCGTTGGTCACGATACCCGTAATGTAGTGGCTGTCAAAATCGGCACCAAAATCGAGCAACGGAACGTTGTTGAACAGACCGTTATAAACCACACCGGGAATCGACGGCCAGCCGATACTTTTTGCGTCGGGCAATACAAGCGTTTTTGCCTTCAAGGTAGGGTAGGCGCTGGCGGGTGGTAGTTTATCCGACAGCACCCATTGTTCCAGCGCAATCAGCAAGGCCCGTAACGTAGGTTGGGTAGGGTTGTAATTCATCTGGAAACCACTCAGTGGGTCCTGCGCGCCATTGGGTGAATGCTGGGTTCCGGCGATAAAGTAAATGCGCACATTGTCGGGAATCGTCAGGTCTTTTGTGCCCGCCGGATCGGTGGTCGGTAGCGACGCCCTAATTTGCCGGTATTCCGATGAACTGAGCGTTTGCATAATCTTTGGGCAATTGCCCACCGGCGAACAGGCCTCTAGAATTCCCCCGGTGATTCCCGAAACGGAATCGTTCGTTATTTGCCATGTGAACGGTGCTTCGTTACTGGGAAACAAATGATCTTCGCGTTGTAGACCACCACCGCCCGGTCTGCCAAAACGCACGTTCAACGAATTACGCCGGGTAGCAATGTGTGCGTTGATGCCGTCGAACACCCGCTTGCCGCTTTCATCCTGATTAAAGCCCAATTGCAGGAACGTTCGGCAGAAATTACTGCACTGTGATACGCCCTGTAGAATAGCCGCCCGAATTGGGATCGTTTGGATAGCTGCCGATAACAGTGGATTTCGGTTACTAGCTTCATCGGTGGTTGAGTTGCGCAGAAACGACGTAATGTCCCGGATAGCGGCAAACCCCAAGCCCATCACGAGTGGATTTTTAGCGGTGTACACCAACTCATAGATGTAGTTCGGATCAAACCCACCCTTAATTGAAAGTTGGGATATGCTGGGCGTACCGGGAAAGGGTTTTGTCGTACAATCCGAAAAAGCCCAATCACTATTCGGAATGAGGACGTGTGGATCGGCTTCGTGAACGCGTTTGGTAAGTTGAAGACCGGTGTTATCCAGGCTGACGGTTTCGTAGCTGTGATGCGTTGCTCCACTAAACGGGCCACTGCTCAGAAGCTGCGTTTGCGCAGGCGTAAACACCTGGAATTCTGCGCGAACCTTACCCGTGATTTCACGGCCGTTTTCCGTCGCAACCGGTACCTTGATCGTTAGCCGGGAATTTCCGGCCAACACATCACCCTGCCAGGCGCTCCACAGATACACGTAACCTCGTTTGAGCAGTGTCGTATCCGCCGGAAATACGTTCCCCCGGTTGGGCAGGCTAAGAAACAGCAGTCCGTTGCTCTTAGCCATATCGGTGGGACGTAGCAGAATAAACTCCGAGACGTATTCGACGAGACCCCGGTTATTGCGTGGAGCTAGCCGCAAATCCTGGATAATTTTGTTCGAAGCCAGGTTGGGGTCCACTTCGCCATAGGCCTGTCCGTATACCCGTTCATACGTTCCGGCCTTGCCAAATGCCCTTCCTCCCGCGTAAGATTCGGTTTTCGTAATGACAAGCTTTACGATGTTGGCCTGTGCAGGAAAGTCTGGAAGAAACAGGCCAACACTCAGAAAAACGAGTAAACAATAGCGAAAGGGCATGTGGGATAAAAATTAGTCTTAAATCAAAATGCATCTACATCTGTTTGCTACCAGCAATCTGCAATAACTCCTTATCCGGGTTGTTTTTTACCTGATTTACTTTGTCAAAAATCATGGTCGCACCGTTTTCGGCCGTGTATTGTGGCCAGGTCGGTAGACCTTTGTGGTTAGGGTTGCCCGTTTGGGCGAAGGCAATCCACGCCCGACTCATTTTATCGGCCAGGGTATGCGCTTCTTTACCACCACCGGTCATTTCTTCACAACGGCTGATGTTGTCGAAAACGAACGGAATTTCCATACAGTGCATGGCTTTATAGATTCCATCCATTACCGGCGACTGCCAGGTGAATAGATACATATACACCGGAGCCGCCCCCGGAACTGCTTTCGCATTGGCCTGCCGAACAGTGAGTGGCCGGAAGTTTAGATCGATATCGATGTAATCGGATGGCTTTACGGTTTCAGGATAAGCTTTTTTCACGGCAGCCAAATAAGCATCGGTTTTATCACCATACTTTTTTTGTAAGTTGGCTTTGGCGCCCTCCATCGAAATGTTGCGTGTAGCCGGATTAAAGGGGGTAAACTCATTTTTTGTTGAACCAACCAGCAGCGGAATATCTTTAGAAAGGGCGATAGCCGCCGGTTCGTTCGGTTGGTAGGGCAGCACATTGCCATCATGAATGGGTCCCCAGCCTAATCCAAAAGCTGGCTTTCCTTCGGCTTTCAGTCCATCAGATACTTTTCGTAGTGCCCTTTTACCAGCCGCATTTAACCGCTCGTACGAGATTTTCTGTAACGAATCGACTTGGTTAGGTTGTAGCTTTAGTTCTTCGAGCAGGGCAGTACTGACTTTTTTCATCAGATCGCTTTCCGCAAAACTGGTTATGTAGCTACCACTTTGCACGATGGCCTTCTGGAACAAGCCTTTCGCTGAAGGGGCATTCATCAGGCTGGTTACTTTACCTCCACCACCCGACTGGCCAAAAATGGTTACGTTACCCGGATCGCCCCCAAATTGATCAATATTCTGTTTCACCCATTGTAAAGCCGACACTAAATCCATCAGCCCCGCATTCGCCGAGTTTTTGTATTTCTCGCCATAGCCCGACAAATCCAGAAAGCCCAGGATATTCAGCCGGTGATTGACTGTAACAACCACTACGTCGCCTTTTTTAGTTAGATTTTCGCCATCGTAAGACGGTAACTCTACTGACGAACCGGCTGTAAACCCGCCACCATGCAACCAAACCATAACGGGGCGCTTTTTGGCTTTGCTGATCTCGGGCGTCCAGACGTTCAGGCTCAGACAGTTTTCGTTGGTATAGCCCCAATTGTGCTGAAACGGAAATTCAATCTCGTCATTCGTGGTCGTGGTTGGGTCCATCGGACAAACAGGCCCATACGTCATTGAAGATCGAACTCCCGTCCACGAGTCGGGTTTTGACGGAGCCATAAACCGCTCAGCCTTAGCGTAAGGAATCCCTTTGAACGTAAACGTACCGTTGTGAATGTAGCCTCGAACGTCGCCTGATTCGGTCGAGACCGTAGCGATACCTTTGCCTGCTACGATAGGGTCTTTGACTTGCCCGACAGACAATAGGGGCACCGCGAGAACAAATAAGGTAAGTAGAATCGGTTTGGTTTTCATGGATGCTATAGGTTGAAATTCGATTTGTAAATAGTGGAGGGCCTGATAAGTGAGTTGCCTTAGCGAATCATTACGTCATTTTCGGCGAACACTTTGCTAAAAAATAAGACTTGGTAAGGAAGCGAGTTTTGCCAGTACTCCCAACTGTGCCCACCAGGGCGTTCGGTATAATCGTGTGGCGTGCTATTGAACACCAGCCGACGGTGCAGTTCCCGGTTGGGTTCAATCAGAAAATCATCGACGCCACAATCAAACACCAGTTTCAGCCCATTGGCTTTCATTTTATCGGCCATCCCTACGACCGAGTAAGCCGCCCAGCCATCCGGTGATTGAGAAAAAGGCCCTAAAATCTTTTCAAACTCAGCTCGAATACCCTTAGCCGCATCAGGCGGTAATTTCCAGGTATTCATGTCTACGTTTAAGGCACCACTCATGCTGCCAGCCGCGCAGTAAAGCTCAGGATGGCGCGTGGCTAGATACAACGCCCCATAACCACCCATAGAAAGTCCTGTGATTACCCGGCCTTTGCCCGTCCGGATGGTCCGGTACGTATTGTCAATTTTTCCAATTACTTCTTTGGTCAGATAGGTCTCAAACTGGCTATCTTTTACGACGGGACTGTCCAGATAGTAACTGAAAACCTCTCCTTCGGGTAGTACGATCAAAAAATTGTATTGGTCAGCGAGTCGGTGCAGCAGCGTCTTGTCGGGCATTTTGGTGATCCAGTCATTAAAATGACCATAGCCGCCATGGAGTAAATACAGTACCGGGTAACTCGTCTTACTTTTTTCGGTTGACTGATACGAATTGGGCAAAACAACCACTGCCCGCAATGTTTTCTTCATAACCCCGCTGGGAATGTCCAGCGAATCGACTTTGGCGGCATACAAGGAAGGGGTTAGCAGTAAACTAAGTAGGAAGACTATTTTTAGAAAAAGGATTTCAGGCTGTTTCAAAACGTATATAATTATATTAAGCTGTCCACTATGAATTGATACGGTTAACAACGAAGGTTGTTTTCTGTTGATTTGTCGATATTCGTTTGGATAAAACGGAGAATTTGGTAAATATATACTTACTCTCCATTGATTCTCACTCTCAAGCCTGGTGATAAGTACCTTTCAAGCTTACTAAATGACTCGTATTTTTAGGAAAATTTAGTAAGCCTTAATTAAATTTTATAAACGCTTATCCAGCAGACAGTTAAATGAAAATTAAAACGGGAAAGGAGGAGATCATTTATCTGCTTGGAAAAGTGATTGATACGTATCAGCTGGCAACAGGCCAGCAAATTGTACGGAATACCAGCCCCAAAAACTACGAAGACATTGCTAAACTGCTTAGCTCAATCAGTTATGAATTGCCTAATACGGCGCATCAACTCAGACACGCGCCCTATCTTCCTGATCCGAACCCCAGACAGGTAGACTATCCGCATCGAAAGTATGACATTACCGGCGTTCAGGTAAAAGATGCGTATAACGGGCTCGTTGCCAATCCACGACCGTTTCTGCTTGATGCCTGCTATATTTATTTGTACGGTGTTGGCCGCCAGGGTTTCGAACAAAATCCGCTGGATGATAACCTTATTGAAGGCGTGGATGCGTCGGTTCGGGTGCGGCTTGATGAGCAGAAAGCGCTTCAGCAGCAACTGGCAGACTCTCAACAGCAAAACGAAGCGTTGACTCGTCGGCTAAAGGATTCAGGTAGAAAAAAGACGGTAGTGTGGCTGGGTAGTCTGCTCTTTTTGGTGGTCTTACTTGTGTTCGTAAGCGCCCGTTGGATAGCGGAACGAAATGAGTGGGCAACGATACGTCGCGACCTGAATATTTTACCCTATCAGCCAACTCAGGCTGAGATTGACAGTTTGTCGGGTATATGGCTATATTATACAGGGGCTCCACAGGCTCGGGTCAACGATCCCAATCGGTATCATCAGGTAGCCAATAACCTGGTGGAAATAACCTATAAGGACGGCTATTTTCTATATTATCGGCACGGAGCCAACATCGATCATGTTGGCTATATGCAGTTTGAATCGCCGGGTTTAGTATCGATTTACTCGCGGATCAAGAATACTACGGGAAAAGTTGAATCGCCCATTCATGCACTCTTAAGGCTCGATAAAGGCAGGAAGTACCTCACCAGCATTGCCACAACCTGGAGTTTCGATACGGGCGATGCCAACGAGATGATCGGGATTCGGAACGTATTCATTAAGCAGGGGAAAGGCGGCTCACTCGAAGAAGTTACCAACACACCTGAAAATGCGAATTGCCACTGTAAGATCATGAAATGGACTCAAACTGCGAACCGCGTAAAAACCTATCAATTGCGCTATCGATTATTGGATACCTTAACCAATGAACCGCTGAAAACATTAATTAACGAAAAGAGTATTTTGCTCCAAGAACCCAGGGAGGGGGTTCTACTAATGCGCCACCGATAGACAGTAGAATAGCTTAAGTACCTAAAATGGACTTATATCCAGTGATCATACAATCTTATGAAAGAATGCAGCATCAGACGATGCCCTTAGCAATGTAACTTAATTTAGTTAATGCGGCAGAGACAGGGATTTTATAAGCTAATAGTAATGCTTTAGACCTGTTTCGTACTTGCGTCAGGCAAAGAATTGAAGACTTTCAGCCTACATAAGGAGTAATTCACCAGGATCTGTTTTAGAATTCGACTCTACAATGCTCACCCATGACTGAACGTATTGTCTAGCCGGACAACCCTTAAGCATGCGCAGTATGAGTTAGTGTGTCAGCAACCACTTATCGATAAATACTCCTCATAGCGACACAAAAGAATGATTATACTTATGCACCCAAAAGAAAAGTTCTGGCTAACAACTGGGAAAACAGCTATGGCCTATACTGCTGGCTAAGATTAGATGAGAAATCGTTGAATCAGGAACGACTTGGCAAATAACCATTTTTAGTTAATTCGTCCTTTGTCCAGATAAGGGATAGTGACCCATCAACCAGAACATAGTTTCGATTTGTTACCTCCCATACGCTATCGTAATAATGGTCGATCACGAGAACACCTTTGCTAGCCATTAAAGAACAAATAACGTCTTTTATGATCTGGTGATAGAGAGGGTCAATCATTGAAAACGGTTCATCCAGCATCAGGAAGGGGTGGTCCAGGTAGGCTACTAAAAGAAACTCCAGGTATTTTACTTGGCCGATGGAGAGGGAACCAATCCGTTGCTTGTCTAAGGAGGCTACACCCGGTGAGTAGAACACCCGATTTTGAGCTTCTCCGTCAGGAAGCATTAGGGGAATAAGATCCCTAACTTTTAGGTCAGTAGGTAAAAAGCTATGTTGGGGTAGGTAAGCAATCAACTTCCTGGCAATAGTAGTGGCGGGATCAAATGGCACCGCATCCAGCTGGAGTGAGCAGGCATTTGCCTTAATCGTTCCAAACAGTATTTTCATCAAAGTAGATTTTCCTGAACCATTCCGGCCAAAAATGCCGACCGTTTCACCCGTTCTTAATTCGAAGTTTTCCAGTTTGAGGATGGCTTGCTTTCCGAAATATTTCTCTATCTTCTTTACAGTTAGATGCATATCAGTTAAACAGAAAGGTACCCAATCCCAAAAGGGCTGATATGCCCAGGTTAAAAAGCCAGGCCGATAGCACTAGCCTTGTTCTGGTGAGGCCCAAATTGTGATAGAAATAGTATTCATCCCTGTAATAGTATTCATAGGCAATAAGACTCAAGATCATTCCCCCAGTTAAAAAGAATAGTATACCCTCCACTGGGCTCTTAATGAAAGTGACTATTAGAGACAGGCCCAGATTAAACTTAGTTAGGTCAATGTAGTACTTCCCAAACGCTTTGGTCATGATCGATTGCTTATGCTTTGTTGACCGTCACAATCTACACTTAATATTTTTAGTAAAACCCTGGCTGCTAGCCCTTTAAGATAATTTATGATTTAAATAGCGAATTATCCATTATCAGCCTGTTTGCTAATGGTTTGAACAAGCCTGATCGAGGAAAATGCTTGTTGTAAGAGCTAGCGATCCCGACTTAAGATCATTTCGATAAACGCTCCTTACTGAGACGATAGAATAGCCGTAAAGCTATTTCTCAAATTGGGTTTGATTACTGCAACTCTTGATCCGATGTTTAACATATATTAATAAATCCTTTTAAAATCAATCACTTAGATTTGATTCCAGGGACTCGGGGCAAAATGAAGAAAACAAAATACAATAGGTGGACTCGGATTTCGCTACTCATCGTTTTACTTCTCTACCTGGGTATTTATCTGTTCCTCTACGTTGAAAAAGACCAGCAGACGAATCGGTATCGATCCACCCAGTTATCTGATACGTATCGCTATAACTTCGCCCAACCCCTGGAAGAATTAATGATAAAAACTCCGAAAGAGGGGTTGTTAAATGCTTTGCTTTTCAAGGCTTCTCAACCGAAGGGAGTAGTCTGTTTCTGGAAAGGCAATGGGGGTACGCTAGCCAACTGGGGAACGATGGCCCCTTTTTTTCTCCAATTTGGCTACGACGTGTTGATCACCGATTACCGTCAGCACGGCAAAAGTAAAGGACCCATCAGCTTAGCTAATTTTTACACGGATGCGCAAACTGTTTACGACTCCCTGAAGCGCCGGTATTCGGAAAACAAGATTGTGATATGTGGCTATTCCTTGGGCGGCCGGATAGGGGCTCATCTAGCCTCAACGAATCGTCCCAAATTTACTTTCCTGATTGATCCAGCCTCGGCGGGTGGAGATTTTAGTGATCGCTTTACGTATCTGCTATACTACCCTTTCCCCTCGGTGAATGGCTTCACGTTCCTCACCGACCAGGATGTTCAGAATGCGCTCAGTCCGGTTGTTGTCGTCAGCACCGATAATCCGCACAGTACTGCTTATCAGCTACGTTCGGTTTTGACTTCTGAAGATCAGCTTTTGGTAATCCCTGGTGCAACACATGCCAGTATTCTAAACCACCTGCAAACGATGAAACTGCTTAAAAAGTTACTCTCAGATTGACGATTCTTTAAGTTGGTTGACTGATCGTTTACCTTATCTGTCCTCCACTTCTTGAGACAGTAGAATAATAAAGGATATATTGTGTGTTGGTATGCAACTAACTGATTACGTGGTGCATCTTCTCAAAAAAGAACGATAAAGAATATGCTCAGTCAATCAAATCTTTCCTTGTTATTTTTCTTTTGCATTACGTTGTTGATCGCTAGTGGTTCAGGTTCGCTGGCACAAAGTGGACTCAATGGAGGTAAGCCAATAATTACCTATAATACATTTGGTCCTTTACCAACGATCAAAACACAGTCTCCGCCTTCGTTTCCGGGCGGAGAAAACAAGCTAAATGCTTTTGTTCTCCATCAAATGGAGGAAACGGACACTCCGGTTAAATTAGGCCGAAAGACCTGGTTAACAGCTACCCTTGATGGAACCGGTAAAGTCATGGAATTGATCCCAACGTATGATTCTGATCCAACGTTGAAAAAAGAAATGGTGCGCGTGGGTGCTTTGATGCCACGCTGGAATCCAGGCACGATTAATGGGCAAGGAGTAGAAACAAAGTTTCAATTTCTGCTTTGTCGCTAATATGAACCAGTTTCTCCTGTTTCGTATTAGCGGTGCGCTTCTTTAAGTAATTGTACACTGATTGAAGCAGACGGCTCGTCGCTAAATCGTAACCTCAGGTATCTCCATGCATTGAGTATTCTTACAAACGCTAAGAACAGAGTTAGCCTGGCTCATCATTCCAGCTTATCTTCTAATTGATATTCTACTACGTAACAGAGGAAGTATGGCGAGTCTGTCAGGAACGAAGAGCGACATCATAGTACCTTATTTCTGATCAGTACGTTCGCTATTTTATTAATCTCGGCCGAAGTATTGGCCTATTTCTAAATCCATTGGTTCAGCGTTTCGAGGCTTTCCTGGCTGGCATTGATGGTGATGGTTACTAAGTTGCTCATGCGGGTGATTTCAATGCTGCAGTTGCGTACGGGCTACACGCGTACGCTTAGAGTGGTTTTCTGTTACGGATGACCCTATCCAATCCTGATCTGGTTATAGTATCTTGTGCTACGCTTATTCGGAAAGTTTAATAAGCGATTTTCAGTAGGGAAGGGGCAACTTTTCTTTTATTAACTGTTAAGCAGACAACGTAGTATTCAACTTATCAGGAACCGGTTTGACTTGAGTAATGACTTTTTGGTGATGAAAACCCCTTTTTGGATAGGCATAGCTGCGCTGATGATCAGTGCATGGATGACCTGCCGTCCAGTTACCAGCCCGTTGGTAGCCGCTGCCAGGCCCAACGTATTGTTTATCCTAACCGACGACCAAGGCTGGGGCGACCTGAGACTACACGGGAATCGCTCTGTAGAAACCCCCAACCTCGACCGCCTGGCCAGAAGCGGAGCGCAGTTCGAGCACTTTTTTGTTAGCCCGCTTTGTGCTCCAACCCGTGCTAGTCTGCTCACGGGCCGCTATCACCTTCGCACAGGTACGGTTTCGGTGACACAGGGCTGGGAACGCATGCGCAGTGATGAACTTACCTTAGCCGAAGTGTTCCGTCAGAACGGCTATGCCACCGGCTGTTTCGGTAAATGGCACAACGGCGAACACGCGCCGGAAGACCCCAACGGGCAGGGGTTTGATGAGTTTCTGGGCTTTTGTGCCGGCCACTGGAATAATTACTTTGATACCCACTTACAGCACAACGATGAGATGGTATCTACGAAAGGATTCATCACCGACGTACTGACCGAAGCTGCTCTGAACTTTATAGGCAGCCATCAATCCCGGCCTTTCTTTTGCTACGTCCCCTTCAACGCTCCCCATAGTCCTCACCAGGTTCCTGACCGTTACTTTGACAAATACAAGGCTAAAGGTCTTGGCGATGAACAAGCCAGCATTTACGGCATGGTCGAAAACATAGATGATAACGTGGGGCGTCTACTGGCCGGGCTGGATCAAATGGGTTTGACCCAAAACACGATTGTCATATTTGCCACCGACAACGGCCCCAATGGGCATCGCTTCAATGGGGACATGAAAGGGATTAAAGGGTCGGTCGATGAGGGAGGGGTACGCGTACCGCTGTTTGTACGCTGGCCGGATAAGGTCCGTCCGCAAACCCGGATTCATCCCAATGCTGCCCATATCGACTTACTGCCGACACTGGTCGATTTATGTGGTTTACGCTTTAAGCCTGCCCACCCGCTTGATGGCCGTAGCCTGGCAGGCCTGTTGACGGGGCGTACTGATACGCTGGCTGACCGCCTGCTGTTTACACACGTAGCAGATATGAGCACGGCCGGCCTTCCTGCTGAGCCAGGGGGCGTTCGCACCACTCAGTACCGGCTGGTTCAGCAAAAAGGGA
This sequence comes from Spirosoma sp., assembly GCF_048594605.1. Lineage (GTDB taxonomy): Bacteria > Bacteroidota > Bacteroidia > Cytophagales > Spirosomataceae > Spirosoma. Next base: position 93,519 of record NZ_JBMDWV010000133.1, read on the forward strand.
AGCCCCAGCTTTATGATATGCTCGATGACCCCTCGCAAACCAGGGATGTGGCTGCCGAACACCCCCAGTCGCTACAAATGTTACAAGCTGCCTACGAGCGCTGGTTCAACGAAGTATCTCAAACAATAGCACCATCCCGACCCGTGCCAGTGGCAGCTCGGCGGGTGCTGTTGCGGGCACCGGAGGCCCACTTTTCGGGCAAGTTGCGGTATAAACAAGGCAACGGCTGGGCAAATGACTGGCTGATAAACTGGCAGTCACCCGCCGACTCGATTTGGTGGGATGTGATAGTGGAGCGGCCGGGCACGTATCAACTGAGCCTACAGTATACCGCTCCGGATGCGGCCCGTGGAGCGATACTGAACGTTACAGCGGCCAATAAGTCGTTGCAACAAACCTTGCGCAGAAGCTTCGATCCTCCACTCAAAGCAAGCCCTGACCGGATTCTCCGCAAGGAAGTCTACGAGAAGGAATGGGCATGGCTGTCGCTGGGTAGGCTTGAGTTCCCTGGCGGCCACCATCGGATTGTGCTCAGGGCTACCTCAATCCCAAACGGGCAGGTAGGCGAAGTAAAGGCACTGTTGCTGATGGCTCCGGAGAAGGCTGATCGTTAAAGTCGGGACCGTTTTATAAAGGCGTTTCGTAACGGTTACGATCGGATAATGGTCAGTTTCTGTGTCAAAAAACAGCCGTTTGGCTAAAAAGTCGTCGGTGAATGTTGACCCCGAACCTGTTGAAGGCCGTATGTCCGTCTGAATAGTTACCCGTTTAGCTTAGTACCGCTCCCATCGCCGTTTCCCGAACCATTACATCAACTACGTCGTTCAGATTGCCTGTTCGTTTGAAGGCAGCCCGTTGCCGATCGGCGCCAGTTCCTCCCTTGATAACCTGTTGAACTAAGGCCGAAACCTCATCCCATTCGTTATACGTTTCCAGAGCGGAGCGAACGTAGGTTAGCATTTGGCGAATAGCGTCGGCTGCGGTCACCGCCCGACCCGCCAGAGGATCAATTAGCGTATGCGAAAGTCCATAGCGAGCAGCCTGCCATTTGGCGGCCTGTAAGATCTCAGGGCGTATCGCCGATATAGTACTATTCGTTTCAGCCTCCAGAGCACAGGTCCTGACTAATGCCCGAATTAGTCCCGTCACCAATACAGCCTCATCGATGGTTAGACATACATCGGTAACGCGAAATTCCAGAGTCTCAAAATGAGAGGATGGGCGCACGTCCCAGTATATCTTGGAAGCGTCAGCAATGCTACCTATGAGCGTGAGAGCCTTGATCAAGCCATCATAGTCAGCCCGTGAATCAAAGTGATAGGGAATACCCGCTGTTGGCCAGCGGCTCCATATTTCGGTGCGGAAGCTGGCATAGCCTGTGTCGTTTCCCAGCCAATAAGGCGAATTACCAGACAGGGCCAGTAAGGTACTTAGCCAGGGGCGGACGCGATTCATCACTTGAATGGCCAGTTCCCGGTCGGGTATGCCCACGTGAATATGACACCCAAAAATGAGTTGTTCCCGGGTAAGTTGCTGAAAGTCGGTTTCCAGTCCCCGATAGCGCTCAGTAGGTGTCAATTGCTGATCCTGCCAATGAGAGAAGGGATGTGTACCGGCGGCTACCAGCAGACTCTCCGATTTATGGGCGGCATTGATAACCTGACCCCGCAAAACCTGAAGTTCGAGTCGTACCTGCTGGAGGGTGTGGCAAATGGAGGTGCCAACTTCGATCTGTGACAAATACATTTCCTGGGTTACCTGATCGCCCAGGTTCTGCCGGGCTTTGGCTAGAACAGCTTTTGCCCGGGAGCGTAACTGACGGGTTTGGGGATGGATGATTTGATACTCTTCTTCCACACCAATGGTGAAAGCTTCCGGCGGAAGAGACATGAGGACGTTGATTTAAGAGCGAACGCTGAGTAAGCAGTATTTCTGGATGACAAGGTAGCCAATAATTTTATCAAACTGACTCAAAAGTTAGCTCGTTGTGGTAAGTAATCAGTGAGTTCAAAGAGACACACAGAACGTATTGTACTGAAATAACTGGATGTTTTCGTAGATGATTTGGAAGGAGCAGGAGCTCTGTAAAAATGATTAACTGATAGTTGCTGGCAAACTGCTATACTGCCGCTGAGCTTCGTAACAGATCTGCCAGGCTTTATCAACTGCGGACACGGATCAGCTTCGTGATAGGCCAACAGATGACATTGGTAGGCTGAACCAAAAAGAACTTGACTACACCTAGGGCAGTCCCACAAAGTCCCACAACTTTCAGCCATTTTGCGTTCATTTGTACTTTCCCTGAACCTACTCATGAAACGCTTTGCCTACCCCACCTTACTGCTGACCCTTTGCCTCCTCAGCATGACCGATAAACCCGGTACCACCGACTGGCCAGAATACAACGGCGGACCCGATCGCAACCATTTTTCACCCCTCACGCAGCTAAATCCCGGCAACGTTGCGGGCTTACAGGTTGCCTGGGAGTATGCCTCTGGCGGAGTCGATACGCTTAAAAACAACACCCAGATTCAATGCAACCCGCTTATTATCGACGGCATACTATACGGCGTTTCGGCTGGCTCGCAGGCCTTTGCGCTCGACGCAGCCACGGGCAGGCAGCTTTGGAAAACGAACTTCACCGACGATACCTTCGCTATGAATAGCCGGGGCGTTACCTACTGGACCGATGGACAACAGGCCCGAATTTTCTTCGCTTACGGCTCGCTGCTTTACGCACTCGACGCCCGAACGGGTAAGCCAGTGACCAGTTTTGGCAAAGGGGGAAAAATCAACTTAAAAGAGGGGCTCGCCCGTCCCGGCGCTGATGAGTACGTAGTGAGCAACACGCCGGGCGTGGTGTATAAAAATCTGCTCATCATGGGTCACCGGGTATCGGAGGTTGCACCTGCCCTGCCCGGCGATGTGCGCGCTTATGATCTGCGTACGGGGCGTCTCGTCTGGACATTCCATACCATCCCGCATCCCGGCGAATATGGAGCTGACACCTGGCCCAAAGACGGCTACCGCAACTTCGGTGGTGCCAACAACTGGATGGGTATGGCCATCGACCGGCAGCGAGGTATTGTGTACGTGCCCACTGGGACGGCGGCCTTCGATTTGTATGGAAGTACACGGCCTGGACAGAACCTGTTTGGTAACAGCCTTGTGGCCCTCGACGCGGCCACTGGCAAGCGACTCTGGCATTTTCAGACTGTCCACCACGATATCTGGGATCGCGATATTCCCGCACCGCCCAATTTATTCACCGTTATGCATGGCGGCAAAAAAGTGGATGCCGTATCGGTTCTATCCAAACAAGGTTTCCTGTTTGTCTTCGACCGGGTCACGGGGCAGCCGCTGTTTCCGATTGAGGAACGACCCATGCCCGCTTCCAGCGTTCCAGGTGAAAAAGCCTGGCCCACTCAGCCGATTCCTCTCAAGCCCGCGCCTTTTACCCGGCAATCGTTTTCAGAAAGTGATATTAATGACTTTGTCACCGACCGCGACACCATTGTAGCTCAGCTCCGGCGCTGGCAAAAGGGTAAGGAGTTCTATCCGCTTCCTCTGAGTCCAAACCGAACCGTATTTTTTCCCGGCACCGACGGCGGGGCGCAGTGGGGCGGGGCTGCAGTAGACGAAACGGGCGTAATGTACGTTCCTGCCAAGCAAATTCCGGTTACTATGGGTCTGGTTCCAACTCCCGCCGGTTCATTATCATCCAGGGCCGTTGAACGCACTGGTAGCCAACTCTACCAAACTCACTGTGCTGGCTGCCACGGCCAAAATCGGGAGGGCTCTCATGACGGAAGCTATCCGGCACTGATGGGTATTGCTAAAAAACGTAGCGAAACCTCTGTAGCTCAGGTGCTGGCCAAAGGCCAGGGTATGATGCCTGCATTCACCTCTCTGAAGGAAACTGAGCGGAAGGCCATCGTGGATTTTTTATTCGGCAAAACAACATCCGTCGCCAGCAACACAGATCTTAACACGGCTCCCTACCACCACACTGGTTTTACCCGCTGGTACGACCGGGCCGGCTACCCTGTGAGTCGTCCACCCTGGGGTACGCTGACGGCAATCGACATGAACACAGGCGAGCACCGTTGGCAAGTTCCGCTGGGCGAGTACCCTGAACTGGTGGCCAAGGGGCTGCCTCCGACGGGCACCGACAACTATGGTGCCCCGGCTGTTACGGCAGGCGGTTTACTCTTCATTGCCTCCTCGCGCGACGAACTGATACGTGCTTTCGACCGCAAAACGGGCCGTGAGCTCTGGCGGGCTAAACTGCCTGCAGCTGGTTATGCTTCCCCGAGTACTTACGCCGTCAACGGTAAACAATACGTAGTGATTGCCTGCGGAGGTGGCAAACTCAAAACGAAGTCGGGTGATCGGTACGTAGCGTTTGCCTTGCCGTAAATAGCCCCATCTTTGGTCAGCGGTTGCCTGAAATTTCATGAAAAACAGGAATCTGTGAAGTGATTTGGAGATTTTTACTTTCCAGTTATCCTGTTACGTGCCCAACTGTTTTTACCCTAATACAGCCCGTCGATTCCTATCCGGCAGCCGGTGCTGTAAAATAAGGGGCGCGGCTATTTTATTTTTCTATTGACAATGCCGTTTTTCTGGACGGTTTAGGTCGGCTCATCAATAATGAATATTTCGGAGCAACTCAAAGAAGTTGTCGGGTTGGTAGGGATAAAAAGCTTTCATCCGCTGAACGTGTTCGGGATTTAGGATAAAACCCGGTACATTAAACACAACGGACGCGGCAACTGCGCAGGCATTTTAGCTAATTCTTAGACTAGTAAATCTCACTCTGGCAAGTCTTTAATTCCCATCCCGGATTATGTTCGGCTAATGACTTTATGACGAAAGAGTTCTACCAAAATCTTTGCATTAGCTTAGGGCTAACTCTGATAGCTGGCTTATTCCAAAGCTGGCTCCATTTTCGGCTTGGCATTGATCTGTATGCACTGGCGTCATTTCCTGGCTGGTTTTTAGCGACCAACTTCATCGCTCTGACTACGGCTATCCTGCTGTTGATGTATTATCGTTCTCGGAACTATCAGGCTACCTTTTGGACAGGATTAGTGGCTTCTTGCATCACCGTTGCTACGCTGCTTTACCTGGTGCTGGCAAGGCTGTATCCGCTTCTTGGCCAATACCCGCAAGTAGTGCTGTTTCTTGGTATTATCACCTATCTGACTTATGCACTTAGTCTTTGTTTTTCTAAAGCTAGCCATAAGCCCTGGCTGAAACGTACCGGTTTTGTCGTAGCGCTACTTTATCTGGCTCAACTGGTGAGCGTGATTTGGTTTGTGGACGCACCCCCTTATCCACCGAACGCTAAACTGGATTTGATCCGGCAGTGGCTATCGCTATTTGAAAAAATCGTTCCTATCCTTCTTCTGTTCAATTTTGTTGATGAACTTCGTCGAGCTGATAGTCGCGAAGCCGTGTCGCCTTCCCTTAACCGATGGGTTATCGCCAGGGGAACTCTGGCTATTCTCACGATTTGTGTCTTTGTGGTAGCTATCCAGCTTATAGGAGAAAGCTACCACCAGACCCATATTTCAGTTCGGGAAGCTACGTTGGCCCAGCCATTTGACGAAGGGCGATTTATTGGCACTCAGGGTGATACTTTATTGTATCGACTCCTGAAACCCTTTCCGTACGATCCCGAAAAGCGTTACCCACTCGTCGTTGGACTGCCCTATAGCTGCTGGTCAGACAACACCCGACAGATTGACGCCTGTCCAATGGCGAAATGGTTGGCCACTGATGAAAACAGACGAAAATATCCTGCTTTTGTGCTGGTGCCCCGATGCCCACCCCACTCAGGCTGGGGCGGGGTAGCGAACACGCCTTCCATCGCCCCCTTAGCGACTGAGGCTATTCTTGCTCTGGACAAAGCATTTCCCATCGATCCAAAAAGGCGTTATATAACGGGCGTATCTCGTGGTGGTTATGGCTCCTGGTATCTTATTGGACAACACCCTGAGTTGTTCGCAGCTGCTATTCCTGTCTGCGGGGAAGGGAATCCCCGTCAGGCTCAACGGATGAAATCCGTTTCGGTTTGGGCATTTCATGGAGCCAAAGACAGGAATGTGCCCGTCAGTGGCTCCCGCGACATGATTCGAGCGTTGAAAAAAGTGGGCGGTGCTCCCCGCTATACAGAATATCCCTTTGCCGCTCATAGCATTTGGGAGGAAGTAATTAAGACACCAGGATTGTTAGACTGGCTCTTTGCTCAGAAGCAAGCGAATCAGCCAAAAGCCGCTATGAACGAAAGCGTTTTATAAAGCGCCCTCTCTAATGAAGATGCGTACCTTAAAAATTATGTTTTACATGGACCGCTCCACATCGGCCCGAAGAACCCCAGTTAGTAGTATGAGAAATGGATTGATTGACAAAACCCTTCCCTTTTTAATCGGCGCAATTTTTCTTTTCAGCAGTTTTAAAGCAGTAAGCCAATCAATGGGCCTAAGCTCAAAGCTTGGAGCCAATAAAATTACCGTGTCTTTGAGTAAAAACGGAGAACTACACTACAACGTAACACGCGGCAATAAACGTATCATTGCCGATTCTCCGCTTGGCCTTGTCTGTGATGATCAGGATTTTACGTCTGGGCTGTCTCTCGTTAATGTGTCTCCTATTGAAATGAGAAGGGAGAACTACGAATTGAAGGTAAGCAATGTCAAGACGATAAACCATGTTCTTGAAAGCAGGAGCATAACCTTTAAAAATAAGTCGGGAGCCCTGATGATTATAGATTTGGTTACCGGAAATGAAGGCGTTGCGTTCCGCTACCGGTTTCCGGATCAGACGAATAAGCCACGGGTGATCAAACAGGAGATCACAGGATTTCAGATTGAAAAAAATGCCAGGGGCTGGTTGCAGCCGTATAATAAAGCGGGGAAGGTCACTCCGGGCTATGAAGATTTTTACTTCAACATACATCCCGGCGATTCAATCAGCAACCCTCGTAATCCGTCGGTGGGATGGTGTATGCCTGCCCTTTTTCAGGTAAATGATGGCAAGAGCTGGTTGTTACTGGCCGAGTCTGCAACAGATGGCGCGTTTACAGGTTGTCATTTGCAACCCGATTCCAGGGGCGGATTGTATAAAATTGCCTTTGCTGAAAAGGACGAAAAATATACGTTACCCTTAAGCGAGAACAATCATCCAACATCCACGCTTCCCTGGACGATGCCCTGGCGGGTGATCATCGTTGGGGACCAGGCCGGGGACATCCTGCTGTCAAGCCTGATTACCGATTTAGCGCCTGCCTCTAAACTGGACGATACGTCCTGGATCGAAGGGGGCAAAGCCACCTGGTCCTGGTGGTCTCATCCCGAGGATCATTCTCCTGATAGGTATAACCAGTTTACGGATCTGGCCAACTCATTGGGTTTCGGCTATACGTTGTTCGATGCCGGTTGGGAGAAAGCCGACAAAGAAGGGGGTATTATCGCAAAAGCGGCTGCCAGGGGAGTCAAACCTATGGTGTGGGGTTATTCGGCTGGGTATTTCGACGCAGAAAAAAGAAGAAAGCGATTTAAAGAATTGGCGGCTATGGGCGTTAAAGGGGTCAAAATCGATTTTTGGTGCTCAGATCGGCAGGAGGTGATGGCCTGCTTACCTACCCTTTTCGAAGATGCCGCCAGGGAGCATTTACTGATCAACCTTCACGGCACTACTGTACCAAGAGGCTGGCACCGAACCTGGCCAAATTTCATGACAGCCGAAGCAGTTCTGGGAACCGAGCATTATTTCTATGAAGCCAGATATCCTGACCTGGCCGCCGAGCAGAACACGGTGTTACCCTTTACCAGAAATGTAGCCGGCCCTACTGACTATACTCCGTTTGCCCTGACCATCCGAAAATATCCCCGATTGAACACGGCGGTTCATGAACTGGCTACGGCCATGGTCTATACGTCGGGAATTATCCATTTTGCGGATTCAAAAGAAATGTTTGATTCCCTGCCTGTAGCGGTTCGACAGTTATTGAAAGACATGCCTGCCAGTTGGGATAATACGGAAAGTATTGTGGCTGAACCAGGAAAACAGATCATACTCGCTCGCCAGAAGGGGCGTCTTTCTTACATTGTGGGTATAAATGGTACGAATAACGTAGTACCGGTCAAGTTAAATCTGGCTAAGTATGCCAAGGGTTTTTCTAAATTTAAAGTAATTACGGAAGGCGCGGATTCATTGATGAACTTTAAAACGGAAACCTATCTAATTACGTCTACTTGGCAACATTCTTTTGCGCCCAAAGGAGGATTTATTATCCAGTTTACTAATGAATAAGGCCCATCGAGTTTTATAATTAGTCTGTGTTGTGTAGTTGTTTTAAAATTTGCCAGCTGACGTTTCTATAAATGAGGTCAATGGCTTATGGACTACTCTACTACGTAATGGAAGTGCCTGGCATCTCAAAAATTGAGGGAGAAATATCAGATCGTGAGTCCGTTCAGTCATCGATCTGGAAGCAACGGATGGATGCCATAGTCATTTCTTTCGCCCGTCTGCCATAGCAACGTACCTGGCAGACGGAATGCAGAAAGGACCAGTTGATCCGTCAAGTCATCTACAGCTTGATAAGGAAGATCAGTTTTTAGCTTGGTTGCGGGAGATTGTCTTCAATCACCCAACCGACGATCAGGTTGATGTCGACTGGTTAGGTGAGCAGGATGGTGCGTAACACACGTAGTAAAAAAGCGCGATAAAGTTGCCTTTACCGCGCTTTCACTTTTCGCTATTTGCTACTTATTCTACCGTTACTGACTTCGCCAGATTCCTGGGTTGATCGACGTTACGTCCGCGCATCACGGCAATGTCATATGCAAGCAATTGCAGAGGAACAACTGATACCAATGGCATCAATACGTCATGCACTTTTGGAATCTCAATAGTAAAATCAACCATGCCGGGCAAATGTGTATCGCCTTCGGTTGTGATGGCAATAACCCGACCTTTACGGGCTTTCACTTCCTGAATATTCGAAACGACTTTTTCGTACGAGCTGTCTTTCGTGGCAATCACCACTACCGGCATATCTTCGTCAATCAGCGCGATGGGCCCGTGCTTCATTTCGGCAGCAGGATACCCTTCGGCATGTATGTAACTGATTTCTTTAAGTTTAAGCGCCCCTTCGAGCGCAACGGGAAAGTTCAGACCGCGACCCAAATAGATGAAGTTGCGGGCGTAGGTGAAGATGTAAGCTATTTCCTTAATCTTATCGGCAGCTTGTAACACCTTCTCAACTTTCGTCGGAATGCTCTCCATCTCGGCCAGTAATTGCCGAAATAACGAATCCGAAATCGTGCCTTTCCGTTTTGCAGCGGCCAAGGCCATAAGTGTCAATACAGTTACCTGGGCAGTAAAGGCTTTGGTGCTGGCTACGCCGATTTCTGGCCCTGCGTGGGTATACGCACCGGCGTCGCTTGCCCGCGCAATGGATGAACCAACTACGTTACAAACCCCGAAAATGGTAGCCCCTTTCGATTTCGCCAGTTCAATAGCCGCCAACGTATCGGCTGTTTCGCCCGATTGCGAGATGGCAATCACAATATCGCCTTCTTTAATAATTGGGTTCCGGTAGCGGAACTCCGACGCGTACTCAACCTCAACCGGGATTCGAGCCAGTTCCTCAAAAACATATTCAGCCACCAGACCCGCGTGCCACGACGTACCACAACCTACAATCACGATACGTTTCGACTTAGCCAGCTTATCCAGGTAATCGCGCAAACCGCCGAGCTGTAACGTACCCGGATCGGCCTGAACCCGGCCCCGCATCGAATCGGCAATGGAGCGTGGCTGTTCGAAGATTTCCTTGAGCATAAAATGGTCGAAACCACCTTTTTCGATAGCTTCCAGTTCCAGCTCAATCTTATGGACGTAAGGCGTAGTTGTCGTGTTGTCGAGCGTAACAACTTTTAACGTACCGTCCTTAATCACCGCAATTTCATAATCGTTCAGGTAGATGACGTCTTTGGTATATTCCACAATCGGCGTAGCGTCGGAGGCCAGGAAGAACTCATTCTCCCCCACACCAATCACCAGCGGTGAGCCTTTCCGGGCGGCAATAAGTTGCGTTGGGTCAGCTTCGTTCATGATTACAATCGCATAAGCTCCCACAACTTCCTGTAGAGCCAGCCGTACGGCATCCTCTAACGTACCCGCATCCGATGCCCCGGCCTGATTTTCCCAAATGTCTTCAATAAATTGCCCCAGCACTTCCGTGTCGGTTTCGCTCGTAAACGTGTGCCCTTTTTTCAGAAGGGTCTGTTTGATGGCCGAATAATTTTCGATAATGCCGTTATGAATGATGGCCAGCTTTCGGTGAAACGAGTAATGAGGATGGGCGTTTACGTCGTTAGGTTCGCCATGCGTGGCCCAGCGCGTGTGTCCCATGCCAATAGTCGCATGAGTTTCTTTATCTGCCAGTTCCTGCTCTAAAGCCGCTACTTTCCCTTTTTTTTTGTAAACGCTCAAACCTTGCCCGTTCATCAGGGCAACGCCAGCACTATCATAACCCCGATATTCAAGCCGTTTTAATCCTTTTATGACTAGTGGACACGCTTCCCGGTGGCCAACGTAGGCTACAATTCCACACATAATCCTGATTAATAATTGGTTGTACGTACTGCTTTCCGAAGTAAAGTAAACGCAAAAAGCCGGACATTCCGGCTTTTTGTTGTGTCGATTTATGAACGTCTTAACGTAAACGTTACGTTATCCGGCCAATTGTGTATAAAGATTATAATAGCGATCCGTTACGTCCTCATCTTCCGTTGCCTCAAATTTGTGCTCAGGCAGATCGTTCAAAATAGCGTTGAGACTTTCGCTCGAATCCTCGTCGCCCCGAACAACGGCATCCGCATACGCAGAACCAATTCGGATGAATCCCTGAAAATCAGCTGTTTTTAACTCAGTAAGCATTTCATCGTCGATATCCATCATACGAGCTTTTTCGATAATATCGCCCTCAAAACGATGCTCGAATGAGTTGTTATAAACGGTGAAAACCGACTTTGTATCCTTAAACATAGGATCGTTTTTGTAAGTCGTTTTCAGGTACAATGGAATCAGAGCCGTCATCCAGTCGTTGCAGTGAACGATATCGGGAGCCCATCCCAGCTTCTTAACGGTTTCTAAAACCCCTTTGCAGAAGAAAATAGCCCGTTCATCATTATCGGCGTAAAAACGGTTTTCTTTGTCATGAAAGACGTACTTGCGTTGAAAATAGTCCTCATTATCAATGAAATAAACCTGCAGTTTCGCCGTTGGAATCGACGCTACCTTGATAATCAGCGGCTTCTCATCGTCGCCTACGGCAATATTGATACCCGATAACCTTACTACTTCGTGCAACCGGTTTTTGCGTTCATTAATCAGTCCAAAACGCGGCACCAGAATTCGGATTTCCATCCCCCGCTCCTGCATGGCCTGTGGCAGCTTGCGGACGAAGTCAGCAACATCAGACGTTTTTAAAAAAGGATTGATCTCGCTGGCTACGTAAAGGATTCGTAATTTGCTCATAAGTAAGGGAACGTGTGTTGTCTGATTGAACCAAAAAACTTGCAAAATTAAGCAAATTTTTCTCAGATTTCAATACATTTTGCCCGAAAAAAGATACTCAGCGCGTATCATTGTAGCCAGAAAAAAATGAAGTAGTATGCATCGATTTGACACAGTTACGAGCCTTCGCCAGCATCTGAATTCACTACGCTCAACCCAAAAAGTCGGCCTTGTTCCGACGATGGGTGCGCTGCACGAAGGCCACATTACGCTCATCGAAAAAGCACGGCAGGAGAACGATCTTGTAGTGAGCAGTGTGTTCGTGAATCCGGTTCAATTTAATAATCCAGACGATCTGGCCCGATATCCCCGGACACTGGAAGAGGATAGCAGGAAACTTGAAGCTGCTGGCTGTGATGTATTGTTTGCTCCTTCTGTAGAAGAAATGTACCCCGCACCGCCTGCGCTACGTCTGAATTTTGGAGAACTGGAAACGGTAATGGAAGGCGCATTTCGACCGGGCCATTTCAACGGCGTCGGGATTGTGGTTGCTAAACTGTTCAACATCGTGCAACCGGATCGAGCTTACTTTGGGCAGAAAGATTTGCAACAGGTTGCCGTGATACGTCGATTGATTCGAGACCTGAGCTTTCCTGTCGAACTGATACGTTGCCCAACCGTACGGGAGGACGACGGATTAGCCATGTCGTCACGAAACCGAAACCTGACGACAGATGAGCGGAGACAGGCCACTACGTTGTTTCAGGCGCTCACTCTGGGCCGCGAGCTATTAGCTGAAGGGTACGACGTAGCACAGGTAAAAGCGGCTATGGCGGGTTTCTTTGCCGATAAGCCCGCGTTTCGATTGGAATATGTCGAGATTGTCAACGCTGATACGCTCCAGACTGCCAGTGAAGTGCTTGCACCAGGTCAGACTGCCATTTGTCTGGCGGCTCATCTAGGCAACGTCAGGCTGATTGATAATCTGGTGTTTTGATTAATTTTGATAAAATGTCAAGCAGTATGCAATCTCGAATCACTATAGATCCAGCTATTTGCCACGGCAAGCCAACAATTCGTGGGTCTAGGCTCCTGGTTACAACAATTTTGGAATTGCTGTCGGGCGGGGCTACCTGGGATGAACTCCTGGCTGACTATCCAGGTCTTGAAGCAGAAGATATTAAAGCCAGTCTTGATTATGCAGTTCAACTGGCCCATTTTAGATCGCTTCCCCTAGCTGCATGAAATTTTTAGTTGACGAACAACTACCTCATTTATTGTCAGAGTGGTTGCAATCTAAAGGTTATGATGCGCTACATGCTTCGGCATTACTCACAAACACACGTATTGCGGATGAATACATTTGTGAACGTAGTATGAGCGAAGAGCGAATTGTTATCACCAAAGATGTTGATTTTCTGAATACGTATCTGGTGAAGCGACAACCTTATAAACTCGTTTATATAACCACAGGTAATTTGCGTAACCGGCTATTACTGGATTTATTTAGAGTATCGCTCCACCAACTGATTCAGGAACTGGAATCCGCCAACGTAATCGAATTAAATCAGCAGTATATGAAAGTCTGGTTTTGATCTAGCTGGCAGCTCATCTAGGCAACGTCAGGCTGATTGATAATCTGGTGTTTAGAACCCGCGGTAAGTTTGTCATTTGTTTGGGGGGACGGGTAAGAATGTCAATGTGATTATATCTTTTGTTCGAGCATAGCACCGGGCTATTTTCTGTAGTGCTCCTGGATTAATATATTCCAGACGTTGCGCAACCGAATTATAAACTTTAACGGGCCAGTCAGGTCTAAAGCTACTACTCCAGAGTAGTAAATTCCAGCTATAACTATTGTTAAGAAAAATAGCGTTGTTTTTTTGAGTTATTTGCTTGAATTCGGCGAGATCAGCCTCTGGAATCGGTTGGTGAAACAATCGGCTCATTTCGGTACGTACTAAGTCGGTAACTGCGCTGATGCGAGCTGGCGAACAATGAATTTGTATATGAACCCCTGTGCGTCGGTTTCGATTTCGAGTCCCGTTTAATAAGCCACCTGACTGTTTCGCAACCAGAAATTGCTCGTTAGCAAGTGCTGTACGGCCGACTTGTCGGTTGAGTCTCTTCTTGAGGAGGTTTACGTAAGCATTGATTAACGCAGTATGATCAGCGTCTACCTGTCTGAATTTACCGATAAATACCAAATCAACGACTGCCTCGGTTAAATTAGAAAGATAAATAACTTTCTGCAGACGAGGATTTGGGAAGCTTCCTTCATCCTCCTCCTTTTGGCGATATCGGCGCTTTGTGGTTGGGAGGCTACCTATGTATTTTTCCAGCAAAGGAATCATCGCATCTAATGAGTACGTACCAACAACTGTGAACGTTACGTCAACGTTATTGGCAAAACGCTCTTTGAAAAGCTGGAACGCGTGAACTGGATTTACACGAAGCAAATCATTGGCCGTAAGTTCGTAATCATCCCGGTATAATACCTTTCGCAAACTATCGGATAGGATATGATTTAGCGATACGTCAGACTGTGGTTGTTGGTAAATACGAATTAGTTCGTCTAAGGCTCGGCGCAATGCTGAAGAATCTAAAAGGGGCTGCGTGTAAAAGGTATAAACCAGCTGCAAAGCCGCTTCAACATGGCGGTTATAAGTACGCATATTGATGCCCTGAGACACACTACTACCCGTCGCTTCAAAATGAGTATTGTTCTTTTTCAGGAATTGATTAAGTTGTTCTCGGTTAAGATTGGCAACCCCTGTGTTACGAATTAGATGACCAGCTATTCGTGCACTTACGTTATCAATACGCGTGTACTGCTTTTTCTGATTTAAACTTTCCGCCTTGATATAAATCGCTGAGTCTCCTGTATTGTCTTTCTCACCAGCAATTGGCTTTAGCGCGATCTTAATGCCATTTGACAGCGTTAAATATGTTATTCCAAACTCTGCCTGATAGAAACGGCTTTGAACAACTGACCCTTTTAGTGTAGAGACATCTAAACGGATAGAATCGGACTGAGCCAGTGTGCAGGTTGAGAAAAGAAATAAGGTAGCAGTAAGGCTTACTAAATACCGCATAGTATTTGCTGCAATTGAGCAGGATGCGTTGTTACTATTTCACTGTCTAAATACGTATTAATCCACAATTCGAAAGGCCATTTTCGCTTTGGCGCGGGAGAGGGCGTTAAAATGCCACCACTCAAATTCAATTGGACTGAAGCCACCCTGCCGCATGGCGGTTCGTAAAATTTTCCGGTTGTCGATTTGCTGTTGGGTTAATTTACCGGCTTTCAGCAGTCGGTCCTCCTGTGATGGATACGCCAACTCGCCAAAGTAATCGTACTTCGTACCCATGTCGAGTGGTTTACCCTCTTTTGTCGCAACGGTTAAATCCACTGCGCAACCGTAACTATGAATGGAGCCTTTTCGTGGGTCTGCTACGTATTTCTGACGCTCGTTTTCCGACATGTTGGGCAGGGCGTTCCAGAGTTTCCATTGGGCGGCCTGCGGCCGGGCGGCATCGTACACCAGCAGCCGAAGGTTGGGGTGGTGTGCCTGCAGATACTTACTGGCGGCTGCCAGTTTTTTAGCGGCCATTGGTTGCATATACGCCCGCGTCAGATCGTCGTACACATCTTTGCCAATAAAATTATCGGTTGTCGAGTATTTCAGCTCAACCAGAATACTGGGGTCTATTTTCTGTACGTCGACGAGCCCTTGTTTGATCATGGCCGCTTCTGACGATTGTGCTTTAAGGATTGGGACACAGAGATACACGGAGAAAACACAGAGATACACAAAGAGCTTTCTCCGCGTGTCTTTGTGCGTCTTTGTGCATCTCTGTGACCTAGCTTTTTTTGTAATCATGTCGTAAATAAAACGAAAACTTGTTACGTTCGCCTTACTATGGCACTAAACTATATCTGGGTTGCTTTTTTTGTTATTGCGTTTCTGGTGGCGCTCGCCAAACTGATTTTTCTGGGTGATACCGAAATTTTTAAAGTTGTTGTTGAAGGGCTTTTCGAATCGTCGAAAGTTGCCGTAATGGACATCGCGTTGCCGCTGGCAGGCGTAATGACTTTCTTTCTGGGTCTGCTGAACGTGGGTGAAAAAGCGGGAGCCATTAACCTCATAGCCCGTATTATTGGTCCGTTTTTCAATAAACTGTTTCCGGAAGTACCGAGAAATCATCCGGCCAATGGGCAGATGATTATGAACTTTTCGGCGAATATGCTCGGCCTCGACAATGCTGCTACGCCGTTCGGATTGCGGGCAATGGCCAGTTTGCAGGAGCTTAATTCAAACAAAGAGTCGGCGTCGAACGCGCAGATTATGTTTCTGGTGTTACACACATCGGGCCTGCAGATTATTCCGCTTAGTATTATGGCGCAGCGAGCGATTCTGGGCGCAAAAGACCCGTCGGATGTTTTCATTCCCTGCGTCATCGGAACCTACGTAACAACCGTAGTAGCCTTAATTGCCGTAGCCATCAAACAACGTATCAACCTGATTAATCCAACCGTTTTAGGCTGGCTTGGCGGTATCACTACGTTGCTTGGTTTGGCGCTGTGGTATCTGTCGGGTAAGTCGAAAGAGGAAATCGAGATTATCTCGAAAGTAACGGGCAATCTGATCCTGCTGACCATTGTCGTGGCGTTTCTGCTGGGCGCACTACGTCGGAACGTACCGATCTTCGAAACGTTCATCGAAGGGGCAAAAGGAGGCTTCGAGACAACCGTAAAAATTATACCCTATCTGGTTGGAATGCTGGTGGCGATTGGCGCGTTCCGGAATGCCGGTGCGATGGATTACCTTGTCGACGGATTGAAATACCTGTTTGCGCAGACGGGTATGAACACCGATTTTACCGATGCATTGCCCGTAGCTCTGATGAAACCGCTGAGCGGGGCCGGAGCGCGGGCCCTGATGATCGACGCCATGAAACAGTTTGGTCCAGATTCGTTCGTTGGGCGCCTGGTGTGCATCTTTCAGGGATCGGCCGACACTACGTTCTATATTGTGGCGCTATACTTCGGTTCGGTCGGTATTCGCAATTCGCGTTACGCCATTCCGTACGGTTTGTTCGCTGATTTTGTCGGTGTAGTTGCCGGAATTGCACTGGGTTATTTCTTTTTTCACTGACCAAAAACCCGCAAATCGTTGTTATCAGGGTAACGACGTAATACAACCAATTTATCGGAATGAATATTAATCAGGTTCGTGAACAACTGCATCAGCTAATTGAGGAGATCGATGATATTTACGTATTAAATGGCCTCTATCGGAATTTACTCGCCGATAAAAACCAGCGGGAAGAATATGAACGTGAACAGCTGGAGAAAGCGAAGAAAAAAGGACGTAGTACCAGTCGATAAGCTTACAGTAAGCTCGATAGCCCGCTGATTGTGAGGGCAACAATTATGGCGTTGAATGCAAATGAGAGGACTCCGTGCATCAACGCTATCCGGCGTATCGATTTCGACCCTATCGTTACGTCGGAAACCTGACTGGTCATGCCAATCACAAAGGAAAAGTAAGCAAAATCCAGGTAATCCGGTTCGGGCTCGTTCGGGAAATCAAGTCCGCCAGGACGCTTTTTCTGTTTAGGGTCATCACCATAGAAGTAGTGTGCGTAACGTAGCGTAAAAACGGTGTGCACTAAAAACCAGGAGCTTATAACGGCCAGTCCAGCTACCAGAATCTTTAGCTGATGGTTCGGGTCCTGCTTATTTGTTGATCCAAGTAAATAGATCACCGCAACAATGCTGGCCATAGCCGCTGCTACAACAACCAGCAAAATCAGCAATCGACTCGAATCTTCCATCCGAGAGAGAGTAGGCAGGTCGCGGGGGTGAGCAACGAAAATGGTTATCCAGGCCAGAATTAGTACGCTCAGAGCAAACGAAATCCAGACAATAGTGAGATGGATAGGGCTTGAACGCGAATAGGGAACTATAAAAAAGGTTAGCGCAGCAACAGCGAGCGAAATCAATAGCCGATGGTTCGAATCGAAGTGGCTGATTTTGTGAAGCAACGTAGCAAACATAGTCTTCCGGGGAACGTACCGCATAATAGCAATAACTTTACGATTTCAACGACAACCTGAGGCAAATGTCCAGACATCCCCAACAGCATATTGTCCAGATCAGTACGCCCAAAAACAAAGCCGTTCTCTCTAAATCGCAGAAAGAATTCAATCGACTGATCCAGAAAATTGAAACCCTAACCGACGAATTAGCCGAACTGCGCAACGTAGCTCAGAAAATCCAGCTACGTATTCAGACGGATTACCGGCCACTGGTAGAACAGCATGCACAGCTTCGGGCCGATATGGTACGGGTGTTCGACCGGGCTTACGAGCGTAGTGAACTAGCAAAAATTGAAAAGAAAAATTGAGTCATCTGATTCAGGAAATGACTTTTGAGCTGATCGATACACATGGATTAACCGATCTGAAAGTTATTTATGACAAGTACGATGCGAATGGTTTCGACAACACCAGTGCCGAATCGGATGAGCTAACTGCCGACCTGATGAAAGAAATGATGGAGACTATGTTCGGCGTTCATTTCGACGACAACGCAGATATTCGTGATCCACAACAGATCAACGCTTCCGTTCAGGAGCAGATAGCGCAGCGTGAAGCCGAACAACGGCGACAGGCCGACGATAGGAAATTCAGAAAGCCCAAAACGGAAAAGCAGCAGGCGCTGGAAGCCAAAAAGCTAGCCGAGGAACGTAGCGTCACAAAGGCTGTGCGTACGTTGTATATGGATCTGGTGAAGACGTTTCACCCGGATCGGGAACCGGAAGAATCCGAAAAGCAGCGCAAAACGGAAATCATGCACCGCGTAACGGAGGCTTATGAGAAGAGTGATTTATTGACCTTGCTACGTCTGCAACTCGAATTTGAACGTATCGACAAGGCACATCTCGAAAACCTGGCCGACGAACAGCTTAGGTATTACAACAAAATACTGAAACAACAGACCGACGAGCTGGATAACGAACTTGCTACAGTACAAAACGAATTGTCGGAAATGATGGGTAAATCGGTCTATCTGATCAGTTCGCCGATGGCGTTGGAATTCAGCCTTAACAGCGACATTGCTCAGATGAAGCGCGAGATCAAACAGCTTAAATCTGACCTCAAAGCTTTCTCCGACGCCAACCTACTGAAAAAATGGTTAAAGACGTATCGTATTGAAAATGCGGATAACCTATCGTTTTTCGGTTTTTAAGGTAGTCTAAAATTCAGGTCATTCGTCTACAACTGGCTAAAAACATCGATGGTACTACAGATGCTTTTTAACCAGTCGGAACCTGTCTTTACACGTTCGTCGCTTCCTTATTTGGTGTTCAGTGTTATCTTATGAAGAATTAATGTGCTGAAAATCAAAAAAATTACATTATAGAAACTCTTTTATAACGAATCTTATATAAAGAAACTAAAACCAGAAAGTGGCTATCCACCCGTTGGTTTAAGGACATAAAAAATATATCTTGAGTAAATTTATTGATTACGCACATAGTCAATCTGATAGTCAGAAGGCAGTTTCGCTACGACTACAAAATTACTACGTCCATCAATGGGTGAGGAGCGATCACCTGTTTCTGGTCGTAAGCCAAATAACTTCTATCTAGGGTACGAAGAACCAACCCTGTCGTTTGATCAGCCCCTTTCTGGCAGTCAGGTTCTTGACAAGCCCACAAGCTAATGAGTGAAAGCAAATATAGATTTTTCACAACTGTATTGATTTCTATAAATGCAAGAAGGTTGGGAGTGCTTCAAAAGTTATATAAGCAGCAATATATCGATCTGATACGAAAAGGCCTGTTTTCTTATTTCTCTTCAGCCAAAAGTTTGAGCCCCGTATCCCGGTCTAAGGAATAATGACGATAAGTACCCATGCCCGAAAAATAACCGTTCAGCCAAAAATCTTCTTCCGAACAGGCACTTAGCGTAGCTGTAGCCAATCCTGCATGACTGCTGATGATACGACGAAAGTAATAAGTCTCACCAGGTTTGAGAGGGATATAAATCGTTTTGTTTTTGAAGATCTTAAGCCCTAAACTATCCAGCGTCGTTTCTACTAAAGTGCATCTGTTAATTTTAATAGGATTGCCAGAATTGGATACCGTTGAAAGCTCAGTGGCAGGGTCGCAATAGAAGTACAGTTTGGTTACAGTTTTTTTCTGACCAAAAGCTGTGCTTATCAAAAGCAGGTTAATTAAAATCAGAAATGAGGTTTTCATATAGTCGATTTATATAATCACGTATATGCTGAGTAACCTCTAAAAATACAAGAAAAAATATATAGTTTTCTATTTGGTCAGTGTATATATTCAAAGATCTATCTTTCGTAGCAGGAGGTTTGAGCAGAAAGCGTGTCTGGCTATATGCATATAGCCAGACACTAGCAGACTTAATTCCGCAATGCTTTGCCCCCTGTCAGCAGGCTCTGGATACGTTCCAGAGTTTTCTTTTCGCCGGTGAGCGACAGAAACGCTTCCCGTTCCAGATCGAGCAGGTACTGTTCCGATACGTTTTGCGGGCTGCTCAAATCGCCACCGCAAATAACGTAAGCCAGTTTGTCGGCAATTTTTGCGTCATGATCCGAAATGTAGTTGCCCATGCGCATGGCCGTTATACCCGCCTTGAAAAGCGCAATTCCCGTTTTGCCCTGCACCTTGATGTCAGTGCGGGGTTTGGGTTGCGTATAGCCATTTTCGGCCAGATCAATCGCAGCTTGCTTGGCTTCGGTGAGTAAGCGGCTCCGGTTCAGCACGATCTGATCGGTAGGGCGGAGGTAATTCATCTCACGGGCTTCCTGCGCCGAAGTCGACACTTTGGCTGTGGCGATGTTCATGAACATACTTTGCAGAATATTCAGTTCTGGATCGCC
>NZ_JBMDWV010000134.1:0-40453 GCF_048594605.1 Spirosoma sp.
CACCACAATCTCGGTCAGATTCGACGCATCTTCTTCCAGCGATAACTCGATGAACGACTTTGTGCCAACTGGGACTTCAGTCGATTTGAAACCGATGAACGAAACGATCAGTACGGCATTCGGAGGAGTGCTAATTGTAAACTCACCGTTAGCGTTTGTTGTGCTACCACGGTCAGTGCCTTTGATCAGAACGTTTGCTCCCGGCAGACCAGAACCATCCGACCGGGAGGTTACACGACCTTTTAGTGTTTTGTCTTGCGCAAAGCCGACCACGCTAAGCAGCAGAAGGGCGGCCAGACAGCATCGCGTAAAAATTTCTCTCATTGTTAATTAATGGTTAAGAAAACGAGTAGATGGAGACTTTCGAGAAGCCAGGACAACGTAGTAGCGATAGATTCTACTGTATTGTTGAGCGCTCTAACGCTAAATTAGAGGTTTATTAAATTGATTTGAAAGAATATTCTATATTTATATAAATTATCAAAATAAATGTTGGTAAAATATAGATAAATCAATATTTGATATAGTTGTTTTTTGTAGTAATAAGTATAAAATTTTGTAATCTTGTAGTTAATGTTGACTATAAGCGGATAGTAGACGAGCTTCAATGCGAAAACCCTCTTAGCAGAAATAATTAGTTGATAGCCTTATAGTTATTCGTAAAACATGGGCAATAAAAAAGCCGCAGGTACCTATCTACCTGCGGCTTTTCTTATAATAGTAAGCTGTTTATAATTCCCGAATCTGGATGTTTCGGTACCAGACGCGCTCTTTCGGACTGTGGTTTTGCAAGGCTATTTTACCTTTCGCGTGAGGAGTAGCATAAGGCCAGTTCGCGAATTTGCTTTTGGCAACCATCGCTTTCCACTCGTCGGAACCGTATTGATAATCAACGACTTTTTTGCCGTTCAGGAAGTGTTCTACGTGGCTTTTATTGACCACGATACGTCCCTTGTTCCACTCACCGGGAGCTTTCGCAATCGAAAAATCCGAAGGTGGTATCATATCATAATTAGCGCCGGTCATTTGCGTGTCTTTCAGTTTGTACGGATTGCCCTGCGCATCGAGGTATCCTTTGTCGTCGATTACCTGATATTCTGGACCCGACATATACGTTGATTTAAGGTCTGGGCTTTCGATGATTTTGTAAACAACACCGCTGTTGCTGCCTTTCGGAATTTTGAATTCAAATTCCAGCTCGAAGTTTTCGTAGTCTTTATCAGTCACCAGGTCGCCACCCGTACCGTCGGGTGTCAGAGCGCCATCTTCGACGTACCAGCCAACAACGCCATCCTTATGATAGCTGTGCCATCCTTTTATGGTTTTTCCATCGAACAGCGATGTCCATTTTGGGGGAAATGTGAATGCCAACGTACCGAACAACAGGCAGGGAATAATCAGTTTTTTCATGGAGTTCAGAATTTTAGGCTAAAAATAGAAAAAACGTAACGCGGTTGAAACAGAAAAGCTACTGTTTCAACCGCGTTACGTAATGTCGTTCTGTTATTCGTCCAGTTAACTTGCCATTTCGCGGGCCGCTTCGGGATCGTTGTATTTCCGGTCGAGGCCTTCGGTTGACTTCTGGTCCGAGCGGTCGGGACCTGAGATCATATCCTGTGCTTTAACGCTACTTTCGTCCAGCGATGCGCGGGGCTGCTGTTCCATTTCCTGCGCTTCTTCAGGACGTTCGCCGGGCTGATTTTCAGCGGTATCTTTGGCGTTTACGTCATACGGACGGGCCGAATCACCCGTGTTGGGCTGAGCTTCCATACCTTCCTCTGAACCCGGCTCCGCTTTCGCGGCCTCATCCAGATTTTCGTACCGCGTTGGGGCTACGTCGCCATCGGGCTTTGGGCCATTTGTAGGAATAATTCCTGGTCCGCCTGATGTGAACGTAACGGTTTGGTTCTGGATATCCGGCACGGCTGGCTTAGGCGTTTCGGGCATGTCTGGAATTTCAGGCGTTTCGGGTTTCGGCGTACTCGGCAAGTCTGGAATCTCGGGACCGGGATTAGGGGGCGTTGGTGGCGTTTCAGGTATGCCCGGAACACCCGGAATCGGTTGGTTTGGATCGGGCGTACCGGGCGTTGGCGGAATCATGTCCCGGACTGGATGGTCCCCGACTGGATGGTCGGACGATGGATAACCGCTGCCAATGATATTCCAGCCACTAAACGTATTGGTTGGAGTTTTATCGGTTTGCTCATCTGATTCATCCTCAGAAGGCAGCCCCGTATTTACGGTAGAACCCGCATCCGGATTACCAGTGATGTCGCCTACGGCAATCGGGTCATTGGGCATGGCTTCCGGAGCAAACTCGTTACCTGCCCGCAAAGCCGATTCAGAATTTTCGTATTTCTTTTTAGGGTCGCCATCCAGAGCCCGCTCTTCGTCGCTACCCACGCGGATGCGGGGCATATCATCAGAAACATCGGATTCGGTATTGCCAGTAGAAACTAATTTGCCATCCACCAACTTCACCATGTTGGTTTCGGCCTGGTCGGCACCGAACATCGTTTCGGCATGTTCGCTGGAGACGTTGTCGGCCTGTCTGGCTCCATCGGAAAGATTTGCGTTGTTTTCCATGATCGTTGTACTTGTTTAAGGTATAAGGAAAACCACCGACAGACGAAAAGGTTTTTCCGACAGGATTTGCGGGATAAACGGGATTGAAGCGTAACAACAAACCCTGTTTATCCCACAAATCCTGTCTGGAGGAAATTCAAACTAAAGCATCGAACAGAATCTCGGCGGGGTGTTGCGCTTTTCGGCCTGTTCCATCTTTGATCTGATGGCGGCAACTCGTTCCGGCGGCCGAAATAATGGCGTCTTCGGCGTTACGTACCGCCGGAAACAATACCAATTCCCCAATCTGCATCGAGAGGTCGTAATGCTCTTCTTCGTAGCCAAACGAACCTGCCATGCCGCAGCACCCCGACGGAATAAGCTGTACGGTATAATGCGTTGGCAACGATAGGATTTTCTTGACCGGAATCATTGACGAGAGCGCTTTCTGATGACAATGTCCGTGGACTTTTACCAATTGCGCTTCTGTCGTGAATAAACTCCGGTCGATACGCCCGGCATCGGCTTCGCGGGCGAGCCACTCTTCAAACAGAAATACGTTTTTGGCGATACGTAGCGCATCAGCTTTTAGCTCGGCCGGAACCAGATCCGGGTATTCGTCGCGGAACGTCAGAATGGCCGACGGCTCCAGACCAACCAGCGGTGTGTCGTCGGTGACGAGGTCTTTCAGCAACGTAACGTTACGTATCGCGAGCTTCTTTGCCTCATCGACCAGCCCTTTCGATAGATACGTCCGGCCGCTTTCGACGTGTTTCGGCATCGTCACTACGTAGCCGAGCCGGTCCAGTAACTGAACTGCTTTCTGACCCACTGCTACGTCGTTGTAATTCGTAAACTCATCGCAGAACAGGAGAACGGACGGCGTGGACGAAGACGAAACTTGTGAACGATACGTCTTAAACCACTGTCTCAACGTAGTACCTGCCAACTCCGGCATACTACGTTTGGGGTGAAAGCCTACCGTTCGGTTCGCTAGCTGACGTAGTGCCGAAGAGCCATAAATACCGTTGTACGCCCAGGGAGCAATACTTGCCAGCGACATTAATTTAGTAAAGTTGCCAACCAGTTTTGCCCGTAATGGAACACCTTTTTCGCGGTAGCGTTGCTGGGTAAACTCGGCTTTCATTTTGGCCATATCGACGCTCGATGGGCATTCAGCTTTGCAGGCTTTGCAGGATAGACACAAGTCCAGTACGTCCTTAACAGCCTCATAGTCATGTTCAGACGGTGCTGACTGATTGCTGTAGAAATGACGTAGTATGTTGGCCCGTGCGCGTGTCGTGTCGCGTTCGCGCCGGGTAGCCATGTAGCTCGGGCACATCGTTCCGCCCGAAATCTCGGTTTTTCGACAGTCGCCCGAGCCGGAGCATTTTTCGGCCAGTTCGAGCAAACCACCGTCTTTCGAGAAATCAAAAACGGTTTTGGGTTGCGGAATCGCTACGTCGGCCTCCGAACGTAGTGACTCGTTCATCGGTGGCGTATCAACGACTTTGCCGGGATTGAATGTGTTGTGCGGGTCCCAAAGCGCTTTGACGTCCTTGCAAAGCTGGTAATTTTCAGGCCCGAGCATAAACGCGATGCATTCGCCCCGTAGCCGCCCGTCGCCATGTTCACCGGATAGCGCACCGCCGTATTTTTTGACCAGTTGCGCCGTATCCATCAGCAGATTCCGGAATTTGCTACGCCCCTCCGACGATTTCAGGTTGATCAGCGGCAGTACGTGAATTTCGCCCGCTCCGGCATGGGCGGAATATTCCAGTTTGAGGCCGTGGTTATCCCAGGCCATTTTGTCCAGTTCATCGATATAATCGGGCAGATCGTGTACGTCGACAGCCGTATCTTCAATCACATTCGCCGGTTTTTCGTCGCCGGGAATATTGTACATGATGCTCAGGCCCGCCTTACGTAGCGCCCAAGGTTTTTTCGTGTCTTCGTCAAACAGAATCGGATACGCGTACCCTAAGCCTTTTCTCTTCAACTCCTCAACAAACCCCTCCGCCCTTCGCCCAACGCCCTCTGCCGTCTCATCGAAAAACTCAACCATCAGAATCGCTTTCGGATCGCCCTCAACGAATGTCCGGTTTTTTAGCTGCTCGATGTTGGTTTTGGTCAGTTGCAGAATGTAATCATCCACCAGCTCTGAGGCCGAACAGTTGTGCGCCAACGCCACCAGATTGGCTTCGAGCGATTGCCGGATGGTCGAAAAATGCGCGCAAACCAGCGCTGTTTCTTTCGGCGGCAATGGCAGCAGATTCAGTTTCGCTTCCGTAATGAAACAAAGCGTTCCTTCCGAACCCGCAATGAGGTGTGCGAAGTTGAATGGCATAGGGTTTCCATCCGGTTCATCCCTCTGCCCCATGCCCTCTGCCCCACGCCAGTCAAAAAATCCCGCCAACGCATCCAGCGCATAGCCTGTGTTACGTCGCTTAACGGTAGGTTTGGGATAACCTTCGCGGATATTTTGCTGAATTTCAGGATTGGAGAGCCACTCACGGAATTGAACGTAGAGACGTTGTTCCAGTGGACTCACTACGTTCTCACCCCGGCATTTGGCCTCGAATTGCTCTTGTGTGAGTGGTCCGAACGTCACTTCGGCACCATCGCTCAGAATGGTTTTTACTTCCAGAAGATGATCGCGGGTCGTACCCCAGACGATGGAATGCAGTCCGCAGGAATTATTGCCGATCATACCGCCAATCATCGCCCGACTGGCCGTTGAGGTTTCAGGACCGAACAGCAAACCGTGTGGTTTCAGAAACGCGTTCAGGTCGTCGCGGATGACGCCCGGCTGAACGCGTACCCAATGTTCCTCAACGTTGATGTCCAGAATCTGCCCGAAGTATTTCGAAATATCAACGACTATGCCGCTGCCAACCACCTGACCGGCCAGCGACGTACCGGCGGCTCGTGGAATCAACCCTAATCCGTGTTGCTGCGCGAAACGTAACAGCCGCTTGATGTCGGCAACGGATTTGGGCAGCGCTACGGCGATAGGCATTTCCTGATAGACCGATGCATCCGTAGCATAAAGTATGCGCTGGGCGGTGTGTTCAGGCGATTCATCGAAATACAGATCTCCCTCGAACGAAGGCAGTAGATTGGCAAACGGCGGTTTTTGAGTCAGGCGAAACATAACTCAAAGATACGAAGAAACCGACGTTACTGGCGTGGAACCAGCTGGTAAGAGCGTCTGACGAAAAAGCCGATGAGCAAAAACAGCAGCACAAGCATAACCGGTATTGACCAGCCAATCAGCCGATCCTGGTTATAGAATTTCGCCCAGATGGATTGCCCCTGAATAACGACAAAGAACAGCGTCAGAAAGGGACGTACCGTAGCACTCATCAGATGAGTATTTCTTAGCTGTCTGGCTACGTTACCGGGTGTTCGCGGACCGGGAAAGTTCATGAAATCGGGATGAGCTTTGTCGGTAGCCCAGATGATTCCGAGAAGGAAAAAAACAATAAACGGGAGAACCAGCAACGAAGCGGGACTTCCCCACCGATCAGGTTTTCCGCCCAGCTTGTAGTGAATCGCTACCGAATCAGGCAGCCAGATGGCTCCGGCTGCAGAGATAAGAAGTAAAACAACGTACAGAAAAATGGTTAGCCGGTTGGCGTTACGTATGTAGCTGTCCATGATACGTAGCGGAATGAGTTTACTACGTAAAGATAAGAAATACAATGTCTTGAACGTAGCGAACGGAAGGCTATCGCTGATTAGACTTGTCGCTTACAACCTATCAAAACCAATCTAATCATCATAGTGCCCTCGGAGCGCGTGAACAATAATATCCGTATCGGTTACTTCATATAGCAATCGGTGTTCGTCAGTAATCCGGCGTGACCATAGCCCTGCTTTGTTGGCCTTGAGTGGTTCCGGTTTACCAATGCCCTCAAAAGGTGTTCGGCAACATTCTTCAAGGATTCGGAAAATACGTTTCAGTGTTTTTGGCTCAAAAGCCGCCCATTCTGACAGATGTTCAAGCGCTTCAGGCTGGATGCGCGTTGTTCTCATTTAGTAGCCACAAATTTCTTGACTTCAGCCGTAACGTCAATCGGTTCATTGCGCTCTAGCGCATCGGCAATACGTGCAATGTCGTCGTAAGGAAGCGCATAGTCGTGGTCGGCGGCTTCATTGCGGGCAATCACATCGGCGGCCGTTTCCTCGGGTTTAACGATAACCTGAATCCGGCGATTGCCGAAATAGGCTTTTATACTCTCGACAAGGTTAGTGCCAGCTTTATCCGCATCAATATGAAAAACAAGAGAATCCATAAGTCGCTTTTTTACCAAATATAACAGAATTACTCTACTATGGGTTTCTGTGACCTGACTCACTCCGATCCAGAAGACGCTTTAAACCGCCACCTACAAAACTGCCCACAAAGGTTAAAATCATGGAACCGTAGAGGCTGAAATTCTCCAGCTCACCATCGACATTATTTGTTGGATGGTCGAGAAAAAACGTATAGACGATCCAGATCGTAGTGGCCTGTACTATGGCCAGAAACCAGCCTTTGCGTGGTTCCAGAAATCCCAGTGCTGTGGCTAGTATCGTGGCTACCAAAAAAGGTAAATGAGCGGCAATCGCCACTTTAATGCAATACAGGAGCAGCGAACAACCAATCAGCGTTAGAACGACGTTGATCAGAAGTCGGCGATTAAAAAATGAATTCTTCATAAATAGAGAGGCCCGCCAAGTGTTCAGGCGGGCCTCAAAATTACGCTATTATCAAGTAGTGAATGTATTCAGAATAAATACGATGCGATCAAGACCTGTTCGTTAACGCGAATAGGCTATTGATTCACATTTACGCTGCCGCTGCTGGCCGAGAGCGTAACAGGAATTCCACCGCCGTTCAACGTGCCTTTGATACGGTCCTTGTCGGTGCTACCGCTAAAATTGTTGAGCGGAATTTTGATGCGGTTGCCGCTCAGGTTCAGCGTCAGCCCTTTGTCGAGCGGCATTTTTACGTTGATGCTTCCGGCACTGGTGCTCAGCCGAACGTACTGCCCGAGTTGTGTCAGACTCAGGTCGATACCACCGGCGCTGGTGCTGGCATCAATGCTACCCGCTACGTTGGCCAGCCGAATTGAGCCGCCCGACGTACCGGCTTTAATGTCGCCGGCAATATCTTCGCCGTGAACGCTGCCACCACTGGTTTGTGCGTCGACATTGCCCTTCAAATCCGCCAACCGGATTGAGCCGCCCGACGTGTGCAGCCGCATTTTACCCGACGACGATTTGGCTTCAATCGAACCACCCGACGTTTGCAGGTCAAGCTCTCCGGAAGCTCCAGCCTGGCAACGGTCAAGATGAATGCTACCACCCGACGTCTGTCCATTGATATTACCCTGAATGTCGCTCACGTGCAGACTGCCGCCACTCGTACGGAATTTTTGTTCGCCTGTCAGCGACGCCAGATGAATACTACCGCCCGACGTACGCAGATCAGTGGTCACTTTGCGAGGGGTGTAGAATTTGAAGGCAATGCTTAGCGAGCGTTTCCAATTGTCGCGGTCGTTGTTCCGGCGTTTGGCCGTAGCCACGATAGTACTGCCTTCCTGGGCGATGGAAATGTCGTAATCTTTGAGACGTTCTTCGATTTCTTCTTTGTCGAGATTACCGTTTCCGTTGTTGCCCCGTACGTACATCTCCACTTTGGCGTTCATGTCGGTACCACCTTCAATGCTCAGGCTACCGCCCGATGTTTCGGCCCGCACGGCATTGATGTTTCCCGAGAAGGTTTTGACCAGATACGGTTTGTTGTCGTCGTTCGGCTTGTTGGCAAAAGCTGTCAGCGAAAAGGTGGCTACGCCCAATAAAGTCAGGAAGAATTGATTCCGTTTCATGTGGTTCATTTGGTTTATGTTCTAAAGATGCAACCCGGGTTAGGAAGGTTGCATGTGGGTTGTTGTTTTCCATGATGAACGGTTCAAGTATTATGCCAATGATTATAAAGGTTTGAAGGTTAAGGCTTTAAGTTGGGAAGCTGGTGGAATGATTTGTCCGGTAATGGACGTAGCGCGTTCAGGGATGGACAGAAAAGCTCGCGGGAGCAATTAGCGGATAGTTATCTCGACCCGACGGTTTTTGCTACGTTCGCCTTCGGTTTTGTTATTAGCAATTGGACGGTTACCACCAAAACCCTCCGTCGTAATACGTTCATCGAGTATCCCCTGTCTTTTCAGGAACGTAGCAACGACCCGCGCGCGGTGCTCCGATAAAGTCAGGTTCAG
The DNA here is from genome assembly GCF_048594605.1 of Spirosoma sp. GTDB lineage: Bacteria > Bacteroidota > Bacteroidia > Cytophagales > Spirosomataceae > Spirosoma. The sequence goes on from NZ_JBMDWV010000134.1 coordinate 8,829, forward strand.
CCGGGGATCGCCGACGTTATCCGTGTGACCGGTAATATGAACGTACCACTGCGGATTTGCTTTCATCGCCTGAACCAGTTTAGTCAATTCTGTCGATGCTTCGGACAGCAATACGTAACTGCTTTGCTCGAACTGAACGTTGTGTAAAATGAACGTAGTGCCGGAAGAAAGCGCCGGTTCTGGTTCGGCGCTACGTTCATGGATGGGCGTGAAGGTTGCCGCTAACGTATCGGTAACCGGCATTTTTTTCGGGAGCGCTGGCTTAATGATTGGTTTCGTTTTGGCGAGTTTCGGTTTTTGGGGGAGGGCAGGTTTAGGAGTCGCTGGAACAGTAGCAACTACCGGCAGTTTAGTAACGGGTATTTTGACTGGTTTTAACGCTACGTTACTTGGCGGAGCTTTCTGAAAAAAAAACTCATCTGTAATTGGCTCGCCACTATCTGCGAACGGATTCCAGGCGGATTGCTTTTTCAGGGGCTGTTTCCAGAATAGGATAATTTCTCCCCACTCGATGGCATTAAAGTAATCGACACGTAAGTCGTAATAGTGTCCTTCTTTCAGTACGACGCTGCCGGTATAGTGCTTGTATGAATTCAGTTGCCAGGAATCCAGTACCCTTTTGTTGCCAACCCAGACCCGGATACCGTCATTCACTTTAGCGAAAAATGTGTACTCTCCCGTAGCGGGAGCCAGCAGCTTACCCGTCCAGCGTATCGAATAATAGGAGCGAGAAAGCCCTTCCCCCGGACTACGTCTGTCCCAGTTGAAATTAATCGCCGGGTCAATTCGGGAGAAGGCTTTCTGTTCAAAATTCGTTCCGACGTAGTAATCGCCCCTCAGCCCAGACTGAGCCCATGCCTGTTGCGCAAGCAGGCAAAGCAAAACGCACCCATGAATCAGGACAGTTTTCATAACGGAGTTTTCAACGTAACGAGCAGGGTATAGGAGAAGCTTTAGGTCAGGAAGTGTTCAGCAACTCACCATTATTCAGTTTTGAGCGCTTTAGCCGGATTCATCAGGGCGGCTTTCATGGATTCGTAGCCAACGGTCAGGAGGGTGATCGCTACGGTAGTCAGCAACGTAACGGCAAATACCCACCAGCCAAACGAAATGTGATAGACGTAGCCGCGCAGCCAGCCATTCATCAGAAACCAGCCAACGGGGGCAGCCAATAAAAAGCCAATAACCAGCAGCCGACTGAATTCCCGGCCAAACAACCACATAAGCTCGTTTACACTCGCGCCGAGGATTTTCCGAACACCAATTTCCTTGGTTTTCGCTTCGGCAATAAACGCGACCAGTCCGTAGAGCCCCAGGCAACCGATCAGAATGGCGATCAGTGAAAAAACTTCCGCCAGACCCAGTAAAATTCGTTCAGTCAGGTAGAATTGATTTAGCAGATCATCCACAAAGTCGGCTTTGAAGACGTGCTCTGGAAAGAGTGCGTTCCAATTCGTTTCAACTGATTTTACGGTTGCCGTCAGGTTCGCCGGGTTAAGTTTCAGCGCGGCCATGTGGTTCTCAGAATAATAATTCAGTATGGTGGTTGGGGGAATCGCTTCGCGCAATTCACTAATGTGAAAATCATTGACTACACCAACAATCGTTTTGGTACCACCCCAAATGTTGAGTTGTTTGCCCAGTACATCGGTCGGAGCGCGAAGCCCCAGTTGCTTCACCATCGTTACGTTGACGAGGGCTTCACTATTGGTAGTGTCGTTGTTGAGAAAATTCCGACCGGCTACCAGTTTTATACCGAATAGCGATACGTAATTTTTGTCGCCAACTTTTACCGCAGTCGGAAATTTCTCGGTTTCTGTATGCGTATCATACCTGAAAGGAACCGGAATACGCCGGTGCGAAGCGGGCGGTTCGGCACAAAGAGCAACCTGCTCGACGCCTGCTATTTGTTGTAATTGATTGCGTACTACGTCCTGTTTCAACGAATTATTCGCTGGCACAGGAATCATCAGAATCGCTTCTTTCTGAAAACCCAGGTTGGTTTTTTGCATGTGCCGTACCTGAGCCATCATCACAATAACCCCAATAATGAACAACTGGGTAATGAAAAACTGAATGACTACCAATCCACGACGTACTGATACGCTGCCTACCTGTTTAGCGGTTAATTGACCATAGCCCGCCCGCAGAGCCGCTACGGGATTGAAGCGTGCCATCACCAGCGATGGATAAAACCCGGCTAGTAAAACGACGCCCGCAATCAATCCGACGAACCACAGCAAGGCATTAGGCTTGAATACATTGAGGATGGATAGATCTGCATGGAGCACAGCCAGCGCCTGATTCAGCAAAGGCAACGCCAGCTGCGCCAATAGCAGTGACAGAAAAACCGCAGCAAACGTAACAAGTGCCGTTTCTGTCATAAACTGGCGAATCAACTGTCCGCGCGAACTCCCAACAACTTTTCTGACACCCACTTCTTTCGACCGTTTCAGGGCATATGCAGTCGCCAGATAGATGAAGTTTATACAGGCCGCCATAACCAGAAACAGACCCACCACAATCAAGGCGTACAGAATCGGCCGTGGCGCCCGACCACCGTATTGCGGATTGTGGTTCAGATTGTCGAGGGTAAGGGCGTGAAAAGTAAGTTTTCTGGCTTCCTGAGTCGTTAAATATTTCTGCCGAATTGTGTTGAGGGAACTGACCAGCCGATCAACGGATACGCCCTGACGCAGGGTGGCAAAGCATAACGTTGAAACGCCCTCCCAATTTTGCATGGCCTGCTTTCCCTGATTACCCAGCAGCGCGGGAATGGTTGCATAGGAGATAAAAACATCGTAACGCAGTTTGGTATTCGAGGGTAAATCTTTCACCAGTCCCGTTACGGTTAAATCCGTCTGGTTATCAAAGCGTAACGTTTTGCCGACGGGATTATCCGAGCCGAAATACTTCTCGGCGTACCGCTCCGAAAGAACGACGGTGTTTGGAGCGACCAGCGCCGTTTTCGGATTGCCACTGATCCATTCGGTGTCGAACACATCAAAGAATTGCGGTTCGGTAAAGCACAGATTACGCGATTCCTCAAACTTCTTTGCATAGCCTCCTTTGCCATCCGGTACGCTCATGACTCGTCCGAACATATTCTCAAGCCGAACGACATGTTCAACAAAAGGAAAATTGCGACGTAGTATATCGCCCAGTGGCCGGGGCGTGGCATCAGTAGGAATTACGTTGTCCTGTCGGATATCGGTAACGATCCAGTACGTCCGGTCGGCCTTCGTATGGTAGCGGTCAAAACTGAACAAGTAGGTTACTAACAGAAAAATGACAAGACCGCAGGCCAAACCAACAGACAACCCGATAATACTGATCGCGCTTACCTTACGATTACGCCAGAGATTGCGCAGGGATATTTTAATGTGATTCCGAAACATAGCCTATTGATTTATTACACGTTTCTAGTCAGGAAATAGATTTCTTATTATGAAAAGCAAATATATAATTTTCTTATATATAGCGTATAGAATTATTACGGACAGTGTGAAAGAATCGTAGCCGTTAAAACCTGTTGATTGTTTTTGGAAACCTGTCTAAACTTTTCTCTCGGGACAAAAATTTGGTCTGGTTTTGTCATTCCGACCGTAGGGAGGAATCTCAAGCTCGTCTATTGGAAAATTGAGATTCCTCCCTACGGTCGGAATGACAAATACCCATCTGTATGACGTCTATTTTAGGAAGTTTAAACAGGTTTAGGGAGAAGAGAAAAAAATAACCGCAAAGAATGGAGCATTCGCTACGTTCTTTGCGGTGAAAGAGAAAGGAACTACAAGAAATTGGAGGGAGCTATCGGCTCATTAGCAACGTTCGTTGTTTGGCAAGGTCTTCTTTCTTGACAAACGTAATGGGGACAAAATCATCGGTTGGCGAACCGATGTAATAAAGTGTCCAGTCCTGATCGTAACCGGCGAGCATCTGTCGGATGCATTCCACCCGATCGAACGTTGGTACATGGCAATCGCCCCAATAGAACAGCTCTACGCGGTAATGCAATGCCTGTTTCTGACCATTGATGGTTACGTCGATTTCGATGTCCTGTTTTCCGGGCATCGAGGAAATGGGGATGGCGATGTATGACATAGTGGTTAACGGTTATAATTTGCGGAGATGGAGCTGAGATAGCAGTTGAGTCGTGGAATCTATTATTCTGATCGCAGGCTATCGGTTGGGTTAGTTAAAGCCGTTCGGTACGTTCGCCAGCCTATGGTTAGCCCGCCCAGCAGCAGCATAGTGCCAAAACAAAGGCTCAACATGCCGATACCCACCGTAATGTGATACGCAAACGTCATCAGAAAGAAACTCGTAGCCAGATAACCCAGTGGCGAGGCAATAGCACCAGCAATGAGCAACAGTTTCAAAAAATCCCACGACAGGAGCCAGATTAGCTGATCAACACGGGCGCCCATCACCTTTCGGATACCGACTTCTTTGGTACGTAGCTGCGTGGTGTACGTAACCATTCCCAGTAGACCCAGACAGGCAATCGAGAGGGCGAGGCCGAGCAAAAGGCCCATAAACGAAATATCGTCGCTGGCGCTATGACGGTCGTGAAGAAAATCGTCGTACCAAACGCCAGCAAAAGGTTCGTAGGGATTAAACTTTTCCCAGACACCAGCCATAGCGGCTTTTACTGCTTCGGGGTTTGTCGAGGCCACTTTCACCGTCAGATACCGGAAATCGGCAGGCTGATAACGTAGCACAAGTGGCTGAATTTTCCAGGCCAGCGTAGCAAACCGAAAGTCTTTCACTACGCCCGCTATCTGCACGTCGGTGCTGTCGTTCAGCCACAGGGTCTGGCCAACAGCCACACCTGGTTCGCCCAGATGAAAGGCTCGTACAGCTTCTTCGTTGATGAGCACCAGCCGTGACGCCGAATCAGACACCGACGCCGGAATATTGTGGCCTGCCAGCAAGGTTAGACCAACCGTCGGTAGCAAATTCGCATCCGCTGCAAATACATTCGCAGTGGCCGAATCGCTGCCGGTTTTTTGCCGATAAACCATCCGTAAATCAGCACCACGATCGCCAAACAGCGCTGCGGTAGCGGCTACGTTCTCTACACCCGCCAGCCGATTGAAGTCGGCGGCCAACCGATGGGCAGGTAGGCCATTCAGCGGAATTGTCAGAATGTTTTCGCGCTGAAAACCGTAATCGGTTGTTCCCATGTAATGCTGCTGCCGCTCCAGGCCAAACAGCACAATCATGGCAAATAGAGAGAGCGAAAATTGAGCGACGATCAGCGACTTCCGCAGTGTGACACCCCGAAATACGCGAACTCCGGTCTGGCTCCGAAGTACTTGAGCGGGTTCAAATCCCGATAAAATTCGGGCAGGTAGCAAACCAGCCAGAATCCCGGTGACAATACTGAACGTAACGAATACGGCCCACACGCGTATATCCTGTTCCCATTCTATACCCCCAATAAGCCACTGTTGCACAAACGGCATGGGTTTTACCAGTTGAAGCATGCCATAGGCCAGACTGAGCCCCAGCAACGACAGGATCACGGATTCTGCCATGAACTGACCCATGAGTTGCCAGCGCAGGGCACCTGATACTTTGCGAATACCAACCTCGCGGGCGCGGCTCAGCGAACGTGCCAGCGTTAGGTTGATGTAGTTGAAGACCGCCAGCAGCAGTGTCAGGAGTCCAACACTCATTTCGCCGATCATTTTACCGATTGTAGGTTCAGGCGTACCCATTTGTAGTTCCTCGCGGGCAGGTGCGAGTTGCGCCAGCGACTGGCTACGTAACGTGTAGCCTTTTTCATGAGCGAACCGAACATCTTTGGTGGCCCGTTCCGCCAGTGCCGACAACGCATTCCCCAGCGTTTCGGCGGTTGTACCCGGCTTCAGCACTACGTAGGTGTAGCCCTGGCTATACTGCTTCCAGTTGATTTGAGAACTACCCGATGCGGTTGCCATCGCTACCAGCATATCGAAACGCAGATGCGTTTTGGCAGGTGGTTCGGCCAGAAGGCCAACTACGGTTAAAGCCCCCAGTTTCGACTCCTCAATACGTTTGCCAATCGGATTGGCTGTGCCGAAAAAGCGTTCGGCGGTCTTCTGGGTCAGTACTACCGTGTGCGGGGCAATGGCGGGTTGGCCTTTGGTCAGACGAAAGCCGAAAAGCCGAAAAAAATCGGGATCAACCGTGCTTGATACAACCGGCAACTGTTTCCCGTTTGCCTTGGCTTCGCCGTAGGTTCGTATCACCCGCGTTGCCTGTTCCACGAATGAATATTGCGTTTTCAACGCGTTGGCTAACGGTAATGGCGACGTTGCAAAACGTTGAACATCGTTATCACGAGCTATCACGTCGGTCAGGATACGATACGTGCGGTTGGGGTATGGATGAAATGAATCATACTCGAAAGTGCCTTTTATACCAATTATGACCAGTGAGCATACCAGCATACCCGACGCCAGACCAAATACGTTGATAAACGAAAACAGCTTGTGTTTCCAGAGATTTCGTATAGCGGTTTTGAGGTAGCTGTTGAGCATGGATTAAGGGGCGCTGTATGGCAATATATACTCGGTATAGCTAACCCGCTCAAATATTATACCATTGCTTATAAATTATTGATATACAATTGATTACAGGGGAGAAAAGAACGCGCTACGTCCGAAACCGGACGTAGCGCGTTCACTTGCGGACAGACGAATCCGCTGGTAAAAAGATAAGCTTAGTTGGGCAACGTAACGGCGCGCTCGTCGAGAGTTTTCGCGATCTGATTCGCCAGAGTTGCCACGCGGGAAGCGGTCGAACGGTCGCATTCATTGGACAGAATCACGATGCCCATGTTGAGTTCGGGATAGTTGACACAGAGGCTGCTGAAACCGGGAATATTACCGTCCTGCCAGATGGCTCGGTAGCCCGCTACGTTCAGCATCTGCCAGTTCAGCCCCGCCGAATATCGATTTGAGTCGCCCCAGGTTGATCGGTGAGCCAGTCTAGCGGCTTCGGCCTGTTCCGCTACGTTCCACTGGACGTATTTCAGCATATCCGTTACGGTTGATTTCAGAGCCGCAGCCCCCTGAAGCTGATCCGGAATCGGCGGCATCTGAATACCATTACAGTTATAGCCTGGTGCAAACCGCGCCTGCTCCGAAGTCGACAGGGTAATTTTTGTCTGATTCATGTCTAGCGCCTGCGTTAGTTTCTGTTGTACCAAATCCTCGAACGGCGTTTTGTACACACGTTCCAGAATGTAACCAAGTAACTGAGCCCCCGCATTCGAGTACCGGAACGTATAGCCTGGCGCGTTATCGAGCCTAACGTTACGTAAGTCGGCGTAAAAATCCTGCTGAGTGTAGTTTTGCAAAAGCTCCGTAGCAATAGCCGACGATGGTATCGATGTATCGGAAAAAGCATCCGGCCGATCGGGTAGCATAAACGGCAGACCCGACCGATGATTGATCAGGTGAAAAAGGCGAATGGGTTGCCCCTGATACGTCAGGTTTGGGAAATCGCCAGGTAGATACTGCCGGATATCATCGCCCAGCTTTACCTTTTTTTCTAAGACGGCCTGTGCCAGCAAAGCGCCCGTAAACGTCTTGCTGATGGAAGCGATTGGATAAATGGTCTGGCCGGTTGGGAGTTGCTGGCTGTCCTTTTCAACTGTACCGTAGTTATACACGTACGTTTGCCCATCTTTAAAAATTCCGATTGAAAGCCCTACGGTTTGGGGCGCTGCCATGAATTGCTGAGCGGCCTGTTCAACCACGAAGTCAACCGGTTTTTGCAACGGATTATCCGTCGAGGCCTTTTCCGGAGGAAATGTAGTGATGGCGGACGTAGTGCGCTTCGGGTAAACAAGTTCCGTCGAAAACAAAACGGCAATGGAGGTTGAAAGAACGGAGATAAGCCAGGCTTTCATGGCGATTGAGCTGGTTTAGAGGAATTTTAAGTCAGATAACTAGAAGATGCCGTTTGACGTAAACAGGTTGCTTTCTTACGAATGCGGCTCATTACGTATCCGGTCGCTGCGCCTTTTGTTGTCAATGGCCAGCTGTCTCACCAACCTTTTTCAGGAAATCAATGGCGTTACTGTTTTGTGGATTCAGGGCTAAGGATCGCTTGTAGTTTTCGATGGCGAGCTTCCGGTTTCCCATGTGCTCATAGTGCTCGCCGAGGCTATCGTACGCATTCCAGGCATTGGGATACAGACTAACGTTCAGTTTGAAAATTTCGAGCGCGTCCTGTAATTTGTTCTGCCCGACAAGCGTATAGCCCCAGGTGTTTACATAATTTTCGTCCAGATGAAGCTCGGGGTGTTTCGTCCGAACGTCTTTCACTACGTTGATTGCCTGCGCATAACCCCGTTTCTTTAGTTCGTTATGAAGCGCTGTTAAGGCGGCCGGTTCGCCATAATACACCTCCAGAATCTTTTTCGACAGTTCGCCAAGCTGTCCTTGCGTTGACGGGCCTACGCCATTTGCCAGCAGGATGAGGCCAACGTTCTGATCGGGATACAGATCGCAGTAACTCGCGAAGCCAAACGTACCGCCCGAGTGTTCCAATTGCCGTTTGCTGTCGATAGTTTTATGCAGAAACCAGTTGAGGCCCAACGCCAGACTGTTTACATCGCCCCAGGTAAGCTGATGACTCAATGCCACCGCCTTATCAGTTTCGTTTAGCTGATACGCTGCGTATTTCAGCAGATCGGCGGCACTGTAACGAAGACCACCGGCTGCCTGCATGGCTTTCGCGGTAAAAGCGGGCATCGGTACGCTACGTTCATTATTACCGATGGCGAACTGATCGGATGGGGTGGCCGGGGCAAATCCGTTACGCATCTGAAGCGGCTGCTCAATTCGGGTTCTAACCAACTCGTCAAAAGGCATCTGGTAAACGTTCTCCAGAATATACGACAGCAGTTGAGCTGCTACGTTGGAGTGGCGCAGATTCTGCCCCGGAGCCGCTTTCAGCGTAACGGCGTGCAGATCGTTGAAAAAATCCGCTTTCGTATAGCGGCTCAACTCCTTCACTATCTGAAAAGCAACAGAATCGGGAGGAATCTGCTTAAACCGATCCGGCTGATCGGGAAAATTATCCGGTAGTTCAGACGACCAGTTGGTCAGATTGACCAGCCGGATGGGTTTTCCGTCGTAAGCCAGATTCGGGTAATCGCCGTCGAGGTATTTTCGGATATCATCGTCCAGTCGAACCCGATTTTCCAGAACAGCCTTTGCCAATAGTAGACTCCCGAACGTTTTGGTAATCGAGCCAATTTCGTAGATTGTATTCTGCGTAGGCATTACGTTTTTTCCTTTCTCTACAGTACCAAAGCTATAGAAAGCTGTTTTCCCGTTGCGGACGATGCCAATCGACAACCCGGCGTGCGCTTTTTCCTGAAGAAAGTTCGTGCCGAGTTGCTGAATAGCTGCTTCCGGATCTGGCGCGGAGGACCTTGTCTGCCCGAACGTAACGGCGGAAATCAGGACGGTAAAACAAGTGACGATGATACGTAGCATTGCGAAGTGTGCGTGAATTGTTTAAATGGCGAGCCTGTTTAAAATTTTCTCAGGGTGAAAAATTGGTCTGGTTTTGTCATTCCGACCAGAGGGAGGAATCTCAACTTCCCAATAGATGAGCTTGAGATTCCTCCCTTTGGTCGGAATGACAAATACTCATCTCTATGATGAAGGTTTTGGAAAGTTTAAGCAGGTTCGGTCTCTACTTTGCCTTGCGAACGTAGATATTGCCGTTCATATTTTTCATCATGATCTCGCGGCCGCCCCCATTCACTTTGCCCTGAACCCAATCGTCGATACTGACCCGATACATACCGTTCTGATTACTCTTGTTGACCTTCGACGGGCTTTTATCAACGTCCATATCAAAATCAGTGAAAATATCGCCCCGATCCGATTTGACTTTTAAATTCATTTTGGCCGATGCCGGAAACGTTACGTCGACATTGCCGTTGAGGGTTGAAAAGGCCATTGGTGTATCGGCGCTTACACTTTTGAACGTAGCAATGACGCCCCCGTTCACCGTATTGGCAACCGCCGAACCCGCAACGTTGCTCAACTCAATCGACCCGTTTACGTTGTTTACTTCAAGCTCGCCTGATACGTTACTGACGGTGATCTGCCCATGATTGACCGTACCAATACGTAGCGAAAATTGCTGCGGTACTTTAATGGTCAGATTGACGGGCTGATTCATCGAATTCGATTCAATATTGACTGTATTGCTCTTTTCGCGGGCGGTAACGTCCATTGGCGTACCCGTGTTGATTCGTTTCATGCCGTTCGTGCTCTTGTCTTCGCCTTCTTTTCGCTGGCGTGGATTGGCCGTCGTAACGATGTCGATAATAACATCTTTGCCGCTGTAGCCCGTTACGTTAATAGAACCATTGATCAGATTGGCACGTAACGTACCGGGTCTTCCCGGATCGCTGAGCGGTACCACTAACTGCTCTTTTACTTCATTCTGCGCAAATAAAGAGCTGACTATGAGTAAGTTTATTAACAGAAATCCAATGGAGAATTTATTCGTTTTCATCAGGATTGTTTTTTAATGTAAATGTTTCCGTTGAAGGTTTCAAACTTGAATGTCTTGCCGCCTTTTCCGATTCGGATAGCCGTGTTTTTGTTGATTTTGTACGTCGTACCGCTGTCTGTTTTCTGTTCCGTTTTGGTAGCCTTCACCGGCAATGCTTCGGCGTTTGGAAAGTCCGTGTAAAAGCTCCCCTGAAACGTCTTGAACTGCATATCCGCCGACAGATTGTTTGGATACGTTACGTTGATGTTGCCGTTGAGGGTGTAGTACGACGAGTTTTCGGGCGGGTTCGCTACGTAATCGACATCAACATTTCCGTTGATGGTATGCGCGTCTGTCGTCCCTTTTACGTTGTTCAGCGCTATGGCTCCGTTGATGTTCCGTACTTTCAGATTTCCTGCTACGTTCGTCACCGTTACGTTACCGTGGTTAATCGTCGATACTGCCAGATTCATCTGATTCGGTACTTTCACAACATAGTCGAGGTTAAAATCATAGTTAATGCGCTCATTCCGTTCGCGGTTGCGGTTCCGGTTTGGCCGCGAATCAAACGGTTCGGCGATGTAAGCGAGAATACTGTCGCCTTTCTGTTCGAGTTGCATCTGGAATTCTTTCTTGCCCGTTTCGAGATCCTGGTTGTTTTTAGCGGTAATCAATTTGTCGATTTCTAGCACAACCTTGTCGCCCGCGTACCCTTCGACCTTAATAGAGCCGTTGATATTGTAAATGGCCAGCACGCTACGTTGGGCGTTTGATACGGTAAATTCTTTGCGAACATGCTCTTTAAATTCCTGAGCAGTTGCCGGCGTTTGGGCACAGGAAAGTACCAGCCCCGCCAGTACGGGGATTAGAATAGGGTTCATAAGATTGGTTTGATTTTTAGGGTTTATGTATTCACGGGCTTCAGGATAACTCGCGGATACTTTGTTCGATTTTGCCTTTGACCAGGTGGTTCAGGTTATCATCGCGCAGCAATTGCCGCAGGGGTTTGATGGAGCGTTTTTCCTGCAATTTCACCATCACGTCGGCCAGTGCCGACTGCACCAACGGCGATTCCTGCTGCGTAATCGACTGAACCAACCCTTCCCGGACATTCGGATTATCAGCCAGTTTTGCCAGCGCTTCCAGCGTAACAAGCCGGACATTTACGTTTGCATCGTTGTTGAGGGTTGTCAATAGGGCGTCAACCACCTTATCGTCGACCTGATTGATTTCGTCGGTATAACTCACCGCGCGAAGCCGTTCGGAAGCCGCCGGATTTTCCAGCAACGAGAGCATCATCATCTGGCGCATTTCCTGCATCTGCGTCGACAACGTATCAATTTGCTGCTGATACGCTACCGTAGGTGTACGGGACGGTTGAAACCAATAACCAGCCGCTACGCCAACAGCCAATAAGGCAAAACTGTAAGCTACTTGAAAAGCGTATTTAGGCGCCCAGAGCTGCCGAAGTTTTGCCAGTAGGGTATCGACTGCGCTTTCCTGCTCGGCGGTAACGGTATCTTTATACGTATCAAGCATAGCCTGAAATCGAACCCGCGCTGTGTCGTTCGGCTCAGGCACTGGTACATTTCCCATGAGCTGCCAAAGCTGCCGTGTCGAATTCGCTTCCGATTCGCAGGTCGGACACGTTTTCAGATGGGCTTCCAGCACGCTACGTTCGGCGTCGGGCAACTGGTTGCTGAGCCAGTCGGTTATCCGTTCGTTTGCCTGTTCACAGTTTATAGGTTGTGTTGCCATTCTCAATCGTCAAAAAAATCTTTTTCAACTCGTTCATTGCGCGGTGGACCCGTACTTTTATCGCTCCCTCAGTTGTGTTGAGCACCCGCGCAATTTCTTCATATTTCAATTCCTGAAAGCGGCTCAGTACCAGCACTTCACGATTGTCAGGGCTCAGTTTGCTCATCGCTTTGTGCAACGTATCCAGATCCTGTTCTTTCTGAAATCGTTCGTCGGCGGCTGGGCCTCCACCAATTTTTTCGGCTACGTCGGCCAGATCATACTGCTGCGCCGACCGCTTGTTCTGCTTACTGTAATCGACCACTACGTTCCGGGCCAGATGGTACATCCAGCTTCTGAACTCGCCGTCGCCGGTAAACGTGTGCCGATACTTCAGCATCCGATAGAACACCGTTTGCAGCATATCTTCGCTGGCCTCGCGCTGGTTGGTCATATGGAACAGGAAGCCAAACAGAGGCCGATGATACCGCTCGAAGAGCAATCCCATCGTATCCATGTTGCCTGCCTTTACCTGCAGCATGAGCGCGTTATCTGTTAGGGCGTTCAACCGTTGTTACGTCGGGTTTGGTGGATTTTGAACTGGAAACTTCGTAACCTCGTTCAGGTTACAGAAAAAATTGAAAATTTTTTTGCAGGGGGGTAAGGGCTTGGGGCATAGGGGCAAAACTGCTGATAACCCTATGCCCTTACCCCTCTGCAAAAAAATAAAAGCTGCCCTGGAGAGACAGCTTTTTTGTTGAGTAACTCAGAAAGGCTTTCTTGTGTGGACTGGTTAGAAACAAGGTAAGGTTTCGGAGATAGTCTTCGACTGGAAAATTAAGATTTTATAACGAATTATTGATTGCCGAGTTTGATGCCGAAGCTGCGTTCAGTTTCTTTGATAATAGCTTGTTTTTCGCGCTCCGATTTGCCCACTACGTTGGCGGTCCGTTCAATAATCAGTTGTTCGCCATCTTTCTCAAACGTGTATTGCATCCAGAGCCGACCGTTTTCCTTATCTTCCTTGACCAGCACCGACGAAGGAGGCACGTCGCTCGCCGATAAGGATGACGAAGCATTTGTTTGCATCGATTCGTCTATCGACTCATTTTTTGATGCGTAGGCAATTTGTTCTTCTTTATGTTTTCGCTTCGACCGATCGGTATACTTCCGATCGATGTTGATTTCGGTGGCCTGATTCAACACTACCTGATTTAGTGAATCGATGACGTGATTTTCCAGTTCTTTTACGTCGCTGTCGTCCATATCCGCTACGTCGAACGAGCGGTTGTAGTGGACAGACTGCCCGGTTTTTTCAATATCAACGCGAATCCGTAACTGCCGACCATCGGTCGTTACGAGCTTACTGTACGACCGTTGGGCTACTGCACCAAAACAGACGGAAAGCAGCAGCAGAGTAAAGAGCGTTTTCATAAATCGGCAGAGATTGCGTAGAAGCTTTATTAAGTAGAAATACTCCCGCTATCATCGTGCCATGTGTGTATTGTTTTGTAAGTCAATTTGTTAGCTATAAATAAAGTAAGAAAATGTCCGATAGCGGACATTTTCGGACAAATTTCGTACGACAGCGGACAAGATAGTCTTGATTGTTCTGGTCGGATGGTGCATTAACCGGCTGCCGCTGCTGGCAAGGGATAAAATCGCCTAGTGACGCCAACAAATCCAGAGAATTACATAGGTTAAATTTCCTTAATTTTAGCTGGTGAATATGTCTTCTGATCGCTAATTTATGAATCGCAACCTATTGTTTTTACTCTCCCTGGCAATTGTGGGTTGTAGCCCCGATAAGGTGTCTGAGCGTGATTTTGAAGGGAAATCGTTTAAGGCTTCGTTAAAAGTCGATCCGTCGCTGACAAACAACAATCCCCTGGCGGCCAACTTTATGGCAATGGCGAAGATGCAATACGATTTCAGAGCAGATCATGAGGGTGTATTTCGCACGCAAATAGGAGCAATGTCGGCCGAGCATCCATTCAAATGGCAATTGAAGGGCGATTCACTCACAATCGACAGGCGGGTGGAAAACAATGCTGACATTATCATAGAGAATGGACGGGATTTTTCGGAAACAACGCAGCATCTGGTTAAAAAGACGGAAAAAGGAATCGAGCTGATCGACAAAAACGCAAGAATCGAACTCCTTCCAAAAGACGGTCAATAAGCAATTGAAATAGCGTTACAGCAGAGGGCGGGGGGCATCGGGATGAGGGCACGGGGTAGCTCGGAAAACACCCCATGCCCTCATCCCGATGCTATTCACTACGTAGTGATTTCACCGGATTTGTTAACGCGGCTTTGATACTCTGAAAACTCACCGTCAGTATGGCAATGGCTATGGCCAGCAAGCCCGACAGCACAAACAGCCACCACGAAAGGTCTGCTTTGTATTCGAAATTTTGAAGCCATCTGTGCATAGCCCACCACGCGATTGGTGTGGCAATGAGAATGGCGATCAGAACCAGCTTTAGAAAATCTTTGGAGAGCAACGTAACGATGCTGGCGACGGATGCGCCCAGCACTTTTCGGACACCAATTTCTTTCGTCCGCTGCTCGGTGGTGAACGTAGCGAGCCCAAACAAACCCAGACAGGCAATAAAAATGGCGAGTCCTGAAGCAACGGTAAATACCTGACCGTACTGCTGTTCGCTCTGATACTGTTTGTTGTAATTTTCGTCGGCGAAATAAAATTCGAACGGATTGCCGGGGTAACTAGCTTTATAAATTCGTTCCAGCTCCGCAATCTTGTCCTGTAGCTGACCGCCTTGAACGGGGTCGGTTGTGAGTTGGACCGTCAGGTCGCTAACCGATCGGCGGGGCATGAAAATGACAGGGTCGATTGCCTGTTGCAAGCCCTGATGGTGGTAATCTTTCACAACGCCGACAATTTCGTACGGCTGGCCCCAATTGATGAATTGCCCGACCGCTTTTTCGGCGGAGGGAAAACCCAGCTGTCGTGCTCCTTTTTCATTGACCAGCAGCTTACCACTTTTCTCCCAGCCTTCTTCTGCTTCATTGACCGTAAAATTGCGTCCGGCAACCAACTCAATTCCGTAGGTTTTCAGGAACCGATCGTCGATGATACCCATCGAATAGTTTTTCTTGTCGTCGCCGGGTTTTGGGTTCTGTCTGGTAATGCCATCGGCTGAAAAATTGTAGAAGTTACCGGGCACGATGCCTGTCTGACAAAAGCTTTTTACGTAAGGCAGTTGATTGAGGTCATGCTCAAGGGCGGCTGTTCCGGGCTTAAACGAGCCGTTTTGCTCAACCTGCGGCCCTTTGATGACCAATCGCTGAGTCAGTTGTACCCCGAGATCTTTGTTCTGCATGTACTGCAATTGCCGATATAGCACCAACGTAGCAATAACCAGGGCTACCGACGCACTGAATTGCGCGACCACCAGCGTTTTCCGTAACCAGCCACCTTTGCTGCCGCCAGTTGACAGGCCGATTCCTTTCAACGTTTGTATAGGCCGGAAAGATGTCAGCGCGAACGCTACGTAGCCGCCTGAGGCTAATGCCCCCAATACCAGCATGCCCAGTCCCGCTAGCCAGAAATTATTAACGTTCAGTACGTTTATTGACAGCTCTCTTTTGACAAATTCATTGAACGACTGTTGCAGTACCATAACCAGCATCAGGGCTAATCCAAAACCCAGTACGTTAAGCAGCAATGACTCGCCCAGAAACTGCCCGATCAACTGGCCCTGTCCGGCGCCGATTACTTTCCGCACGCCCACTTCTTTAGCCCGTTTCAGCGCACCGGCTGTCGACAGGTTGATGTAGTTAAACCAGGCAATGAGCAGAATTAGCCCGGCAATGCCACTAAGCAAATACACAAATTCTAAACTGCCGCTGGTGCGGTACACATCACTCAGCGAAGCGGCCAGGTGCATGTTGGTGGCGGGTTGCAGCAGATACAGGTTGTCGTTTTGGGGGTTCGTTTTCCGGACATAGGCATTGAATTTTGCTTCGAGTGCTTTGGGGTCGAACGGTTGCTCAGGAAGTTTGAGGAAGGTCGTTACGTATGATCCGTTGAAACCATCCAGCCGTGCCCAATCGTTGCCATTCAGATTCGCCGGGTTTGCCAGCGTTTGCAGCGAAAAAATCGCGTCGAACGCCAGGTCCGAATTCTGGGGCATATCGGCATATACGGCCGTGACGGTGTAGAGTGTTTTGCCGAACTGGTTGTTGAGCGTCACTACGTTGCCCAGTGGTTTTTTATCGCCAAAATATTTGCGGGCCTGCGACTGCGACAATGCTACTGTATTCGGTTGGCTAAGCGCCGTAGCGGCTCTCCCCTGCACAAGCGGAAATGTAAAAAGTGTAAAGAAACTGGCGTCAGCATAGGCCAGTTTGTCTTCCCGAAACGATGGGGTGTTTGCTCCGTTACCGCCTGGAAAACTGACAATGCCGCCCGCTGAATGTTCGGCCACGCGGCAGAAATCCTTAATTTCCGGAAACTGTTGTTTCGCGAGCGGGCCGGCGGCTGGCGCCATATCCACCCAAATATCGCCGATACGGTTCTGGCTGAGCAGCCGGTAAAGCGTTGGCAGGTTTTTGTGAAATGTATTAACGCTACGTTCGTAGGCAATGTATTCTAGAATTAGTACAAAGGCGGCAATGCCCAGCGCCAGTCCCGCAATATTGATAACCGAAAACACCCGGTTTTTCTGGAGATTCCGGAAGGCGATTTTGAGGTAGTTTTTGAACATGACTAAGCATCGAATCGGTTAAGAGTAAGAGAATTGTTAGATGATAAGCTGAATAAGTAGCGTACGTTTACGGGCTCTCAGGTCAATCCGGTAAGGTGTACGTTCGCCCGTTGTCGTTCGCTTTGAGGGTAACAATAAGCGTTCCATTTACCCGTTCGCCAGCCATATTAAGCTTCTGTTGATTCGCGCTGAGCTGTTCGATTTTCGTTCCAACAGGGTAGGTTTCTCTGCGTTTGCCATAAGCTGACAGCGTCGTGTTGACGACGCTGTAGGTTGGGTTTCCTATTTCTGTAAACCGCAGGGTAACGGTGCGGGGCATCGGGCTGTTATTCTGCAAAATAATGGTTACCAATTCGTTATCGGACGTTGAGTACGGTTCTTTCCGAATAGTTGAGCGACCAACAGGTTCGGCCGTATTGTGAATGGTAGCATGCCCCATCCTCTGCGAACTGATCTGCTGGGCATTTACGTCAATAGTAGCATTTGCCTGCGCAATAATGTTGGCTTTCTGCACACGTAATTCCTTCGCCCGCACATCCCCATTGGCCGTACTGATTATATTGAGTTGGGTAATGACCCCACGCAACGTTACGTTGCCATTCGCCTGATTTGTCAGGTCAAACGATTCGCCAGCGAGGCCAGTAACGATAACATCGCCATTTGACTCATTGCGCAGTTGACGGAGTGAAGGCGTTTTAATCGTAACGTCAATAGTCCCCTTGCTCAGCCAGAATGGTTTGTTCGCCGGATCTTTAAAAGCGAGTGTTAGAAGGCCATTTACATTCTCGATTTGCAGGAAGGGTTTGAGATTGTCGTCAAGCTGAGCGTTCACTACCGATTGAGTTCCACCAACTTCAATCGTAACTTTTGACAGAAACTGCCCGAGGTTGATTGCCTGAAACGGTTCGAGCGTTCGATCGTACTGAACAAGTCGATCGCTGCCACGTAGTTCACGCTGGCTGCTGTATTTATCGGTTTGAGCATTAGCCGCAACGGAAAGGGTACAGGCAAAAAGAAGAAAAAAAGCGCTGTTTTTCATGTATGCGATTAGTCAGCAGGTTAATAATGAGTTGTCAAAGAACCTTGTTACGGACCAGAAGGTAATTTTTAGCTACTCGAACCTTTTTTCGACATTCTCAACAGTGATCAGGCCTGTTCCAGCCGGTCGGTTATAGTTTCCGCTTTACGCTACTCATTCACTACGTAGTGATTTCACCGGATTGACTAAAGCCGCCTTTATGCTTTGTGCACTTACGGTGAACAGCGCAATAACGATTGCCAGCAGCCCGGCCAGGGCGAAGATCCACCACGAAAGCTCAGTCTTGTAGGCAAACTCCTGTAACCATTGGTTCATAGCGTACCAGGCAATGGGCGTAGCCATGACGATGGCAATGAGCACCAGCTTCAGAAAATCTTTGGAAAGCAACGTAACAATGCTGCCAACAGAGGCCCCGAGCACTTTACGCACGCCAATTTCTTTGGTCCGTTGCTCAGCCGCAAAAGCGGCCAGCCCGAACAGACCCAGACAGGCGATCAGCACGGCCAGAATCGTGAACGTCAGCAAAACTTCGCCCTGTTTCTGTTCAGCCTGGTATTGTTTCGAAAAGTTTTCGTCCAGAAAATGAAAATCGAGCGGATTGGCTGAATCAAAAGTGCGGTACGTCGACTGAATGTACGCCAGTGCTTCCGTTACGTTGCCGGGCCGAATCCGAACGTAGAGGTTGTCTTTATCAGCTGCAGGGGGCATCTGCAACACCAGCGGCTCGATTTTGTGCTGAAGCGAATACGTGTGGAAATCCTTTACTACGCCAACGATCTGAGCTTCGGCAGTGTGGTTCTCCTGATCGATGAAGTATTTGACCCGCTTCCCAATGGGATGAGCGCCAAGTTGCTTCGCCAGCGTTTCGTTGACCAATACGGCATTCGATACGTCGCTTTTAAACGACTCGGAGAAGTTTCGTCCACTCAGTAGTTTGATTTCCAGCGTTTTGACGTAGTCAGGATCGACCATAAACTTCTGGACCATCTGCGCACTGGCGGGAAACGTACCATTTTGTTCAAAGAACATACCCGTTCCTCCGATGTTGTTGTTGCCAATCGGATTGCTGGCCGCAGCAGCACTTTCGATCAGCGGACTACGTAGCAGCGCTTCTTTAAGGGCATCGATACGGTGCCGAACCTCCTGACTGCTGATATGAAACGTGAGAACCTGCTCCTTGTTAAAGCCCAGATCTTTCTGCCTGACAAACTGCATCTGCCGATACACAATACCCGAACAGCCGATCAGCGCCACAGTCGCTACAAACTGAAATACCACCAGCGACTGCCGGAACACAATGCTATCGGACTGATTGCCGGTTTGCCCTCGCAGGGCTGACACTGGCCGGAATCCCGACATACGTAACGCCGGATAAAGTCCGCTCAGGACGCCAACGGTCAGCGAAAACAGGGCGACAATCAGCAACGTATCGGGCAGGCTTCCCATCGACAGCGATTTATCGGCCATCTGGTTGAAATACGGCAACGCTATTCGGGCCAATACGGCGCTGACTAAACCCGCCAGCAGTGTCATGAGCATCGACTCGGTCAGAAATTGTCCAATGAGCTGCTGCCGATGCGAACCGATGGCTTTTCGTACGCCCACTTCGCGCGTCCGTTTGAGGGCACGAACCGTGTATAAATTGACGTAATTAATACAGGCAATCAACAGAATCAGCGCTGCTACAGCCGCAAAAATGGAAACGGTGTTGGCATTGCCGTTCGTACTGATTTCGTAATCCAGATGTGAGTGAAGATGAATCGACGTAAGAGGTTGAAGTTCCATTCGGTAGTTCATCTGCTCACCCATTTCCTTTCTCAGGTATTTCTGGAAGAAACCGGGCAGTTTGGCCTCCAGCGTTTTGTAATCGCTGCCTTTTGCCAGAAGCAGATACGTATAGAGTTCGGCGTTTTGCCAGCCACTGGTGTAATTATCGGGAAGTGAACGTAACGCCCTGAATTGCAGATGAGAATGGCTCGGTACGTCTTCAATGACCCCCGTTACGGTATTGGGGAAATGGTTGCTGAATTCGACGACCTTCCCAACCGCTTTGCTGGCATTGCCGAACAAATTTTCGGCCACACTCTTGGTCAGAACAATGGTTTGCGGTTTGCTCAGCGCCGTTGCCGGATCACCGTAGAGAAACGGAAACGTAAATACGTCGAATACCGCCGGATCGGTAAAATAGATATTGGGGACATCAATTTTTTTATCACCGAACGTAATGAGCCCACCGCCTTCAGGATTGAACCGAACCGTTTTTTCAATGTCTGGGTAATCGCTTTTCAGCGCTGCCGCAAACGGTGCCGACGTAGGGGCAAGGTTAAGATTGCCGCCCTGCCATTGGGCGTGCTGAACGACCCGGACGACCCGGTCGGCGTTGGCGTGAAAACGGTCGTAACTCCATTCATCCACTACGTAAAGGACCATCAGCCAGACGGCCGCCATACCGATTCCCAAACCGACTACGTTGAGGCCACTGAACAACTTATTTTTCCAGAATGTCCGGAGCGTGATTTTTAAGTGATTACGTAGCATAGCCGACAGCGAATTAAGGTTAAGAAAAGAACCAGAGCCCATATTGAAGGTACGTAATGGTTCCTGCGAAATAACACCCAAATGCTATACCAAATAAATAAACTGCTGATTATCAGTAAATTTTGGGACTTTGGTTAAACGAACTGTCCGCAAACGGACGACATGATCGGCCATTTGCGGACAGTATCCGAACCTGAATTTAGCGGAAAGGATTTTTAGGTGTTACTTTAAACGCACGGCAACAACAAAACAGGTTTGCTCTTGAATACGCCAAATCCCGGCCTGAACCAGATTACTCGCTACGTAATGATTTGACGGGGTTCGATAAAGCCGCTTTTACGCTTTGGTAAATGACCGTCGCCCAGCAGATGAACAGCGTGAGCAGGCAGGCCGTTACAAAAACCCAAACACCGATGTCTGTTTTGTACGGAAAATTCTGCAGCCATTTGTACATGGAATACCAGGCAATCGGAATCGCGACGGGAAAAGAGAACAACACTAATTTTGTGAAGTCCTGCGCCAATAGCACCACCACGTTTGCTACCGATGCACCCAGCACTTTACGCACGCCAATTTCTTTGATCCGCTGCTCGGTCGTAAACGTAGCGAGCCCGAACAGGCCCAGACAGGCAATAAGAATCGTTAGAACCGAGAACGTGGTGAAAATTCGGCCCCGGCGTTCGTCTGTCTGATACGCCGACTCGAAGTCCTGATCTAAAAATTTGTATTCAAACAGCCGGTCAGGGTAGGTTTCGCGCCATTTCTGGCCAATGAATGCAATCGTTTTCTCTACGTCTTTGGGGTGTATTTTAATGTGAATTACCTGATTGAAAGGCCGATAGACCATGATCATCGGTTCAATGGGACTATAGAGTGACTGCTGATGGAAGTCTTTCACGATGCCCACAACCTTCGCCGTTGGCGGAGCGGGCTGGTTCCCCTGCGGCAGGCTGCCTAGAATGACCTTTTTGCCAAGCGGCTCTTTCCAGCCCATCCGTTCGACGACGGCCTGGTTGATAAGAACGCTGTTGTTGGTATCCGCCGGTATTTCGCTCGAAAAATCACGACCACTTCTTAGCTTCATACCCATTGTTTTCAGGTAGTCGTGATCGATGCCCATGGGTTTGAATCCCATTTCTTTCAGCCCGTCGTTGGCTTCAACGGTGAAGATGATACGTCCGCCAATGTTGCTGGTAGGCGAAGAGGCCGTAGCCACACTTCGGATGTTGGCATTGGATAGCAGCGCCGTTTTTAACGCATTATAGCGCGCCCTGGGCTGTCTGCCCTGATAGTTAATGGTCAGCACCTGATCCTGATCGTAGCCCAGGTCATGGTTTCGCATGAAATTAAGCTGCTTATAAACGATCCAGGTGCAGATGAGCATCGTCAGCGAAATCGCAAACTGCGACACAACCAAGGCTTTACGGAAAAAGCTGCCCCCCTTTGCATTGAACGACCCTTTGAGTACCGTAGCCGGTTCGAACGCCGACAGATACAAAGCCGGATAACTGCCACTGATGAACCCCGTAAACACAACAATACCGAGCGCGATCATCAGGAAGCCCGGACGCAGCAATTCCCGATACTGAATTTCTTTTCCCGAAACGGTATTAAAGAAAGGCAGCAGGGCCAGAACCAGCAGCAGGCTGGCGCCTAATGCCAGCACTGTCATGAGTACAGACTCGGTTAAAAACTGCGCCATCAACCTGCTTCGTACCGAACCCATTACTTTTCGAAGACCAACTTCCTTCGCGCGTTTGGCCGAGCGGGCGGTGGCCAGATTCATGTAGTTGATACTGGCCAGCAATAGCATAAAAAACGCTATGGCACTGAAGGTATAGACGTAGCCAATGTTGCCATTCGATTCCCCCTCCAGATTTGAGTATAAGTGGATACGGGTTAAGGGCTGTAATTCGTAATTTATTTTGATGCCCATCCGTTTGAAGATCGGCTCTGTGTACTTGGCGTTAATCTGAGGAAACTTACTCTCCAGAATTTTGGTGTCGAAGTTTTCGGGCAGTACCAGGTAACTGTAAATATAAAAACCACCCCAACCGGTCGCCTGTCGTTCGTTCTGACCTATGGAAAGTAGGGCATTGAAGGTAAGATGGGAATTCTTCGGTACGTCCTCCAGAACGCCCGTTACTTTATAAAATGTTGTGTCGTTGGTTTGCAGCGACTGCCCCAGCGCAGTGCCCGAACCAAAGAATTTCTGAGCGGCCTTCTGCGTCAATACAACACTGCCAGGTTGATCCAGCGCCGTTCGGGGATCGCCTTCGATGAATTTATAACTGAACACATCGAAAACGGTAGAATCGGCAGCATAGACATCTTCTTCGTAAAATCGCTTCTCGCCCTGCCGAAACATCATTCGACCGTAGGGAAAAAACCGCACGTAATTTTTTACGAAGGGATAATCCTGCTTTAGTTGCTTGACTAGCGGAGGTTGAGTACTGCTCCAGCGATTCACTTTGTCGGGTTCGGTGATGTGCGAAACGATCCGGTAAATCTGGGAGGCATTGGCATGGTAACGGTCATAGCTGAGTTCATCCGTTACGTACAGCAACAGTAGCATACCACACGTAACACCGATGGTCAGCCCCAGAATGTTAATCAGGCTGTAAAATTTGTCTTTGCGAAGATTCCGCCAGGCGATTTTGAGGTAATTTGTGAGCATGGGGGTAGGGTATAGGGTTTGGGGCAGAGGGGTAAGGGCAAGAGTTGGGGGGCTGGTTTTGCACCCCAACCCCCATATCCTCTGCTATTCACTCCGTAAAGACGTAACAGGATTCATGAACGCTGCTTTTACGGACTGAAAACTTACAGTTAGTAGAGCAATGACTACCGCCAGTAAACCCGCCAGTGCGAAGACCCACCAGGATACATCAATCTTGTAAGCGAAACTCTGTAACCACTGGTTCATGGCGTACCAGGCAATGGGCGTAGCCATGACGATGGCAATAAGCACCAGTTTCAGAAAATCTTTGGAAAGCAACGTAACAATGCTGGCAACACTGGCGCCCAGCACTTTGCGTACGCCAATCTCTTTCGTCCGCTGTTCGGCGGTGAACGTAGCGAGCCCGAACAAACCCAGGCAGGCAATGAAGATAGCCAGACCAGAAAAAGCCAGAAACAGGTCGCCTTTCCGCTCGTCGGATCGATACTGCTCCGCAAATGTCTGGTCCAGGAAAGTGTACTCAAAGGGTTGGTTCGGATTGACCTGCTTATAAACTTTGCCGACGTAAGCCAGCGCATCTGGTACACGATTGGCCGCTACCCGGACGAAAAGTTTGTCGCCACGATCTTCGTGTGTAACCAGAATTAGCGGTTCAATTTTGTTACGTAGCGACCGTAGGTGAAAGTCGCGGATGACACCCGTAATGGGTATTCGTTTTGCGTCAAGCTCGACCAGGCCTTCTTTCGCGTTTTTCCAGCCCAGCCTTTTGAGCATGGCTTCGTTAATAAGAACCGCCCCCGTCGAATCGCTGGCGAAGTCGGCCGAAAAGTTTCGTCCTTCTTTCAGGTCAATCTGTAAGACGTTAAGAAAATCGTGATCGACCGAAAAGTATTCAGTACTAACGGGTTGTTCTTTGCCGCCCGCATAGAAATCAAACGTAGTTTTGTCATTCATTTCGCCACCAATTGAGCCATTGGTAAGGCTGGCTCCTTTGATGATGGGACTTTGTATGAGCTTATCTTTCAGTAGTTTAACCGATTGCTGGGCTGCCGGAGCTTTCAGCGAAAGGACAAGTACCTGCTCCTGATTGAATCCTAGTTGCGTATGCCGCATGAACTGCAGCTGCCGGTAAACGACCACCGTTCCCACAATCATCACAATTGAAATAGTAAACTGCAGAACTACCAGCGATTGACGTAGTAAAGTGCCTTTGTGGCTGGTGGAAAATTTGCCTTTCAGAACCGCAACCGGCCTGAATCCCGAAAGTACGAACGCTGGATAGAGTCCACCCGTCAGGCCGACCAGCAAACTAAAGGCGGTGAGCAAACCAAGCGTCTGCGGCTTCCAAACGTCGATGGTCAGGGTTTTGGCGGCTACGTAGTTGAAAAGGGGCAGTAGAGTCGGCAACAGAATCAGGCTAACGATAAGCGCCAGCAATGACAGAAGAATGGATTCGGATAAGAATTGCCCGACCAACTGGATACGTAGCGAACCAACCGCTTTTCGAACGCCTATTTCGCGGGCCCGCCCAGCCGAACGGGCTGTTGCCAGGTTAATGTAATTAACAATGGCAATCAGCAGAATAAATAAACCGATGGCCGAAAACGTGTAAACGTAAGTCATATTACCTCCGTTTTCCTCGCCCATCAGATGGTTCGAGAAGAGGTGCATAGCCGTCAATGGCTGTAAGGCAATATCGAACGTAACCCCTTTTCCCGTGTCATCGCCAATAGCGCGGGCAATGTATTTTCGGTAGAAATGGGGCATTTTACGAGCCAGCTTTTGCGAGTCGCTGGCGGGGTGAAGCATCAGGTAAACAGTCGAGCCGAAGTTGTCCCATTTGTCTAGATGAATGCCGTTGAGCTGCGTGTTGCTGTAGGGCAGAATAGCGTCGAACCTAAGATGATGATTGGCGGGTGCATCGCGAATAACCCCTGCTACCGTTATCGGTTGTTTGTCTTTTACGTTGATGATTTTACCCACCAGCCCATCCGTTCGACCGAACAGCGATAGCGCAAGTTTCTGAGTCAGCACAACGCTATTCGGTTTTAACAACGACGGGTGGGGCCTGCCATCGATGAACGAATAGTCGAAGAACGAAAACAGAGTTGAATCGGCATAGATGACATCCTTGACGTAATACTCCTTCTCGCCGATTCGGAAGAGCACTTCGTGGCCAGGCTTGACACGTAGTACATTGTTGATTTCCGAATATTCGTGCTGGAGCGCCGGGCCCATTGGAGCCGAGCCAACGGCCATATTCAGTTCATTGTCGCCCCATTTGATATGCAGATTCAGTCGATGAATATCGGCCGCCCGCACATGGTATCGGTCAAACGTCAGTTCGTCGTAAACATAAAGTCCCAGCAGGATAGCTCCGACCATTCCGCTGATCAGACCCAATAGCGTAAGAGCGCTATAGACCTTATTCCGAACCAGATTTCGCCAGGCGATTTTAAGGTAATTTGTGAGCATAGAAATAGGGGCATGGGGCGGAGGGGTTGGGGAAGTACCGTAGGCTATTTCTTGTAACCTCGTGCTCCACGCCCCATGCCCTTTGCTGTTTATTCGGAACGTAGTGATTTCACCGGGTTTACCAATGCCGCTTTGATGCTCTGAAAACTTACCGTTATCAACGCAACGCCCGTGGCCAGTAAACCCGCCAGCGCGAACATCCACCACGTAATATCCACCTTGTAAGCGAACTTGTCGAGCCAGCCGCTCATAACGTACCACGCAATGGGCGAGGCAATGAGTAGCGCAACGAGTACCAGCTTAACGAAATCCAGCGAAAACAGCCCGAAGATGCTGCCAACCGAAGCGCCCAATACTTTTCGGATGCCGATTTCCTTCGTGCGCGCTTCGGCCATGTACGCAACTACGCCAAACAAGCCCAGGCAACCAATGGCAATGGCGATGCCTGCCAGTAGTTGGAATAGCTTAAACAGGCGTTCTTCGCTGGCGTAAAATTTGGCAATGGTCTCGTCAATGAACGTGTATTTAAACAGATGGTCGGGGAAGGTAGTCGTCCAGTCACGCTCGACTTTGCTCATCAATTGACGAATGTTCGACAATGTAGCCGCTTGTTTCGTAAGTTTGATACTGGCCAGTTGGTAAGCGTCGCTGTGACTGGACAGAATACAGGGAGCTGTTTTGCGGTGCAATGAGTACGTATTGAAATCTTTTACGACACCCACAATTGGTAGACGGGTTTGACTGCCTCCCAGCGTAACCAGCTTGCCAATAATCTGTTGTGGATTCTGGAAATTGAGCCGTTGCATGAGCGCTTCATTCACCACCACTTCCCGCATGGTATCGGCTGGATAATACATCCGTCCGGCCAGTAATTTCAGGCCGTAAGTACGTACATAAGCTGTATCGGCGGGGCGCATCACGACGCTGAAATCCGCGTCTTTATCGGCATTGCCAAACCGAAAACTCGTACTCCAGTTGCCATTGGACGAGGGCGATGACATGCTGTAGCTAATAGATTCGATTTCGGGATAATCGCTCAGTTTGGCTTTCAGATTTTCGAGCTGACCGGGCTTTTTCTCAGGAACGGGTAGGGTGAAAATAGCCTCTTTGGCAAAACCGAGGTCGGTCGAACGGAAACGCTCCATTTGATTATAGGCGATAATCGTCCCGATAATCAGTACCTGAGAAATTGCAAACTGCAGCACGATCAGTCCCTGACGTAACGAAAACTGGCGGGTTTTGCCAAAACGTAATTTGCCTTTCAGCGCCAGTGCGGGCTGATAACCAGAGAGAATCAGTGCCGGATAAAAACCGGCGAGCAACGTAGTGAGCAGCGCCAGCGCTACCAGAAAACCCAGCACCGTCGGATCGCCAAGATACAGCGTTTGCAACTTGACGTTCAGTAAATCCGCTACGTAGGGGAGCGATACCTGTGCCAGCAACAAAGCCAGCGCCACGGAAACAACCGTCAGTAAAGCCGTTTCGCCCAAAAACTGACGTACCAATTGCCATCGCGAACTTCCCAGAACCTTCCGCACGCCCACTTCTTTGGCCCGGCGAATGGCCTGTGCCGTTGCCAGATTGACAAAATTCACGCAGGCCGTTATGAGCAGAAAAAGACCAATGAGCGACATGGCCCAAATCATCTCTTTGCCAACCGTCCGGCGGCTGTAGTTCATCATGCGAGCGGCAAAGTGAACATTGTCAAGAGGTTGTAATTCGTAGGTTTCATGACTGGCGTCTTCCGCCGATTTGTATTTTCGTGTGAAGGCTACGAGTTGTTTGGTAAGGCCATCCGCCGTTTGGGTTTGTGGAAGACGCATGTACAACTGCGTGCCGCTATACGTTGAATGCCAATCGTCCCAGCCCGTGTTGGGGCCATATTCTTTAAGCGACGCAAACGAAATAAATTGCCCGAATGGAAAGTCAGTGGTGAGCGGTGGGTCAGCTACCAGTCCTGTTACGACGCAATTCATCCGGTTGTCGAAACGTAGCGTTTTGCCCATCGGGCTAGCCGAACCGAAATACTTCTGCGCCATGCTCTCGGTCAGTACAACCGAATTCGGGTTTTGCAACGACGTAGCCGGGCTACCTTTAAGCCATTGATAGCTAAATACATTGAAATACGTGGGGTCCACAAAAGCAACGGCTCCGTCATCTTCCTGAAACTTTCGGATCTCGCCCTTCAGCGTAGTAACTACCACGTGGCCAATGTCCTGAATAAGCGTCGCGTTATTTTTCAGCTCGGGAAAATCGGTACGTAGCGCTCCAATAACGGGCATCGGCATACCTGTATCGTACCCATCGATTTCAGCCGTTTTTACGTGATTTATCATCCGAAACAAACGGTCCGGGTCGCGGTGGTGCCGATCAAAGCTCAGTTCGTAGCGAACAGCCAGAAAGAGCAGCAGGCAGCAGGCCAGGCTTAACGTTAAGCCTATGATGTTGAGTGAGGAATAACTCCAGTTACGTCGGAGGTTGCGGAGAGCGGTTTTGAAAAGGTTCGTTAGCATTGTTCAGAGGAGTTCTTTAGCCATTGCTACCAGGTACAACTACTATGCCACGCCCGAAAAATGCCTTTTTTATGGAACCTAGACGGATTTAGTCCGAAATGAGTGTCCGAAACCGTACAGGAAATGTCCGCTTGCGGGTAGTAGCAGGAGGTATAGGGATTAGGGCCTACAATGGTTCGCGTGGCAGGGATTGTTTCAGCACGATTCCTCGCAACCCCGCCATCCGAGATACCCCACGCCCTAATCTCTACGCCCCTTGCTATTCACTACGTAGTGATTTAACCGGGTTCATCAGCGCGGCTTTGATACTCTGGAAACTCACTGTTAATAAAGCAATGCTCATCGCCAGGAAACCGGCCAGGGCAAACATCCACCACTCAATATCGATTTTGTAGGCGAATTTCTGAAGCCACTGGTTCATGACGTACCACGCAACGGGCGAACTAAGGACCAGCGCAACGAGCACCAGCTTAACAAAATCCATCGAAAACAGACCGAAAATGTGAGCTGTTGATGCGCCGAGGACTTTCCGGACGCCCACTTCTTTGGTTCGGGTTTCGGCCATGAACGCCACTACGCCGTATAACCCCAAACAGCCAATAAACAAGGCGATAGCGGCCAGCAGACGGAAAAGAGCGTAGCTCCGCTCTTCGCTTTTGTAGAAATTGGCCAGCGTTTCGTCCATAAACTCATATCCAAAAACAAATTCTGGAAATGTTTCTGTCCAGGTGTTTTCAACCTGTTTAATAAGCTGACCAATCTGCTTCGTACCTCCCTGTTGTGTGGACAACTTAAGTCCCATCATGTGGTAATTAGAACGAATGGTCGTCAGAACACTCGGCTCAACATGGTCGCGCAGAGAGAATTGATTGAAATCCTTAACGACGCCAACGATTGACTTTTCGTCGTCGGAGCCTGCAATTTTCATCATTTTGCCAATAATTTTCTCTGGTTTCTGAAAGCCCAGCCGTTTCATAAACGTTTCGTTGATGACCAGCTCGCGCATGGTATCGGCTGGCTGATACATCCGCCCGGCCAGCAGTTTTAAGCCATACGTGCGTGCGTAGGACGTATCAGCCGGGCGCATCAACACGCCAAAGTCGTAGGCTTTCTCGTCACTCCCGAACCGAAAGCCGGTTGTCCAGTTGAGGGTCGACGAAGGCGTCGACATGGAAAAACTGATAGCCTGAATACCCGGTACGTCGCGAAGTTTTGCGCGTAAATTTTCGAGCTGACCCGGTTCATTTCCGGGCAGTTTGACGGTTAAAATCGCGTCGCGGTTAAATCCCAGATCGACCGACCGGAAATGCTCCATCTGGTTGTAAGCGATGATTGTTCCAATAATCAGCAACTGCGAAATGGCAAATTGCCCAACAATCAGTCCTCTACGTAGCGTCAGGTAACGGCCCGTCTGACTGGCCTGGATTTTCGCTTTCAGCGCCACAATAGGTTGGTAGCCAGATAGTACCAGTGCCGGATAAAAACCGGCTAATAAAGTTGTGAGTAAACCGAGTAAAAACAGGAAACCCAGCGTAACCGGACTGAAAAGCGTTACAGAGTCTGGTATGATGTTTAGCAAATCGCCGACATAAGGAAGCGAGCTCTGGGCAACCAGCACTGCCAGCGCAACCGCGAGAGCCGTCAAAAAACCCGTTTCACCCAGAAACTGACGTAGCAACTGGCTCCGTGTGCTGCCCAATACTTTCCGGACGCCCACTTCTCTGGCCCGACGAATGGCCTGTGCTGTGGACAGATTAATAAAATTGATGCAGGCTGTTCCGAGAATAAACAACCCGATAAGCACCATCGCCCAGATCATTTCAATGCTGATGCTACGTTGCGCGAAATTCGACGTATTGGTCGCGAAGTGAATATCGGTCAGCGGTTGCAGAACGTAACGTAGCGTTTTGGCGGTTTCTGGCGTATGGTATTTTTTGACGAAATCGTCCAGTCGACGTTCCATCTGAGCTGCCGGTTTTTCAGAGCCCGACGTAGCAGGAGGGAGCATCATATAAATCTGAGCCCCGCCATAGCTGGAGCCCCAATCATCCACAGGCGACGTATTGCCAAAAGCAACCACCGAAGCGTGCGTCAGGAAAACGCCAAACGGCAGACTGCTTGTAGCCGGGGGCGCCTGTACGACGCCCGTTACCACAAAATCCATTTGATTATCAACCCGAATGGATTTGCCCATTGGGTTCGCGTCGCCAAAATATTTACGGGCCATTCGGTCGGTGAGCACCACCGTATTAGGGTTCACCAGCGCCGTTTGCGGACTTCCTTTTTGCCAGACATAATCGAACAGATTAAAATACTCAGGCTCGGCAAACGTAATAACGCCATCTGGCTCCTGAAATCGTTTCTTTTCTGTAGTACCTTTTCCCCCTGTAGCTACAACCGCTGAACGAACCCGACTGACCAGGGTAAGCTGGCGTTTCAACTCAGGAAAATCGTTCCGAAGCGCGGCCAATGCCGGGAACGTAATACCTGTACTTGGTTTGCTATCCGGGCTGGTTTTGTCTACCCCCAGCATTCGATAAATACGCTCGGCGTTGGCATTGTGCCGGTCGAAGCTCAGCTCATACCGAATGGCAACGAACAGGAGCAGGCAACAGGCCAAACCAAGGGTTAGCCCCAATACGTTAATGATGGAATAACTCCAGTTGCGCTTCAGCGCGCGGATGGCGGTATTGATGTAGTTTGTGAGCATAGCGATAGGGGCATTGGGCAGAGGGGTAAGGGCATAGGGGTAGGAGTTTGGGTTTGAGGCTTGGGCTATTTTTCCCTCTGCCCCGTCCCCTACCCCCATGCTATTCAGAACGTAATGATTTAACGGGATTCATTAAGGCAGTGGCAATTGTTTTACTTCCAATTGATAGCAACACCAGCAACAGAACCAGCAGGGCAGGCATAGCGAAAAGCCACCAGTTCAATTCGATACGCGTTGCATAATTGGCCAGCCAGTTTTTGACAACAACGTAGGTAATGGGCAGGCCGATCAGTATGGCTATCAGCACCGTTCGGATAAAATCCTTTGAGAGTAAAATCATCAGATTTGTGGTGCTGGCGCCGATCACTTTCCGAATCGCGATTTCCTTTGTTCGTTTGGAAACGGTAAACGTAGCCAGTCCGAACAGGCCCAGACAGGAGATCAGAATGGCGAAGCCGGTTAGGGTACCAAAGACCTGCTGAAACCGGTCATCGGCTTTATATTGTTTGTCATACTCGCTGTCCATAAAAAAGTAGCTGAACGGCGAATGAGGGAAACTGGCTTCATAAACCTTCTTTAACGTAGCAAGCTGCTCCCCGGTATTCCCTCCGGCGAATTTTACGCTCGCGAATGAATTGAAATGGGGGGAGTACATATGGATAATGGGGATAAAGGCTGCTTTTGGCGA
>NZ_JBMDWV010000135.1:0-4770 GCF_048594605.1 Spirosoma sp.
CCGGTGTTCAGGATCGGTAGTAGCCTGAACAACAGCGGCTCCGGCACCGTCGCCAAAAATGACGGCTACGCCCCGCCCTTCGTTGCTCTTGTTCAGGAAAGTTGACTGAATCTCGGAACCGACTACCAGAATGGTTTTGTACATGCCCGTTCTGATAAACTGGTCGGCTATAGACAAAGCATAGACAAAACCTGAACATTGATTGCGGATATCAATCACTCCTACGCCTTCCAGTCCTAACTCGCGCTGCATCAGAAACGCAGAGCCTGGAAAATAATAGTCGGGTGTGATGGTTGCATAAACGATCAGATCCACCTGGCTGGCGTCAATATTCGCCCGTTCGAGCGCCATGCGCGAAGCAGCTGTAGCCATGCTCGCATTCGTATCTTTACCGTAGGTAAAATAGCGTCTTTGTTTGATACCTGTCCGTTCCTGAATCCAGGCATCAGACGTGTCCATGTACTGGGTTAGGTCGTCATTCGTAACAACTGTATCGGGCACATAAAACCCTAACCCTTTGATGCTTGAATAAGTCGGAGCCATTATCTGATAGAAGAAAAGTCAGTAATAATAGTACTTTTTACGGGAAGTATACACTGTACTCCGAAAACGTATTGTCATACAATTACTGAAAAAGGACCTCCGATATTAGGCTGTATGCAGGTCGAATGTATATTCTTCCATAATCAGGTTAGCCAGCAGTTGTTTACAGGCTGAATCCACCGTTGCACGTGCTTGTTCTTCAGACTCAGCGTCGACCTCGAGCCGAATGTGCTTACCAATGCGTACGTTATCGATGGTGTCCATCTGAAGATTATGAAGCCCTAATTTGACGGCTTTGCCTTGTGGGTCCAGAATTTCCGAACGGGTCATGATGTTAATTTCAGCGATGTATTTCATTTTTGAATGATTGAATGACTGAATGATTGAGTGATCGAATTATTGACGGACAGATTCACTCAATAATTCGATCACTTAATCATTCAGTCATTGGAAATTAATGACAGAACGATGTAAAGTAAAATAATCAGCGGGATGGCTGCAAACTGCAAAAATAACAGGAGTAAGACGGATGCGATAAGAAAACTGTATTTAATCCGATTTTCGGCCCAGCCAAAGGATTTGAATTTTAGCGCAAAGAGAGGAACTTCGGCCACCAGCATGAACGAAAAGGCAATCATCATACCCAGGGCAACATCATTTTTCCAGATGGCATCGTACTGAGGCTGATAGCGTTCCATGAGTGGGAAAGCCGCAATTAAAAGGGTGTTGGCCGGAGTCGGTACGCCAATAAATCGGTCGCTTTGCCGCGTGTCAATATTGAATTTAGCCAGACGTAGCGCCGATAAGACTGCAATCAGGAATGCCCCGTACGAGATTGATCCTAAGCCCTGAAACCAGCAAAGTTGAAAAACAATCATAGCTGGTAACAAGCCAAACGTAACCATATCGGCCAGCGAATCCAGCTCTTTCCCGAACGGTCCTGATACGTTAACCAAACGAGCTACGAACCCATCCCCAAAGTCCAGAATGGCCGCCAGACCGATCAGCCAGGCAGCTGTGTCGAGATGACCACGTAATGTCATGACAACACCAATGCTTCCGCACAGCAAGTTACCGCAGGTCATGGCATTGGGAATGTGTTTCAGCAGATTCATAGGTTTGGATCAGACGGGAAGGCCGGTATTACATTCTTACAAACGGGTTCGTACGTTTTTCCTGGCCAATCGTGGTCGATTCCATATGGCCTGGATAAACAACGTAATCGTCCGGTAAGGTATAAAACTTTGTTTGGATACTGGTCATCAGATCGGCATGATTGCAATACGGAAAATCGGTACGTCCGACACTGCCCCGGAACAGTACATCGCCCCCAATAACGTAGCGTTCTGCATGGTTGATAAACGCTACGTGCCCCGGCGCATGACCTGGAACAAAGACGACATCCAGAACCGTGTCTCCGAATTTGAATTGATCGCCCTCTTTCAGAAATGCATCAATTTCGGCGGGTTCATAACCGCGCAGACCATACAAGGCACAGCGGGTTGGTACGTCGTTATAGATGACCATATCCTGCTCGTGCAGATAAGCGCTCACACCGAATTTGCGCTTCACGTAAGCAACACCAAACACGTGATCAAGATGCGAATGGGTGAGGAGCAGATACTTCACATTGAGCTTATTGCTGGTGATAAACTGGCTCAGAGCTTCTTTTTCGGCCTGCTCGTAGCAACCCGGATCAATGATCACAGCCTCGCCGGTTTTGTCATCAGCGATGATATAGGTGTTTTCCTGGAAGGGCGAAAAGGTAAAGGCTTGAATCATAACGTAGCATGGGGGAAATACCCGCAATATTATAGCAGACTGAAAAGTTTCGCTGCTTAACGATCACAAAAGTAGAAACACCGTCGGTTTTTTTCGTAGATCAGGAATCTGAGTTTTCCATTCCCGAATTGTTTGTGTGCGAACAAAAGCGTCGGAAGCGGTCAGGTTGCAGGCTACGCAAAGGCGTGTATTGGCCTGACAAGCAGCCAATATGTCGGCAAAAAGCGCATCGTTACGGTAGGGCGTTTCTATAAAAATCTGCGTCTGCTGCCGTTGCTGCGCTTCCTTTTCGAGGTTACGTAGCGTCCGGGCGCGATCCTGCCGATCTATTGGCAGATAGCCGTGAAAGACAAACGATTGTCCACTCATGCCAGAAGCCATCAAAGCCAGCAGAATGGAGGAGGGCCCGACCAGCGGCTCCACGCGCCATCCCAACGTATGTGCCATCCCGACAACTACAGCGCCCGGGTCCGCTACGCCCGGGCAACCGGCTTCTGATAAAACCCCAGCGTTCTTTTTCCGCTCGGTTAACTCCTGAATTTGTCGACGGGTGTCAGCAGGTGGCGTGTCTTTGTTCAGATCAAAAAATGTTGTCTCATCAATGACCCGATTCGTTTTCAACCCGCTAATGAATCGCCGTGCTGAGCGAACGTTCTCGACGAAATACACATCTATGTTTTCGATAACCGTACGGATTTGAGCAGGAAGTACCTGATCGAACGTATCGTCGGCAAGCAGGGTAGGGATGAGATATAAGGTTGGCATCAGGCAATAAACTTCATTAATACCTCAACAAATTCGGCTGGCTTTTCGGCTTGTACCCAATGGCCCGCGCCCTGAATGGTTTCTATTTGTACGTTGGGGAAAATACGTTTTATGGTAGAGATGTCGTCATCCAGAATATAAGGAGATTCGCTGCCCCGAATAAATAAGGTCGGCTCCGTGACAACATGTGGATTTGTTAACTCCTCACCAATGCCGTGTAATTCGCGCTCAATGACCGGCAGGTTGAGCCGCCAGGCGAATTGCCCCTGTTCGTTACGGTACAGATTTTTTAACAAAAATTGTCGTACAGTTAAGATCGGTTCATACCGACTCAGGATTGCATCCGCATCGCTACGGCTTTTGATACTCGCCAAATCAATTGCATTCAGACCACGTATCAGCTCGGCATGGTGAACAGGGTAAAATTTAGGTGCAATATCGACCACCACTAATTTCTGGAACGTACCGGGGTGAAGCATCGCATACTGCATCACGGCTTTTCCACCCATAGAATGACCAATCAGGATCGGATTTTCCAGGTTGTGGTCGGCAATAAATTCGTGCAGATCGGCAGCCATGCTGTGATAGTCATGCTCGTCACCACGAGGAGACTGACCGTGGTTGCGCTGATCCAGTGCATAAACACGGTAGCCTTTGGCGGCAATGGCTTTACTAATAGTAAGCCAGTTATCAGACGATCCGAAAACACCGTGAAGGATAATAATAGCCGGGCCAGTTTCACCCGTCTGCCGGAAGAATAATTTCATAATTAAAAGAAAGCGCTTTGTTGAGCGATTAACCAACCTGAAGTGCCGACAAAATCATACAAACAAAGTCAGCTGTGTGACTGTTCAGTGTAGAATTCAGGTCAACTGATTCAATTGTCATAATAATGAGACAAAACTAAGGAAGAATCAGGCACCCTTTCGCAGAAAGCACGTCTAAAACAGAGAACTAATTCTGACAGGTAACTAAACCGGGAGAGATTCTATTAGTTTGATTAACAATTTGGTAATATTCTCTTATAGAACAGAACCTGTCGAAAATGTGAATATTCTCATAACTTAGTTCCCTATTTCATGTATAGTGGTACTTTTTTAAGAAGAGACTATTTCTTAGCTCAAAAAATATAAGGATATTTGTCACCAAATGGATACCTATCTGGCTTGATTGGTATCTGTCGGATTACTAACCAAATCAAACACTTCTATGTCTAAAAATTTACTGCACTTTCGGGCGGCATTTATGCTGGTCAGCAGTATGCTCTTGGCCGTTCTAGCGGGGGGCGAGGTCAGGGCGCAGGTAACTACCGCTGTCATCAATGGTCTCGTGACCGACGATAAGGGTGCTGGACTGCCCGGTGCTACCGTCATCGCTATTCATGAGCCATCGGGTAGCCGGTACGGAACAACCACAAATGCATCGGGTCGTTACACACTTCCAGGTGTTCGGGTAGGCGGTCCGTTTAAAATTACAACCACATTTGTTGGTTTTAAAGACCAGGTAAAAGAAGGAATTTTTACG
The DNA here is from genome assembly GCF_048594605.1 of Spirosoma sp. GTDB lineage: Bacteria > Bacteroidota > Bacteroidia > Cytophagales > Spirosomataceae > Spirosoma. The sequence continues at coordinate 4,615 of NZ_JBMDWV010000135.1, forward strand.
AACCTGGGTACGTCAGCCGACGTCAACTTCAGCTTATCGGACAATAGCGCTCAATTATCAGAGGTTGTTGTATCAGGAAACCGTAGCGATATATTCAGCTCCGAACGTACTGGAGCCGCTGCTACGTATGGTCGTGAAACGATCAATACCGTTCCC
>NZ_JBMDWV010000136.1:0-9644 GCF_048594605.1 Spirosoma sp.
AATGCATCACATCGTCTGCAAAGGCTTCATGCTTATAGGTTTCGCCAAAATTAGCCGCTACGTTCTGATTCGTCAAATTAATTGCCTTTTGCGATACGTCGACGGAATGGACCGAAGCAGCTCCGGCTTTAAGCGCATAGACCGAAAATCCACCTGAGTAACAGAACGCATTCAGTACATTCTTACCGTTTGCATACTGCGCCAGCAACGCCCGATTGTCGCGCTGATCCAGGAAAAAACCCGTTTTTTGCCCCGTTATCCAATCTACCAGAAATGTATTACCATTTTCCTGAACGGGGTGTGGTACGGGAGTCCGACCAAACAGATAACCGTTCGTGACGGTAGCCCCGTATTCGTCGGGCAACGTATCGGCACTTTTGTCATATACAGCCTTTAACTCTTCACCAAAAACGGCTTTTAGTGCTTCGGTAATCAGGTCTCGCTCGCGGTGCATACCAATGGAATGTGCCTGCAACACCGCTACGCCATTATACATGTCTACAATGAGTCCGGTGCATCCGTCACCTTCACCATGAACGAGTCGGTAACAATTGGTGTCGCCTATGACAATCGCCTGACGAATGCTCCGAATACGTGCCAGTTTCTGCGTCCAGTACGGCACATCGGGCGTAACGGGTCCACCCGACGTAGCGCCAAACGAGAAGATGCGTACCGCAATGCTCCCATCGTGGTAATGCCCTGTAGCCAGGTAATTTTTCTTGCTATCAAAAACCTCTACTACGTCGCCGTCGTTCAGATCGCCTTCGTACCGGCTAATAGCTCGCGAGAAAACCCAGGGGTGAAACCGTCGAACCGCTTCGTCGCGCCCAGATTGCAGAAATAATTTAGAAAATCCCATTTGTAATCAGGAAAAGAGCGCAAAGATAGAATGAAAGCAGGATCAGGCCTTTCTTTTATTACCTTCATACGCTGCTGCCTTTTCCTGGCTCCTGCATTTATTAACTTTTTTCTAATCTTTATTACGCATAACTAACCCATCTTTACGTTTTAATGCCGCAAACTTTTTTCTCTATGAACCGACGGAGTTTTCTAAAACAGTCCGGTCTGATGGCTGCCGGAGCTTTTACCCTTAGCCAAACCAATTTGCTTGCTAACATACTGCCTTATGAGCCGACTAAAAAAATCAGCCCATTCGGTGTTCAGCTGTTCAGCGTTCGTACTGACTTGCCCAAAGACCCGAAAGGTGTTATGACGCAACTGGCGCAGATGGGCTACAAACAGTTCGAAAGTTTCAGCGGAGCACAGGGGTTTTTGTGGGGTATGGAACCCAAAGAAATCAAGTCGTTTCTGGATGGCCTGGGCGTGAAAATGATCAGCACGCACTTCAATTACAGAGGGGATGTCGAGAAGCCCGATCAACTGAAAAAAAGTATCGAAATGGCGCATGACGCTGGGCTGACCTATTTACTTTGCCCATACATCGGCGCGCAAAAGACCTGGGACGACTGGAAAAAAATTGCGGACCAATTTAACACCGTTGGCGAACAGGTTCGTCAGGCAGGTTTGAAATTTGGTTACCACAACCATAACTATTCGTTCCTTCCGCTGGACGGCAAATTACCGCAGGAGTATCTGCTCGATAACACCGATCCGAAAAACGTTATGTTCGAACTGGATCTGTGCTGGATCGACGTAGCGGGTGTTGATACGGAGTCGCACCTCAAAAAATATGGTAAACGTTACGAACTCTGCCATATCAAGGATTACAAGAAAGAGAATGGCAAGCCTGTCCAGAATGACCTTGGCAAAGGAAGTGTCGATTTCAAGAAAACGCTGAATGCGGCTATGAAGAGCGGTATCAAATACTACCTCGTTGAGCAGGAAGAATACCCACAGTCGCCGTTAGTTAGCTTGAAAAACGACGCGGAGTACATGAAGAAGCTGGAGATCTAAGTCAATAAAAAAGGGAGCTTAAAAGCTCCCTTTTTTATTGACTTAGTTGCTATACTTAGTAAATCTGTCACTTTACTTTATAGAATTTCGCTCCGAACAGGAAAATAACCGTATAGCAGATGATCGGCAAATAATAAGCGTTCGCTACGTCTTTTTCGGCCGCCATACCCATCAGAAACGGAAACACTGCTCCCCCGGCTACCCCCATCGAAATAAAGGAAGAAGCCTGCTGCGTGTGAGCGCCTAAGTTCTTCAGTCCCAGACTAAAAATGGTTGGAAACATAATACTGAAAAAGAAATTGAGCATCAGCAACGCAATGAACGAAGGCCATCCCCAACTTTGGGTAATGATGAGACACATCAGAATATTACAGGCAGCAAACGTAGCGAGTAACGTGTGCGGCTGAACAAAGCGCATCAGGAACGTACCGACAAAACGCCCGGCCAGCATCAGCCCCATAAACAGCACCATGTAATTTCCCGCTGTAGCATCTGAAAAGCCCATCTTCTCGTGACCGTAGTTGATAAAAAAAGCCCAGGTTCCACCCTGTGCCGCTACGTTAAACGTCTGAGCGATAACGGCCCACACAAAATGCCGGTGGCCGAACAACGGCTTTCCAGGGTCAACATCCACGTTCTCAGCTTCCGGATCAACGACAGCGTGCGGATCATTTAACGAAGGGACTTTAACAAAGGAAAACAGGATAGCAATCGTTGCAATGACACTCCCGATGGCGATGTATAGAGTCTTGACAGAGGTTAGATCGGTACTTCCCTCAGTATTGTTACGTAGCAGAAAATAAGATCCAATGGCTGGTCCAAGGATAGCACCTAAGGCGTTGAACGCCTGCGCAAAATTGATGCGTTGATCGCTGGTACGCTGGTCGCCGAGGGAAGCAACAAAGGGGTGAGCTACTGTTTCGAGCGTAGAGAGGCCGCAACCCAAAATGAACAGGGCAATTCCAAAATAGGTGAAGGAAACAGCCGCGGCCGCCGGTACAAACAAAAACGCCCCTGTAGCAAACAGGCCCAGTCCGAGCAGCACGCCGTTTTTGTACCCAAACCGTTTCATGAACAGCCCTGCCGGAATGCCCATCACGAAATAGGCTCCAAAAATAGCAAATTGTACAAAAGCGGATTGAGTTTTGGTCAGGCTCAATACGTGCTGAAAGTGTTTATTCAGTACGTCGCCCATCGTAATGGCCACGCCCCAAAACATGAACAGCGACGTAACAAAAACAAGCGTGATTAAGTATTTTTTTTCGGTAAAAGCGGCTGGCTTCGATTGGCCAGATACGGTTGTTGCCTGCATAAGTTAGGTTATTGAACGGTTTATCCCGGCTATAGTACGAGTACGTATAAGGATTGCAAAGTCTTTTTCTGAGCTAAACTACCTGATTTATGCCAGTGGTGCTACTATAAATAGTATTGGTCCCGCTGGCAATACCCTTTCGAAAAGACGTACTACATACCATGTCGTTAATTGGCAACTGTTTACAAAATCGTATTCTATAACACGGAGAGATCTATTTGCTTACTATCAACGACGTGACTGGCTGGCCGACGGTGCTATTTTATCAATCGTTGCGCGTAACGCAGCCGCCCAGGCTTTATAGCCATCCACCGCTAAATGGATACCGTCGGCATAGTATGCCCCCGCCGTCAAATTACCAGTGGCGTCAATGAGCGCGGGTGACGGGTCGCAGAAGAAGACAGTTTTGTTATCGACGAACCGTTGAATCTGCTGGTGAACTGCTACGTACTTTTTTCGTTTGTCGTCATCAGCGGTCGTGCCCGCAGGCAAGGGGCCAATCAATACCAGTTTGGCTTGCGGAAGTTTACTATTGAGGGCTTTCAGGATAAGACCGATGGCCGACGTAATGTCGTTCGCATCGTCTTCCCGGAAATTGTTGACCCCGATGGTAACAACCACTACATCCGGATTCGCTTTTGTGAAATCAAGGTTTTCGATGCGCCACAGCAGGTGTTGCGTTTTGTCGCCGGAGATGGCGGCTACACCGTAGCGATAGCCCGCCAACGCGTTATCGAACGGCACCTGCCCGGCATGGTGGACAACCAGGCTACGTTTGCCGATAGCCTGTGTAATGGAATTGCCCATCAACAGAATATCCAGCTTGCCCACGCTATCCAGCGTCTGTTGAATATTGGCGTAGTTGTCCCACCAGTCATTTCCAGGTTTCCAGCCGCCTGCTGAGCGATATTCGGAACCCGGTACGGGAATCAGCGCAAAATGCGTATGCTGCCCGGTTGCTTTCAGAATAAAATCGACGATAGGCGCCGGATTGGGCAGGCTGTGCGGATGATGACCAATACCGGGTTTATGAATAACGGTGATCTGTCCGCCCAGCGCCAGCACTTGTTTTTCAAAAGGTTCTGTATTTTCATTGACGGGTACAACATCGTCGTCATCACCCACTACGTGTAGCATCGGAAAATTTCCTTTCACTATTTCCGTCACCCGATCCAGCGGATTGCCCTTAAACTGAAGAGCTTCTTCGTCGGACTTCAGTCCGTAATCTTTCTTGAAAATTTCCCAGTCGGTTGGGCTACCCTTGCCTTTCCCTTTGCCGCCCGGCCAGCTTTTTAAATCCAGAACGGGCGCATCGGCATACACGCAGGCCACTTTCTTCGGGTTCTCGACAGCCCAGTTGTAGGCATAAATTCCACCCCGACTCAAACCTTCCAGACACACCTTATCGGCTAATCCGGCCTTGTTCATGTATCGGTAAAACTTGTTCCAGAGGTTAACGGCTTCAGTATTCCCATAGAGTTCCGCTACGTCGCAGTACACCAGATGAAAACCCCGATCCAGCAGAGCTATGTCGGTTTGCGGTTCATGCCCCCAAAAACGCGCCCGCCATATCCAGGGCTTACCGGCTGCTACCACGCGCGGCTTAACGACCTTGGCGCTATGTCCCTCAAACGTAAAATCAGCACAGTCGTAGCCATAAAACGACGATACGTTAACAGGCTCTTTGATCTTCCGGAAAATATCAAACTTAGGTTCGGTCTTTAATGTAACGGCATCGTACAACCGCCGGGCTATACGTGTCATAACCAGCGGGGCCGGATGTAGTTGGTCCGGAAATAGAAGGCTGTCGTCGCGGGTTTGTGCGTGCAGATCAATCAGCTCCAATTTTTCCTCAAAAGCTACTTGGCGAATGCGGGGAATGATCAGCTTCGTAATGGCCGCATCCGTCTGGCGTGTGGTATCCGTCAGAAACGACGTAACGGGTAGCAGCAGAATGATACGGGGTTTGCTCGGCAACTCCCGAAACGACTGAATCAGGATTTTGTAATCAGGGATAAACTGATCAATCTTCAGTCGATACGGCAAGCGGCTGTCGTTGGTGCCCAGCTTAATAAACACAATATCAGGATTGCTTTTCAGGGCTTTCTGATACGTATCAGTAGCCACGTATGGCGCTGCCGTCTCCCGGAGCAAGGTTCGACCGCTTACGCCAAAATTCATGACTTCGTAGCCTTTGCCCAACAAATACTGCAGTTGCCCCGGAAACGAGTTCTGCTCCCGATGCGTAAGCCGGGCACCGAACGTAATGCTGTTTCCCACGCAGGCAATCCGAACCGTTTTCTGCGCGTATGTTGAAAAAAACAGAAGCTGAGCGAATACAAGTAAAAGCGAACGACTAAGCATAAATCAACTGAATAGCAACAGACTACGTATCATAAACCACGATTCTTAATTGCTTATTCGCGTTTCACCTTATCGAAATACTGCCGCATAAATAGCAACTGATACGTAACGGCGTTGGTCCAGTACGGCCAGTTATGACCGCCGGGGCGGGTAATGTAATCGTGCGGAATATTACGTTCCAGAAGCTTGTCGTGCAGGTTGTTGTTCACGCGAAAGAAAAAATCTTCGGTGCCGCAGTCGATAAGCAGTGCAAGCGAATTTGGCGTGAGCAGGTGCAGCATATTGATGACGGTGTTCTGCTCCCAGCGGTCGGGAAACTGGGCGTACGTACCGAGTCGTTTGGCCATATCCCAGTTGTTTGGAAAGGGACGAATATCGACGCCCCCGCTCATACTTCCAGCCGCTCCAAATACGTCCTGGTGACGGAAAGCCAGATACAGGGCTCCGTGTCCGCCCATACTTAGGCCCGTAATGCCGCGCCCCTGACGGTTTTTGACGGTCTTGTAATGTCCATCGACCCACGATACCAGTTCATTCGCTACGTAGGTTTCGTATTTGAACGATGGATCAGCCGGGCTATCCCAATACCAACTGCCGAAATTTCCGTCCGGACAAACAACCACAACCTGATGCCGATCGACCAACTGAGCAAGATTTGGTGCTTTTTTCGCCCAATCGCTATAGTTGCCGCTGTAGCCATGCAACAGATACACGACCGGAAACTCGCTGCCCGTCGTGTATGAATCCGGCGTGACAACTACGGCTTTGATTGTCTTCTTCATCGACGCGCTGTACGTATCAACCGTATCGATTTTGGCCGCCTGAACATGACTAACAATGAATAAGAAACTGGCAATAAGCAGGCTACGAAAAAGAGACATACGCATTGGGGTAAAACAATCGGCAAAAGCCTAAAATAGCTCCTGACCTACTTATTTATCGATAAATAGCAGCTGTTACGTTGTGCATGGTCAGCAAATTTATCAGGGAGTCACCGTTTTTTTCTCCAGCGCTTTACGGACAGCCGGCGCCACTTTCGTTCCGAATAATTCGATGGCACGTAGCGTTTTCGCGTGCGGCAAATTATGACCGCCAACCAGTTGGGCCAGATAGCGGGTGTTTCCGAACAACTCATGGAAGTACAGAATCTTGTCGATGATTTGTTGCGGACTTCCCACCATCAGCGGACCGTATTGACGCATTTGTTCAAACTGCATTCGCGTCATGGGCGACCAGCCGCGCTCTCTGCCAACCCGGTTCATTAACAGCTCGTAGGGCGGGTAAAAATCGTCAGAAGCCTGCTGCGAATCGTCAGCCATGTAGAAATGCGAGTTAATCGCCAGTTGCAACTGCGCTACGTCGTGACCGGCCCGTTCGGCTGCCTGCCGGTACAGGTTAACGAACGGAACAAACCGGTCGGGCGGACCGCCCAGAATCGCTACGGTCATGGGCAGATTTAACGTACCAGCCCGAACTGCCGATGCGGGCGTCCCGCCAACAGCCAGCCAGACTGGAATGGATTCCTGATAGGGCCGTGGGTAGATACCCTCTCCATGAAGCGATGCGCGATGTTTGCCTGCCCAGTTCACCTCTACCTGCTGGTTAATTTTGAGCAGCATATCCAGTTTTTCCGTAAACAGCTCATCGTAATCCTTCAGGTCATAGCCAAATAAGGGAAACGATTCAATGAACGATCCACGGCCCGCCATGATTTCTGCCCGGCCATTAGAAATAAGGTCCAGCGAAGCAAAATTCTGGAATGTCCGCACCGGGTCGGCCGAACTCAACACCGTAACGGCGCTGGAAAGGCGGATATTTTTGGTGATACTGGCCGCAGCCGCCAATATTACTTCGGGGGCCGATATAATGAAGTCGGGCCGGTGGTGCTCACCCAGTGCAAACACATCCAGACCGACTTCATCGGCTAATTTTCCTTCTGCCACGATATTGCGCAACGATTCGCTATAACTGATCCGTTCTTTCGTTGTATCATCAAAGGCTAGATCGCCAAACGTATCTAACCCAAATTCAAGATTTCTGTGATTGATGGTCATTTTCTTTTCCTCATTTCTCATTACTGATTCTCTGTTCTCACTATAACAAGGAACAAAAAAAGTTGCGAACAATATGCTTACTTTTTGTAAGTTATCGATTTTAAAGCAAAAAAACACTTTCCCGAACAAAAATTCAGGAAAGTGTTTGGTCTTTAAAGATAGATCCCTTTACTATGGAGATTCACTAAGCATTCTTCCAAGTATGCTTCATCATGTTCTGGATAGATCGGCGTAGTCAAAGGAACAGCTTGAACGGAGGGTTCCAGCGGCAGATTTTTGCCACGATACGCTGGATCGTACCATTCAGGTGCTGGCCGATAGCCTCGATAGGTCATTTCATCCAGCACTAACTGATGGTATTGAAACAATTTATAGGGCGGATGGGTAAAAACGTAATCGACGGTTGCGTGCTTCTTGCCCCAGCCTAGCCCCCGCAAGGCTGCTGCTTCACGATGCTGGCCTAACAGCTGCTGCCGAGGCAAAGCAGGTATCAGCGCTTCATGCCATAAGCGCATCGGTTCAGCCTCCTTTATTCTGCGTCTTGGCTGATGAAATTGTCTTGGTTTTCAATAACGATCTTGCCGACTGCATGGTGTGTCTCACTCAATGCGTGGGCATCGTAAATTCCTTGTGCTGTCAATGGGAAGGTTGCACTGATGATACTGGTGACTTTTTCTGCTTCGATCAGCTCTGTCAATTCTGCCAATTGTTTGCCGTTGGTTCGTAACCAAATTGCTTTGGCGAAGATGTCTTTTTCTTTTGCCAAGTCTTCGTCTTCAATACTCAAAATCGAGATCAGACGGCCCTTAGGTTTTAAGACAGTGAAACTTTTCTTCTGGGTGTCGCCCCCCATCGTATCAAAGACCAAATCGATGTCTTGCAAGACTTCTTCAAAATCTGTCGTATGGTAATCGATGATCTCATCGGCACCAAGTTTTTGCAATAACTCATGGTTACGAGGACTAGCCGTCGTGATGACGTAAGCGCCAGCTGCTTTTGCTAGTTGGATCGCATAGGTACCAACTCCGCCTGCTCCGGCATGGATCAAGACTTTTTCCCCTGCTTTTAAACGACCGTGTTCAAACAACGCTTGGTAAGCAGTCAAACCAGCTAGTGGCACTGCAGCTGCTTCTGCGTAGTTTTGGTTTTCTGGTTTGATCGCTGCTAACTCAGCATCCACGATGGCGTAATCAGCATACGTCCCAAAACGAGTCGTTTCAGGGCGGGCATAGATTGCATCACCAACTTTGAACTCTGTCACGTCAGCACCTATTTCTACGATATCCCCTGCGACATCCCAACCTAAAATAATTGGGAAGTCCCACGGAAACATTTGTTTTAAATAGCCTTCTCTTAATTTCCAATCGATCGGGTTGATGGACGTTGCGGCAACTTTGACTAATAATTGATTTGCTTTTAATTCTGGTAATTGGACCGTTGCTTCTTTTAATTGGTCTTTTCCACCATAGGCTTCAATAACGACAGCACGTGTTTCCATTGATGCTTCACTCCTTACATTCATTCTTCATCAAAGAGAGGTTCCTGTTTTTCCATCCCTTGATTTCTCACTTCCCTAGCTTAGGCAAAAGGAGGGAATTTGACAAATGATATGTTTGGAAACTGCCCCAGCCACCTGGCCGTTCCTCCTTCAAAGCCTTGAAAGAAACGGGTTTATTTTTTCTTCATTTTTTTATTGCCTTTTCTTTAAAAATCAATTACGCTACTCAAGAAATACGAAATTGTAGAGAAAGAAGGAATTGATGAATTGAAAAGGTTGTGGGTATTTTTTGGCGGTGTGATCGGCATCACCGCATTGCTGTTTTTCGGTGCTTCGGTGTTAACGAAAGAATCGGGGGCAGCAACGTCGTCCGACAAAAATACAGTGATTATTTACAATTGGGGCGAATATATTGACCCCGAATTGATCAAAACATTCGAAACTGAGACTGGTTACTCAGTGATTTATAATACATTTGACTCCAACGAAGCGATGGAAACAA
>NZ_JBMDWV010000137.1:0-7467 GCF_048594605.1 Spirosoma sp.
CAGGCAAAACCATTACAATTGATTATGAAGGCACAGAAGCTCTTAATAAGGTTACCGATGCGCCATTAGGTCTTTATATGGTTTATTACGGCAAGGATGGTAAAGAGGAAAACATCGTGCAGATAGCCGATTACACCATTCGGCCGTTCACCCGAAAAGAACAGATACTACGTGGCAAAGCGGATCTGATGCCGTTGCCAACTCCCCAAAATACGTATCAGGATAATCTGGCGGTTTCTCTCCTCCCCTCCGACCAACTTCTGAGAATTATTCCATCGCCCATTAAAATCACTACCGGCAAAGGCGCCTTAACGCTGGACCCGTCGCTGGCGATCTACACGGACAAAACCCTCGAAAGCGAAGCCCGATTTCTGACGCAGAAGCTTAAGTCCCTGACGGGCAAAGAATTTCAGACCACCTATGGCGCTTCGACGGCAAAAGGAATTTCACTGAGAATAGGAAACGTAGCGACGAATGGCATAACGAAGGAAGCGTATCAGCTACGTATCGACGACAACGGCATAAGCATCACTGGAAGCGATGCTGCGGGTGTATTTTATGGTATACAAAGCTTGTTGGCGCTGGTTCCGGCTCAGTCGTATCTGGATCCGTCCATTCCTGTTCAGCTGAGCTATATGCAGGTTGAGGATGCGCCCCGCTTCCCATTCCGAAGTATGCATTTCGATGTGAGCCGGAACTTCCAGACGAAAGAAACCATCCTTCGCATTCTCGATCTGCTGGCGTTTTACAAAATCAACCACTTCCTGTTTTACACCACCGAGGACGAAGGCTGGCGTATTGAAATTGACGGACTTCCCGAACTCACGCAGGTAGGCGCTCAGCGCGAACACACGTCAGGGAAAGAAACGCCCGTACTGCATCCGGCTTACGGCTCTGGTCCGAAGGCGTACGACAAAGGCAAATATGGCAGTGGATTTTACACCAGAGCAGATTTTATCGAAATTCTGAAATACGCGAAAGAACGGCATATCAAGGTAATTCCTGAATTGAATTTTCCGGGGCACGCCCGAGCCGCCATCAAAGCAATGGAAGCCCGTTACCAACGGCTCATGAAGGAAGGCAAGGAGCAGGAAGCCAACGAATACCGCCTGATCGACCCCAACGATAAATCGGTCTATCTGTCGGCACAAGGTTATACCGACAACGTAGTGAGTGTGGGCCGCGAATCAACGTATCATTTCTACGAAAAAGTGGTCGACGAACTCACGAAAATGTATGAAGAAGCAGGCGTTCCGATGGACGTAATGCATGCCGGTGGCGATGAAGTTCCCGAAGGCGTCTGGACCAAATCGCCGGAAGCGGCCAAACTGCTCGCAGAGAACCCGACCATCAAAGACCCCAAAAATTTGCAAACCTATTTCTTCGGGAAACTTCTGCAACGACTCGAAAAACGAAAACTGGAAGTACACGGCTGGGAAGAAGTAGCGCTGAACAAAACGCCCGACGGGAAATACATACCAAATCCTGAATTTGTAGGACGTAACGTAGTGCCGTACGTCTGGAACAATCTGTTCGATCTCGATCTGGGCAATCGGCTGGCCAATGCGGGTTATCCGGTGGTGCTGTGCAACGTATCGAATTTCTATTTTGACATGGCTTACAACAACGATCCGCTGGAGCCGGGTCTGTACTGGGCGGGTTACGTCGATACGTGGCATAACTGGGCGTTTGCACCGTTCGACATGTTCAAAACGACGTTCAAAACGGCCATGGGAAAACCGCTGAATTTTGCGGGCTTAGAAAAGATGAAACCCGAAGCTCGCAAAAATATCCGGGGCGTGGAATCACAGCTCTGGAGCGAAACGGTAAAAGGTCGCGACATGGCCGAATACGACATTCTGCCGAAACTGTTGGGTTTTGCCGAAAGTGCCTGGGCCGCCGAACGTCCGTGGGAAACCATCGAGAACAAGCAGGCGCGGGAAAAATCCATGCGTCAGGGCTGGAACGTATTTGCCAATACGTTGGCGCAAAAAGAACTGCCCCGACTGTCTCGACTAAATGGTGGCTATAATTACCGAATACCAACACCGGGAGCCGTTATCAGCAAGGATACCCTGAAAGCTAACGTAGCGTTACCGGGTCTGGTGATTCGGTACACAACTAACGGTTCGGAACCGACAGCGCAATCAACACAATACCTGAATCCGGTTAAAGTAACTGGCACCGTAAAACTGAGAAGTTTCGATGCGTCAGGTCGGTCGAGTCGGTCGGTGGCTGTTACGCCTTAATCTATTCTATTAAAAAGTTTTTTCAATTATGACAATCGGGATTGACTTAGGAGGTACAAACGTGCGGGCGGGGTTGGTGGAACATGACGTTATTACGCATCAGGTCAATCGGGTGCTTCAACAAAAAGAATCGCTTTCTGCTACGTTGGCGCAGCTGATTGCGCTCATCAAACCGCTCACTGAGCGTGCCGTTAGCGGTATCGGGATTGGGGTTCCGTCAGTCGTCGATATCGAACGGGGCGTTGTTTATAACGTAGCCAATATTCCGTCTTGGGAAGAAGTAGCTTTACGGGATATTCTGGAAGACGAATTCAACCTACCGGTTTTTATTAACAACGACGTAAATTGTTTTGCGCTCGGCGAACATCGGTTTGGTATGGCCAAAGGTTATAGTTCGGCGGTCGGCATGGCTATCGGTACGGGACTCGGCTCGGGCGTTATTATTGACAATCAGTTGTACGTAGGCAGCAATTGCGGTGCTGGCGAAATTGGCTTATTGCCGTATCTCGACAAAAACATCGAATCCTACGCGTCCACTCATTTCTTTCAGGAAATTCATGGCACAACGGCGCTGGAAACGCATCAGGCGGCCCGCCTGGGCGGCAAACAGGCGCTGAAACTCTGGGATGAGTTTGGTAACCATTTCGGTAATGCCGTGAAGGCCGTGCTTTACACCTACGATCCGGAGGTGATTGTATTAGGCGGTTCCATTGCCAAAGCCTATCCGTTTTTTAAGGCCTCCATGCAGGAAAGTATGGCCGACTTTGCCTATCCCGTCACGCTGCGTCGACTGAAGATTTTTCAGTCGCAGAATGAGAACATTGCTTTGCTGGGAGCGGCTGCGCTGGTGCGGCAACTGGTGTAAGTTTGCGAACCCAACTGAATAAAAACTAACTGGTTATGAAAAAAATCTTCATTTTATTACTCTGTACAACTGCTTCTCTTCGCGCTACTGCGCAAACCGCTAAACATACTACGTTGCCGCAGCCCAAGCTGGTTGTCGGCATTGTTGTCGATCAGATGCGGTACGATTATCTTTATCGATTTTATGATAAGTATGGGGAAGGTGGTTTCAAACGTATGTTGAACCAGGGGTTTAATTGCCGAAACAATCATTACCATTACTCGCATACCGTAACGGCTGCGGGTCATGCAGCCGTGTATACGGGCTCCATACCCGCTATTAACGGCATTGTGGGTAATGAATGGTACGATCCATTTGCCCAGAAAGGCGTCTATTGTGTTGAAGACAGCTCGGTAAAAACGGTGGGCAGCACCAATCCGAGCGTCGGGCGAATGTCGCCTAAGAATCTGCTGGTCAGTACGGTTACCGATCAGCTACGTATCGCTACGCAGTTTCGGTCCAAAACCATCGGCGTTGCCATTAAAGATCGGGGGTCTATTTTGCCCGCTGGTCATGCCGCAACGGGCGCCTATTGGTATGATTCAAAAACGGGCAACTGGGTAACCAGTACGTTTTACACCCAGGAATTGCCCAAGTGGGTGGTTGATTTCAACGCCCGAAAATTGCCATCTCAGTACGCCAAGCAAGGCTGGAAAACGCTATTGCCCATTAACGAATACGTTGAAAGCACTACCGACGATCAGCCTTATGAAGCTAAATTGTTAGGAGCCACCAAACCTGTTTTCCCATATGAAGTAGTCGGTCAGGCTGGAAACGCTTTCGATGCGGTTGCGTCGACGCCCTGGGGAAACACCATGACCAAAGACATGGCGATTGCAGCTATTAAAGGGGAAAATCTTGGCAAAGGAACCGCGCCCGATTTTCTGGCGATCAGTTTCTCCACGCCCGACCGGATCGGTCATGCTTTTGGCCCCAACTCAATAGAAGAAGAGGACATTTATTTACGGCTGGATCTGGAATTTGCCGACCTCTTCTCGTTTCTGGATAGCTGGACCGGCAAAGGCAACTATACGGTTTTCTTAACGGCCGATCATGGCGTAATGGATATTCCGGGATTCTGGCAGCAACATCATTTACCGGCCGGACTTATCAATTCGTCTACCTTGTCTGGTACGATAAAAACAGCGCTGACTAATGCTTTCGGTGATGGGAACTACGTAGTGGCCAGCGAGAATGATCAACTCTACCTGAACCGACCACTTTTGGCTCAGAAAAAGATTACAATTGACGCGGTTTGTGCCGTTGTTCGGGAAGCGTTGCTGCCCATGCCGGGAATTGCGGATGTTTTTAATCTACGGAGTCTGGCAACGGCCAATCTGAACAGCTATCTGCTAGACCGCTACAAAAACATGATTCACGCCAAACGTAGCGGTGATATTCAACTGGTTACGGAGCCGGGCTGGATTCATAGCGGAGGCACCGGCACAACGCATGGCTCCCCTTATCAGTACGATACGCATGTTCCGTTTGTGTTGTATGGCTGGGGCGTTGCAAAAGGCGAAACGCTACGTTACACAACCATTGCAGACATTGCTCCTACGATTGCTTCGCTTCTGCACATTTTGCCGCCCAGCGGCTCGATCGGAAACGCCGTTCAGGAAGCGCTTAAGTAAGTTATCAAGAATAGATCATTCAGCCGGTTGATTGTATGACCCCGCCGGGGTCATACAATCAACCGGCCGCTATTCTGCTAGATCAATTACTGAATACCTGATACGTAGTATTTTAAAAAAAGTTGCCTATGAAACGTAATGTACTGATTGTCGGGCTGATCATGCTCATCTTTTTCGTCATTTCGTTCCTGACCAATATTCTGGGTCCCATCATCCCCGATCTGGTCGACAGCTTCAAGCTAAGTATCGGCCTGGCGGGTTTCCTGCCGTTTGCTTTTTTTGTGGCCTATAGCGTCTCCATTCCATCAGGGCTTCTGGTCGAGAAATTTCGGGAGAAACCTGTACTGATCAGTGCATTCGTACTGGCTTTTGCTGGCTCGCTGCTCTTTGCGTTACTGCCTACGTTTTCGGTCGCACTGATTTCACTTTTTTCCATTGGCGTGGGCATGGCCATGTTGCAGGTAGCCATTAACCCATTGCTACGTGTTGCGGGTGGCGAAGAACATTTTGCGTTCAATTCTGTACTGGCTCAGCTTTTTTCGGGAGCCGCTTCTTTTTTTAGCCCGCTGTTGTACAGCTATTTCGTCCAGACAATTCATACCAACAATACCTCCTTGCCGATACGTCTGCTTAATCAGGTCGTGCCGATTCATTTTGAGTGGGTATCGTTGTACTGGGTCTTTGCGCTGACGACACTGCTAATGATTGTTGTGGTAGCAGTAATCAGGTTTCCGATCGTTACGTTGAAAGAAGACGAAAAAATAGAAGTCGGCAGCGCCTTTACAGACTTACTACGTAACAAAACTGTTCTGCTCTTTTTCGCCGGTATTTTCGCGTATGTCGGTACTGAACAGGGAATTGCCAACTGGATTTCCAAGTTTCTGCAACTTTATCACGGCGTTGATCCGGCAACAACGGGCGCTACGGTGGTTGCGTATTTTTGGGGCTTAATGACCGTCGGTTGCGTGCTGGGATTAGTTCTGCTGAAAATTACCGACAGTCGCAACGTACTGATGCTGTTTACCATCGGAGCCATTATTTGCCTACTGTCAGGCCTTTTCGGACCAAAGCAATGGGCGCTGTACGCCTTGCCGGGAACGGGCTTCTTTGCGTCGGTCATGTGGTCGATAATTTTCTCGCTGGGGCTCAATTCGGTACCGCAGCATCACGGCACATTTTCGGGTATCCTATGTACGGGAATTGTGGGTGGTGCGCTGGTGCCGCTCATTATTGGCGGCCTGGCTGAACTAGCAGGATTGCGCCTGGCCATGCTGGTTATGCTTGTTACGCTGGGGTATATTTTCAGCATCGGTCTTTGGGCCAAACCACTCGTTACGAACGCAACGATAAAAATCAATCATTGAATGATCGAATTGTAGAATGATTGAATAAATAATTTGCGAAACCATTCAATTACTCGATCATTTAACAATTTCACCCCATGCACAAAATCAGTCTGCTTATCGACTTTGCCGAAGACTACAGCCGGAGCCTGTTGAAAGGCATCACCAAATACGCCCGCGAACATGGTCCCTGGGTGTTTTGCCAGATGCCGCTTTTTCACCGCGAAACCCTGGGCGTAGACGGTATTCTGAACTGGGCGAAGGATTGGGAAGCCGACGGAATTATCGGCCAGTTGTATAATGATAGTAGCGTCGAGAAAATCGTTCGGGCGGGAATTCCAGTTATTGCGCAGGACTTTAAAGAGCGATTTACTGAGATTCCAAACATCACCGGCGCCCACGTAGCAACTGGCGCAATGGCGGCAGATTACTTTCTGAAAAAAGGCTTCCGGCAATTCGCATTTTATGGTTTCAAACACATCGTTTGGTCGCGCGAGCGGGCAGAAGGGTTCGACGAGCGCGTTTCCCGGTCAGGTTGTACGGTACATTATTTCGAACATGAGGAGTATAGTTCGAGCGATCTGTGGTATTACAAACCTAGTTCACTCAGTAAGTGGCTCGCTTCGTTGCCTAAGCCTATAGCGATCCTGGCCTGCGATGACCGGATGGGATTGCACATAACGGAGGCTTGTCGGCATTCGGGAATACGGATTCCGGAGGAAGTGGCCGTGCTGGGCGTCGACAATGACGAAATGCTCTGCGAACTGTCGGACCCACCCCTTTCCAGCATCATACAGGATGCCGAAAAAGGCGGCTATGATGCAGCCCGGTTGCTCGACCAATTGATACGTAACGGTAGCGACGGTTTTTATGATATTGTGGTCGAACCAATTCAGGTGGTTACCCGCCAATCGACCGACATCTACGCTACGCACGATGAGTATATTGCCTCATCGCTGAAGTATATTCACCAGAACATCGACAAAAACCTACAGGTCGATGAAGTGGTCAGGCAGGTTCCGTTGTCGAGACGATCGCTGGAAATGCGGTTTCAGCAGGTCATTGGATATCCGATCTACAAATACATCCAGAATCTGCGCATGGAAAAATTTTCGAAAAAACTGCTGGAAACCGACCTGACTATTTTTGAAATCGCGATGGATCTGGGCCTCAACGATACTAAAAACATTGCCCGCCAGTTCAAGCAGGTCAAAGGTTGCACACCGCTGGAGTATCGGCACCGGTATCTGGCGGGGAAGTAAATGGAGTGAGCGCGTGAAGTCGGACCGTCGTGGGGGGGGGGGGGGGTGTGATACAGAGGTGGTTATGGGAAGACT
>NZ_JBMDWV010000138.1:0-23131 GCF_048594605.1 Spirosoma sp.
ATCCGGCGTTACCAAACCTGCTGCTCGACGATTTCTTTAAACAAAAGATCGAAGCGGCTCAGGCCGGATGGCGTCGGGTGTGCGCGGCTGCCCTGAGCAACGGCATTGCAGCTCCCGCGCTCACATCGGCACTTTGTTATCTGGATGGTTTCCGTTCCGAGTGGCTGCCCGCTAACCTTTTACAGGCCCAACGCGACTACTTTGGCGCACACACCTACGAACGTATCGACAAACCTCGTGGTCAGTTCTTCCACACCAACTGGACTGGCGAAGGCGGTGATACGGTATCGACGGCTTACAATAGCTAGTTAATTACACCCTCGTACGGAACAAGGTATGGCGTGATAATGAACAACATTACTCATTATCACGCCATACGTGTTTGTAGCCAATTCACTACGTATAATTGATAACTTTCGGGTTGATTAACAACCCCTAAATTCTTGTAGACAGACTAGAAGTTAGCCAGCGTCAATTTCATTCCTTCATGAGATGCAACAAAACCCAGTGATTCGTAAAACCGAATCGCATCGGGCCGTCGCTTATCGGTTGTCAACTGGATCAGATGGCAACCTTTTTCTGTAGCCCGACGAATCGCGTAGTTAAACACGCTCCTCCCGATGCCCTTCCCCCTATAAGTTGACTTGGTACGTACCGCTTCCATTTGCGCCCGTAAGCCCCCCTGATACGTCAAATATTGGATAAATGAGAGCTGGAACGTAGCAACCAGCTCACCGTCCAGTTCAACTACCGTCAATTCCTGATTCGGATCAGCCTGAATTTTCTCAAAAGCGTTTACATAGCTTTCAGGCAACGTAGCGTCGTGGTTCTCCCGCATTGCACCGAGCGTATCATCCAGCAACATATGAACAATGTCGGGCAGATCATTCTTAGTTGCCTTCCTGAATATCAGATTATTCATGAATAGATTGTTTGTCGAGGTTGTCGGCGTAATAACTTACAACTGCCCTGACGGAACCCGCCCGGCTTTCATCAACTTAACCTGTTCCTGTGTAAACGGTGCTCCTACCAGGGCGGGCGTTTCCTGGTAACAGCGAAACAGATCAGCAATGAAATGCAGTCGCTCAGGTAAATTGGCCCAGTCGGTGGCGCCACTGTCGCGCAGGCTGTTCGAGGTTGGATCTATTTGCTTCAGCAACCCCAGCAAATCCTGATTGCTCAACTCCCGTAGCGAATCGGGGAACGTAGCGGCTAAATCCTGACTCAACCGCAATCGCAGGTTATTCGGTAAGCCAAGTGTCATCAAATGCAACGTAATGACCGACCGAATCTGCTGGCGCGCAATAGACAACAATCGTTCGATGGCTTTTTCTAAGGGTGAAGGCTGTCCCAGAAATCCGTTGAACAGCAGTTTCATGCGGGCAAACAACCCGGTGAATGTTGGAAACAACATCGTAATCAGGCGTGACCGGAAGTCTTCCGGATCAATCGACACCATATCCAGCGATTCGGCAATTTCGGGTTGCAGCCGGGTTTGTTCATGAAAACCAATTTCCAGATTGGCCAGCAATTGAAGCTCAGCCCGTTTTTTCGGATCTTCTTCAAAAAAAGCCTGATAGTAACGCGTAAACGCCTGTTGGAGCAACTGTTGCCCATCGGGTGGCGGGCCGGGACGTAGCGTCTGGCAAAAGCGTTCGAGATTAGCCGCATCGAAGGTTTTATCCGATAGACACGTAGCGTTGAACCGGGCGAATTCCAAACCAATTTCTTCAAATACCTTTCGATTGCCACGACTAACCGCATCGCTGGCCCGACCAACCGACGTAGTGATGAGCAGCCCCAAAATGGATTTTCTGATTTTATCCATCGGCAGGTTTGATCCGAGTTGTTTGGCTGCCTGCGCAATTGCAACAATCAGGGCCTCTGTTTGCGTATTGGTGTTAAGCAGGGTCTCCATACTGCGCCGGAAATCCTCCCGACGAATCGTCTGACCTGCCTGTTTCGACGCCCAGGTCGCAAACGTACACCAGTTAGCTATTGGGCCCGTTCGCGCACCAAACGCAGCTGATAATTCGTAGTAACATTGGGTAATTTGTAAGTTACGAACGATCGGATCAGATAGGGTGACAATTCGAATTACGTCATCGACAGATGGTGTAGTGGTCATTTGTAAAAGGATAAAACGGATGGATAATCTCCGATTTATGGCTCTTGAAGCGAATCAGACATAGGCGAATGTAAAAATTTTTTAAGCACAACAGATGCAGTTCAATAACTATTTCGGGACAGCGTTATTTACTGGTTTATTACCTGACCAAACAGGCTTTTTTTGCTTATTTACAAGGATTTTCCCCACTAAAAGCGAACTGTGTGCGCTTAGGTATTGTTACCCTTATGTAGCCGCTCAAGCGGTCCAGCAATCCCTCCGTTTTATTGTAACGTATCTAACTTGGCTTGCACAAGTCAGTGCTTTTGCGTCTATATTTGGCCCGGTACGTAGTCAAAGCAGGACTTCTAACTCAATCTCTGCCCTGATTACGTCTCTGTCCATCCAGATGCTTCGCAATAAACAGCGGAGATAGTTTCAATCTGAACCTTACATTATGTCAAAAAACTTAGTCATAGTGGAGTCGCCAGCCAAGGCGAAAACCATCGAAGGCTACCTGGGTAAAGACTTTACGGTGAAGTCCAGCTTCGGTCACGTACGTGATTTACCGAAAGATGGACTCGCCGTCGACGTTGTGAACGGCTTTCGCCCTTCTTACGAAATTTCACCGGATAAAAAGAAATTAGTCAGTGAATTAAAAACGCTGGCCAAGTCGGCGGAGGAAGTGTGGCTGGCAACGGACGATGACCGTGAAGGTGAAGCGATCTCCTGGCACCTGAAGGAAGCGCTGGGACTGCGCGACAACACCAAGCGAATTGTATTCCGCGAAATCACCAAGAATGCGATTCAGAACGCCATTAAGTCGCCCCGCACCATCGATGTTGATCTGGTGAATGCGCAGCAGGCCCGGCGCGTACTGGACCGGCTAGTGGGCTATGAACTATCGCCCGTGCTTTGGCGCAAGATTAAAGGCGGCAGTACGGGCTTGTCGGCGGGTCGGGTACAATCCGTTGCGTTACGTCTTGTGGTGGAGCGCGAACGCGAAATTGACAAACACTCGGCCAAATCGTCGTTTAAAGTAACGGCCCAGTTCATCGTCGACGGCAACAAAGTCCTGAACGCCGAACTTCCCAGAAACTTCCCGACCTCGGGTGATGCCCGTAAATTTCTGGAAGCCTGCATTGGCGCTACGTTCACCATCAAGAACTTAGAGGTCAAACCCGCTAAAAAATCGCCGGCGCCACCGTTTACTACGTCGACGCTGCAACAGGAAGCTTCGCGTAAACTGAGCTACTCGGTTGACCGGACCATGCGACTGGCGCAGAACCTGTACGAAGCTGGTAAAATTTCGTACATGCGGACGGACTCCACGAATCTTTCGCAGGAAGCGATCGACAAAGCCAAAGCTGAAATCGAAACCGAGTTTGGTGCGAAATACGTACAGACGCGGCAGTTCAAGACCAAGAACGAATCGGCGCAGGAAGCTCACGAAGCTATCCGCCCGACGAACTTCAACGACCGCAACGCCGGGGCCGATCGCGATCAAAAACGTCTGTACGAACTGATCTGGAAACGAGCCATTGCGTCTCAAATGGCCGATGCTCAACTCGAACGGACAACCGTAACGATCGGCATTAAATTCGCAAATGGAGCTGGTCAGCAGGACCTTAGCTTTGACGTATTCGGCGACGATTTTGATCCGAACAAAAAAGTAACGTTCAGTCCAGAGACTCCGGCTAAAAACACTACGTTCCCCAATGAACTGATCGCTCAGGGCGAGGTGATTAAGTTTGATGGTTTTCTGCGCGTGTATCTTGAATCGAAAGATGATGAGGACGGCGACGAAGATGCAAAAGGTATGTTGCCTCCGCTGACGATCGGGCAAAACCTGAACCTTGGCCAGATGAAAGCAACGGAGAAATTCACCCGCCCGCAACCGCGCTACGCGGAAGCTTCACTGGTGAAGAAACTGGAAGAAATGGGCATCGGTCGTCCATCGACGTACGCGCCAACGATTTCGACCATTATTAACCGGGGCTACGTCGTCAAACAGGATAAACCCGGTCAGGAACGAAAATATCTGGAGTACACACTCAAGAATAATCACATTGACGAGACCAGCGGAAAAGAAACGTTCGGCTCCGAAAAAGCCAAGCTTTTCCCAACTAATACGGGGATTGTCGTGAATGATTTTCTGGTCGAATATTTCCCCGACATCGTTGATTATAAATTTACAGCGACCGTCGAGAAAGACTTTGATGAGATAGCCGATGGAAAGATGAACTGGCAGAAAATGCTGGAAGGATTCTACGGCGATTTCCACAAAAACATCGAAGACATTCAGGGGGCATCAGGCGTAGCGTTCAAAACTGGCGAGCGGGTACTGGGAGCCGACCCGGCCAGCGGCAAACCTGTTTCGGCGCGATTGGGTCGCTATGGTGCCTACGTACAGATTGGTGAAGCCAGCGATGAGGAGAAACCGCGTTTTGCCAACCTGCGCGACGGTCAGTTGATCGAAACCATTACATTGCAGGAAGCGCTGGATTTATTCTCGTTACCGCGCGAAATCGGTTTCTTTGAAGACAAACCGATGATTATTGGCATTGGCAAGTTTGGTCCCTATGTCAAGCACGACGACAAATACGTATCGCTGACCCGCGAAGATGACCCCTACTCGATCGATGCTGACCGCGCGATTCAGCTAATTCAGGCTAAACGGGCAGAATCGGTGAGCGAAACCCTGGGCGACTTTGAAGGGAAGCCTGTCACCACGGGCAAAGGGCGTTTCGGACCATACGTTAAGTTCGACGATAAATATATCTCGATACCACGTAACGAATCGCTAGCAACGCTTTCCTTAGATCGGGCAATTGAACTGATTCAGGCCAAGCGGCAAGCTGAAGCGAATAAATACATCAGGGAGTTTCCGGAGAATCCGAATGTAAAAGTTGTCAATGGGCAATATGGACCGTATCTGGCCGTCGGCAAACGGAACGTCAAGATTCCGAAAGATGTTGACCCGGCTACGTTAACCCTCGAAGACTGCTTAAAGCTGGCGGGCGACGAACCCACCCCCGCCGGAAAAGCGTCTGGCGGTAAAGCAACCAAGGCCGCTACGTCGTCAGGGAAAGCGCCGGCCAAGGCAAAGGCCACAGCCGCGAAAAAACCCGCAACGGCAGCGAAGAAAGCGACTTCGAAGAAATAGCGTAGTAACGAATCTTCGGACTCGGTACTACAGCTTCTAAATCCCGTTACTGACACGTAGCGGGATTTTTTGTTTATTAGAATCCCATTAACGATAGCTTTTAAACCTTGAATTTGCAATCAATCGCTGTTCTTTTTGTCATTTCGACCGGTAGAGAGAAATCTCAAAACTCTAAAATAGACAAGCTTGAGATTTCTCTCTACTGGTCGAAATGACAAAACTGTTAAATCTTAATAACGCTGAAAATTCAACACCCTTCATGGTTCGATCTAAGAGGACAGTTAAAAGTATATTGGAAAATCATCGCTATTTTGCCACTTGAACCATATGCTACGTTGCCATTTTCGCATGAAACACCTGTTTTTATTACTCTTTCTTTCATACACAACATTTGCCCAAACTGAAAATCAATACAACCTCATTCCATTCCCGGCCCGTTTCGCTGGACAGAATGGACAATTCACGCTTTCGGCCAGCACACGCGTTGTTACGTCGCCCGCGACAGATGCCAGTGTTAAGTCGATTGCCCAAACCTTTGTAAATCAGGTCAAAGCGGCTAACGGGCTGGCAATTCCCGTTGCGGCAACAAGCCCGGCGCTGGCCAAGGGCGCGCATATTTTTCTGTCACTGAACAAGAAGCTGAACCTCGGCGACGAAGGCTATAAACTGACCGTAACACCAGCGCGCGTTCTGGCCGAAGCGTCGACAGCCAAAGGCTTATTCTACGCTGTTCAAACCATGCGGCAACTTTTACCAGTTGGCCCTACGCTCTCTGCGCCCAGCCCTGCGCTCACCATGCCTGCATGCGCTATTACCGACAAACCTCGTTTCCCTTACCGGGGTCTGCATCTCGACGTATCGCGGCATTTCATGCCTGTGTCGTTCGTCAAGAAGTACATCGATCTGCTGGCGATGCACAAGCAAAATACGTTTCACTGGCATCTAACCGATGATCAGGGCTGGCGTATCGAAATCAAGAAATATCCGAAACTTACGCAGGTGGGCAGCAAACGTAGCGAAACGCTGATTGGACAGTATTTCCAGAATTACCCGCAACAGTTTGACGGAAAGCCGGTTGGTGGTTTTTATACGCAGGACGAGATCAGGGACGTAGTAAAGTACGCGCAGAGCCGGTTCGTGACAATTGTCCCCGAAATCGAGATGCCGGGTCATGCGTTAGCTGCTTTAACGGCTTACCCGGAGTTGGGTTGTGAACCGACCAAAAACTACCAGGTAGCTGCCAAATGGGGCGTGTTCGACGATGTGTTTTGCCCCTCAGAGAAAACGTTTGGCTTTTTGCAGGACGTACTGACGGAAGTGATGGCTCTTTTTCCTGGAAAATACATCCACATCGGGGGCGATGAATGCCCAAAAACGGCCTGGAAAAACAGTGCGTTCTGCCAGGATTTGATGAAGAAAAACAAGCTAAAAGACGAACATGAGCTTCAGAGCTACTTCATCCGACGTATCGATAAATTTGTGACGAGCAAAGGAAGGGCCATTATCGGTTGGGATGAAATTCTGGAAGGCGGTCTGGCCCAAAACGCTACGGTGATGAGCTGGCGGGGAACGGAAGGTGGTATTGCTGCAGCCAAACAGAAACACAACGTAGTGATGACGCCGACCGGAACCTGCTACATGGATTATTATCAGGGCAATCCAATCACGGAACCACTCGCCATTGGCGGCTATCTGCCACTCGATCAGGTGTACGCCTATGAGCCCATGCCCACCGAACTGACGCCTGCCGAACAAAAATACGTACTGGGCGTGCAGGGAAACATCTGGACGGAGTACACGCCGACTCCCGAAGCAGTTGAGTACATGGTGTATCCGCGTGCAATTGCCATCGCCGAACTTGGCTGGATGCAGGCAGGGCCGCACAATTTCGAGGATTTCGCCCAGCGGCTTAAAAATCACCTGCCCAGGCTGACGAAAATTCCCGTTAATTACGCCAAGCGTCTGTTCGACATTACGGCCGAAACGCAGGGGAACGATCAGGGCCAGTTGCAGGTCGTGCTGAAAAAACTGGATTCGGACAGCCGCATTTTTTATACCCTCAACGGTAAAGAGCCAAACGAAAAAAGTACGGAGTACATTGGACCCATTACGTTGACCAAAACCACAACGATTAAGGCCATTACGTCGACCGGTGGACGGTTGCAACAGACGTTTACGCTGCACAAAGGCAAGAACAAACCATACACCTATGCCATTTCACTTGAAAACAAAAGCGACGCCAGCACCAAAAAACTAACAGATGGTATTCGTGGTGAAACTCCACGCGACCGGCGGCAGTGGGCCAATTTCTTCGGCGATATGGACGTAACGCTGGATCTCGGCGACGTAACGAGCGTAACGAAAGTATCGCTGAACTTTCTGAAAGTGATTCTAGAGAAAAACTTCCCGCCAACGACGGTAGAGATCGCCTTGTCAAAAGATGGAAACGACTTCAAGGAAGCTATCTCTCAATCTGTTACGTATGAACTGAACGGCCCGTGGGATATTCTGCCTGTGGTAGCCGATTTCAAAACCGCTCGTGCCCGCTACGTTCGGATACGTGCCAAAAACGTAGGCGTCTGTCCTGCTGGTCACCCGAACGCAGGCGAAAAAACGTGGTTCGCCACGGATGAAATTGTGGTAGAATAGCAGAGGGCGCGGGGCAAAGGGTAAAAACACCAGATTCAGCACTTTTCCCATGCCCTTACCCCTGTGCCCAATACCTTTACCTCTATGCAAAAAAAAATCGTCGTTCTCTCAGGAGCGGGCATCAGTGCCGAAAGCGGAATTCCGACCTTCCGGGCGTCGGATGGCTTATGGGAAAATCACCGGATTGAGGACGTTGCAACGCCTGAAGCCTGGGCACGAAATCCGACATTGGTGCAGGATTTTTACAACCAACGCCGGAAGCAGGCGCTTAGCGTTCAGCCGAATGCCGGGCACTATGCGCTGGTGAAACTGGAGCAGAAATACGATGTAACGGTCATTACGCAAAACGTCGATAACCTACACGAAAAAGCGGGTTCTTCGAACGTAGTGCATCTGCACGGGGAGTTGTTTAAATCGCGTTCTACGGTCGACGAATCGCTGATTTACGACATCGACGGCTGGGAGCTGAAAGCGGGCGATCGCTGCGAAAAAGGCTCGCAGCTGCGTCCGCACATCGTGTGGTTTGGCGAAGCGGTACCAATGATGGACGCAGCTGTGGACATTACTCAGGAAGCGGATATTTTCATTGTGGTTGGTACGTCGCTAAATGTGTATCCAGCAGCGGGTTTGGTCTATGCCGTTCGGGCTGGCATCCCCATTTACGTCGTAGATCCCAACATCCCGACCATGCAGAAACGCCCTAACGTTACGTTCATCACCGAACCCGCTACGGCTGGCCTGACGCAGTTGGCAGAACAATTGCTGACAGAGGCTTAAAAGCCTTTTATTCTTATCGCTCGCTGAAACAAACCTTTTGCGAGTCCAGCTCTTATTTTGTAAATTACATTGTGCAAAAAAGTACGAAAATAGAACTTGATTTCGAGATTGACGGCCTCACCAACTCGATTCGTAATGTTATTTCAGGCGATAGTTTCGCGACCGAAGTACTTCGCCTAACGAAAGTTGATGTAAAGCAAATGACAAGAAAGAATAGTTGGGCATTCAATTGGAAAATTGAATTGGACGACAATACTAAAGAAGTTTATAAGCTAACGATTGTTAATAATCCGAACATTATTCAAGGGGTTATAAGTTTTACAATTCAGTCCGATCACATTTATATGGATCTTCTTGAAAGCGCCCCATTTAACCGTGGTAGCAATAAACTTTACGAAGGCGTTGCCGGAAATTTGGTTGCTTATGCCTGTAAAGTTTCTTTCCAACATGGCTTTGATGGTTATGTATCTTTCACGGCCAAGACGCAATTGATCGAACATTACACCAAAGCATTAGGAGCGACATTGTTTGGTGGTCAATTAATGATCATTAATACCATTGCAGCAAATAGACTTGTTGATAAATATTTTAAAACTGCATGATATGGGCTATGTAAAAGAACCCGAAGGAGTTGATTTTGTCATTAAAGGCAAGCCACTAACTGATAAGCAAAAGCAGGAGATTAGTGCATTTATCAAGGCGGATAAACAGCAGTTAGAAAAACGCAAAACTAGCTTACCCAAAAGAGCCAAACGTTCGCATAGTACTGCTCAAAGCTGATAACTTTATCGAGCTTTATCAATTAGTACACAGTCGTGTCAAATACCACCCAAAGTCCATATGACAACGGATAAACCCAACACCATTGACGAATACATCGCTGGTTTTCCAGCCGACGTTCAGGAGAAACTGCAACAGGTTCGCGAGACAATCAAAAAAGCAGCACCAGACGCTACAGAAACGGTTAAGTACGCTATGCCGACGTTCACGTTAAACGGTAACCTGGTTTATTTCGCCGGATTCAAAAACCATATCGGTTTTTACGCGACGCCGAAAGGCAATGAAGCGTTTCAGCAAGAGCTTTCGGCTTACAAACAAGGAAAAGGCTCAATACAATTTCCGCTCGACCAACCGATGCCCCTGGATCTGATTGCCCGAATGGTAACGTACCGCGTCGAAGAGAATCTGGGCAAAGCAACAAAACCGAAAACAAAGAAGGGTTAAACGGATTATTGATTAGTAAACCATCAGTCAATTACCGTGAACAAAATCAGCCTTATTTTCTTAACATCCTTATTTATCAGTATAATCGCCAACGCACAAAGCAAAGTTGCCAATTATGCTTACGGCGAACCCGGCACTAATACGTATGAGCATTTAAGTTTTTGGGTGAAAGACGGAAGGCGGCAAAACGTTACGTATATGTACGGCAAAGATCGGAAAGAAGTCAACGTCCGTTACGTTGCTCAAGCGGGCACTTCGGGCTTCACCGTCCAGTTTCCCAACAACACGATCCTGACGATTAAACCAGTTGGCACTAGTTTAAAAGTGACCAATTCCAAAACCAACTACGCCAAAACATTCTCTTGGGAATATGAAGGTCCTGTCAACGGCATTGGTACGTTCTGTACTGTTTGCGCGCAGGACGAAAAGAAAGCCATGAAGCTTCTGAAATCATCCTATTTCAATTGAATCAGGCTTAATCAGGTAGAGATTTCACAACTTCAACTTCACTCCTGCCCGATTCAATCGACCCGTAATCCAGGCACACAGAAGCGCAAAGAGGAAGGATTTCAACAGGCCAATACTACCAATCAACACCACTTCGGGAAGGCGTAGGTGCAGGAAACCCATGAAGGCGTAGGCAAAATACGGCATCAGGTAGCAGAGCAGCGTATCGGTTCCGGCGGGTTTGATCAGAGTAAACCAGTTGGCTTTACCCGCAACATCGGTGAGCCAATAGATGCCGATGAAGGCCAGAATCGTTAAGGCACTACACAGGAAAAGCCAGGCGGGGGTCTCCCGAAGTTTACTGATTCCCCAGAACTGGCGCGTGTAGATTGCCAATCCGATCAGTATGATGGCAATGGCCAGAAAAACGAGTGTCATTTTGGTATTATCGCCCCGATTGCGGTACGTCTGAAACAACGTAGCGATTACGACTCCCCCCATCGTCAGCCCGACTAACGTACCACCACTAATGGCACCGGGAATAACGTGGATAGCTTCGGGCAACAAATCCGCGTGGTTGGCTATACTTAGTAGCACGAAGATTGTCCAGGCTGATACAAGAAACAGCAGTCGATTTCGGGCGAATACCGTAACTAGAGAAGCCGCCAGATACGCCCAGCCAATCAGGCCCAGAATCCCCCACCAGTGTGTCGCAAAACGAGGTTCTTCTTCACCCCGATAGATAAAAGCCAGTATGAGTAAGACGGCTATTCCAAGTCCTTTGCTGCCGTAAAGAACCCATTTTGCTACGGTTTTTGGATAAGCGTTCCAGATCAGGATGAATGATAAACACGATAACGTATTCCAACCGGCTCGCGTCAGGCCCGTTGTGGCTTCGCTGATGGATTCGCCATTGACCAGAAAAACACCCATCACCAGCAGCGCAATCGACCGGCTGATGACATGCCCGACCAACGTAGCGCCCGAATCTCCTTTTTTCCGGCGGGCATTGATCGCAAACGGCAGCGACATGCCCACAATAAACAGAAAAGCCGGAAAAACAGAATCAGCCAATCCCATCCCATCGGCCTCGTGCGATACGTGTTCCAGCCAGAGTGGAATACCTTTTAGCGACCATAGATCATTGACAAAAATCATCAGGATCATCGTGAGAGCCCGTAAAATATCGATGGATTCAACGCGGGCGGGGGTAGCCGTTAACGTAGCAGGTTGCGTGAGAAGAGTTTCTGGCTGAGGCATAAGACAATACGTATTGACCTTTCCCTAAGCGGTCGAATTATTGAGTTGCATAAATTAACCGCCGAATTGGAGTTATGGGCGGTCGTGGTGTCGGATTCTCAAACCCGACACCACATCCCATTTCGGCGCTTATTTAATTCAAGTCAATAATTCGGCCGCTCAAGGAAGCAGACGTACTATAAAACAAATCAGGCCCGGTAATCTACCGGGCCTGATTGTTTATTTGATATACAACCATTTGTTATACAGCGCTTTTTGTTCAGGTGTTACGTTTGGCAGTTGTGTTAATCGATAACTGGCTAATGGGTTCGGCGTGAGCGTAACGGGAATCTCGCGAAGCAGCCCCGATCGGTTGACAAGTACTTTTAAGGTTTCGCCCACTTGCCGATTGCTGATCAGACGTAGCAGATCATCGCCGACCCGAACGCTATCGACGGATAGAATTTCGTCGCCAACATTTAGTCCGTCGGTATACGCAGCCGATCCTCGACGCACACTTGTAACGGTCGATTTTCCTCCTGCAGCCGATATGCCTACGCCCAGAAAACCATCCTGCGTTTTCGCTGCTACGTTGGTTAGCTGCAAGCCCACAGGCTCGAAATACGTATTGTAATTGATTGGTTCAGCCGAGTTGACGCCAATGCTGAAAAAGTCATCAAGACTCCGCCCGGCGATTTGCTCGGCGGCCTTCCGGAATTCATCATCCGTAAAACCGCGCTTCTGCTTCTTGTAATATTCGTTATAGAGGAACCGCATCAGGTCGTCCATGCTACGTTCGCCGTTGCTACCGGCCAGAATCGCCAGATTCAGCAACGTACCCAATACGCTTCCTTTGCTGTAATACGAAATAGTGGTATTGTTTGAGTTCTCGTTCGGTCGGTAGCCTTTAATCCACGCATCCCAGCTCGACTCAGCCGCCGACTGCACCCGAACACCCGGCTGATTCTCGATACCTGTAATGTCGTTGGCAACAATATTGAGGTACGTTTCGGGTGTATGGAAACCCGCCCTACGTAAAATGTAATCTTCATAAAACGACGTACAACCCTCTGACAACCAGAGCATGTGCGTGTAGTTTTCGTTCTCATAGTCGAAGGGTCCGAGCGCGATTGGGCGAATCCGCTTTACGTTCCAGAGGTGAAAATATTCGTGTGCCACCAGCGTCAGAAACCCTTTGTAATTGGCTTCTGTGGAATAAGCGTTGCGGTATGTTTCCAACGTAGTGGAATTCAGATGCTCCAGCCCTCCACCACCTGTGGGAATATGATGGACAATGAAAGTGTAATGTTTGCAGGGATGTTCGCCAACGACCGATGCGGCTGCTTCGCAAACACGCTTGTAATCAGCCTGTAATCGTTTTTCATCGTATTCCACATCGCCAAACATCACTACGGTATGCGGTATGCCGGAAGCTGTAAACCCGAACGTGCGGTGATTACCAATCTCGATAGGGGAATCGACCAGCAGATCGAAATCGGGCGCTTCATACGTAAAGTTGGCGCCTGCTACAGGTTCTAGACCGGTTGCTACGTGTTTCCAATTTTTATACGGCTGGATGACAACGCGATGAGGATACGTTTTTAAGGCATCGTGATACATGAACATACCAGCGGGCGTTACGTATCCGTGATCGGCGTCGATAAAGGAGGTACGCACTGTCAGTTCGTTGGCATACACCCGGTAGCGAATCGTTACGTTGTCATCGCCGGTGTACACACGCCAGGCATTCTTCCGTATTTTTTCACTACGTACGGCTTTTCCGGCGGCCGTTGCTGTAAAGGCTTCGACATTTTTGGCGTATTCCCGAATCAGATAAGAACCCGGTGTCCAGACGGGCATTTTAATATCCAGATACCCATTTTTCTTCGAACTGGTCGTAGCAGCAACATTTTTTAATTGCATTTCGACTTCAAAATAATGGGTCTGCGGCTCGGGCATAGACAACACGTAAGTTATGCCAGGAGGGGTTGCAGCGGGGTTTTCGTCATCGGTTGGGAGAGGCTTGGCGGTTGATGAAAGGAAAATAAAAAAGGTCCAGACAGCAAGTAAATACAGGAGCCGGGCGTTTTTTTTCATACGGAAACAGGAATACCTTCGTTTTTTGTCCAGATTAAACGTGAATTTTGCCAATTCATTGGCGAAACTACGACGCAATCCAGAGAATAAGTAGTTTCCAGTTTAAAGTTTATCGTAATCCTTGCATTCTTCTATGCCCTATTCACTCACCCGAACGGGTCAATGCCAGTCAGGTAGCTTTTCGCTGAGTTGGCTCATCCTGACCCTGGGGTTTCTTTCTTCACTGTCAGTCACGGCTCAGCGAACGCAGAGTTATGCCGAACCGGATTATCATTACCGCAATGGTCTGGAACTTTTCGAGCGCGCCAATTATGCGGCTGCCCGTTATGAGTTCCGGCAGTATCTGGAACCGCGCCGGGGCGATGGCTCGCAAACGCTGTTCAACACGGGCGATCAAAATGCCGTCGAAGCCGAGTATTACATCGCACTGGCCAGTTTGTACATCGATGAACCTGGTGCGGAGTTGCTCGTTGATCGGTTTGTTAAGAACCATAGCCAGCATCCCAAAGCCGCCCAACTTTACGGCGACCTGGGTACGTACTATTACACCCGCCAGGATTATACCAAAGCGATCGACTTCCTGGAAAAAGCCGTTACGCAAGGAGGCAGCAGTTCCCAGCAACTTACGTATAAGTATCAGTTGGGTCTCTCCTATTACAATACGCAGAATTTGCAGAAAGCACTGCCGTTGCTGAATGAGGTCAAGCTCGATAGTAGCTCGCCCGATGCGCCAGCGGCTTCGTATTATGCAGGTGTGATTAATTTCCGAAACCGGAATTTCAACGAAGCTGTTGCCGATTTCCGACGTATCGAGAAAAATCCAACGTATCAGAATCAGGTACCGAACTGGATTGCGCAGTCGCTTTATCGGCAACGCCGGTTTGATGAGCTACTGGCTTATACCGAACCTTTGCTTAAACGGAACAGCGGTTCGGCCATGGGCGAGGTTGCGCTGTATACGGCGGAAGTTTATTACCAGCAAAATCAGTTCGCGAAAGCGATTCCCTATTACAAGCAATACATTACGTCGGCGGGGGCAAAAGCGCCCGGAGCGGTGAAGTTTCGCTACGGTCAATCGCTATTCCGCACCGGTGCTTACAACGACGCAATTACGCAGTTAAAAACATTAGCGGGCGGCAAGGATACAACCGCACAATACGCTGCTTATACGTTGGGTGTAAGCTACTTACAGGTCCAGAATCCAAGTTATGCTTTAAATGCATTCGATCAGGCAGGCCGGTTATCGTTTAGTCCAGAGATACAGGAAGAAGCCCGGTTCAATCACGCCAAACTTCAATTGGATCAGAATAACGGAGCCGATGCGGTGAAGGAACTGACGGCTTTTTTAAAGCAATATCCCAACAGCAAATTTGAGAACGAAGCGAACGAACTCGTTGGCGAAGCTTACTTTGCGTCAAACAACTACCCGGCTGCTATTGCGTACATCGAGGGGCTAAAAAAACGTACGCCAAAGATTAACGCTACGTATCAGCGGTTGACGTACAACCAGGGCGTGAACGATTTCAACGCTGAGCGGTATCCGCAAGCGGTGGCGAATCTGGACAAGTCGCTGAAGTACCCTGTCGACACTGAATTACAACAGGCTGCCCAATTCTGGAAAGGCGAATCGTATTCAGCAGGTAAGCAATACGATACGGCTATTCCGATCTACGCCAGTGTGTCGAAATCGGGGTCGGCTTATGCAACGAAAAGTTTGTACGGCCTTGGTTATGCGTATTATAACAAGAAGGATTACGGCAATGCCGCTACGTATTTCCGGGATTTTGTAAGCAAACGATCCAGCGCTGACGATCAGGCACAGGTTCAGGACGCTACGATACGTCTGGCAGATTCGTATCTGGCGACAAAACAATACGAAAATGCACTACGTTCGTACGATCAGGCCATTGCTCAAAATGCAGCCGATAAAGACTACGCATCGTATCAGAAAGCCGTTACGCTGAGCTACCTCGGCCGGGATTCCGATGCGAAAGCGCAGTTTGATCAGGTCCAGCGTCAATATCCGAACTCTCGGTTCGTTGATGAATCGCAATTCCAGAAGGCAAACGTAGATTTTGAGAAAGGTTCGTATCAGGCAGCCATTCAAGGCTTCACGAAGCTTATTCAGGATAAGCCCAACAGCACGCTCATTCCGGCAGCCCTGTTGAAGCGGGCCATTGCTTACGGAAACATTCAGCAGTACGATCCGGCCGTTGCCGATTACAAACGAATTCTGGACAACTACGGCGACTCTGAGCAGGCGCAAAGTGCTCTACTAGGAATCCAGAACGCGTTGAGTGATGCCGGCCGACCAGAAGAGTTTTCGCAGGTACTGGGGCAATACAAGAAAAGCAATCCAGGTAGCACGGATGTGGAGCGCGTGCAGTTCGATAACGCCAAGGAAATCTATGCCAACGGTAAGTATCCTCAGGCAATCCAATCGCTGCAAACGTTCATGCAGGAGTACCCAAACAGCCCAAACACAAACGAAGCACGTTACTACGTAGCAGAATCGTACCGGCAGACCAATGATCCGGCGAATGCGCTCCGCTCCTATTATCAGATTATTGCCGATAACAAGTCAGACTACGTAGTGCGGTCTGCTACCCGGGCTGCGGATCTGGAAGCGAAACAGAAGAATTACCCGCGTGCCATTCAGAATTACCGGGTTATTCTCAGCAAAGCCAGCGGAAAACCTGAACAGGTTACGGCTCAGTTAGGAATGATGGATACGTATTTCGTTTACCCTAAACTGGATTCTGCGGCTATCCTGGCGCGCGACATCGTAGCAGGTGGTAGCGTAGTGCCGGGGGCACAAAACCGCGCTCAACTAATGCTGGGGAAAGTGGCTCTGGCTAAAAATGATTACAAAATCGCTCAGACTGAATTCGACAAAACGATTGCACTGGCTAAAGATGTAAATGGCGCCGAAGCGCAATACCATCTGGGCGAGATTTTATATAAACAGAAAAAGTACAAAGAGTCGATCACTACGTTGCTCAAGTTCAACGAGCAATTCGCTGATTTTGAGTACTGGAAAGGCAAGGCGTTTATCCTCGTCGCCGACAACAACGTAGCGTTAGACGAAACAACGCAGGCAAAAGCCGTACTGAATTCAATTATCGAAAACTCATCCGACGAAACCATCATCGCTGAAGCCAAACAGAAACTGGCTACGGTGGAGTCTAAAAACTAAGCGATGTATGATGTATGATGTATGCTATAGGACGTAGTTGCACGCAGCAATTACCTATACTTACATCATACATCATATATCATACATCAAAAGTATGATTCATCAAACCCGCCCCCTTCTCACCCTTACGCTCCTTTCGCTGTCGGCAACGCTATGGGCACAGCAGCAACCCAAGCCTACCCGACCTACTAAAGAAGGCGAAATTGATACGCAGGAAATTACGGTCGAAAAGAGCCGTAAAATCACATTACCGCCTGCCAATCGGCTTTTCAACAAAATCCCGTCCGTCAAACCTTCGGCTGAACAACGGAAACTGACGTATGAATTTGAAGACCGAAAACTAACCGTCGGCGACCCACGCATAATGCCTGGTGTATTGTCACCAGCTACCACGCAGGTTGATGAAACGTCGGGCTACAGCAACTACGTGAAGCTGGGCGCCGGGAACTACAGTTCATTTTTGGGTGAAGGATTTGTTGGGCTTAACACACTCTCTAATCTATCACTGGAAGGTTCGGTACGACACCTATCGTCGGGTATCGGGCCTGTCGATGGCAAGAATTCGAGCCAAAGCGATACACGGATTCGGGTTACGGGCAAATACTTAACCGATGCGTTTAAGCTACAGGGCGATTTAGGTTTTGATCGAAACGCTTACAACTTCTACGGATATAGTCGCGAGTACGCAGCCTCACCGAGCTTTAATCCTGACTTAATCAAGCAAAACTTGAATACCGTCAATTTTAAATTAGGTATTGAAAACGCCAAAACCGAAAATGCGATTGATTACTCTCTTCGTACGGGTATTACATCGCTTAAAGATCGGTTCAATGCATCCGAAACGGACTGGGGTACTAATCTCAACGCATCCCTTGGCATTACCGATAATATTGTGGCACTTGTTGCAGCTGATGCCTACGTAACGCAACGCTCCGACGGCTCCATTGTGGATAACCGAAATCTTTTTCGGGTAAAACCAACCTTCAAATACACCTCTCCCCAATTTACCATCACAGCGGGGATTAACGCCGTTAATCAGACCGATAAACGTCAGAACATCAACGACACGCGGGCTTTTCCAGTCATTGACATCGACTTTGTTCCAACAGGAAACATTCACGTATTTGCGGGGGTCGACGGCGATATTAACCGAAATACACTACGATCGTTGCTGGGCGAAAACAAATGGCTTGCCCCTCAGGTCGTGTTAGCGAATACAATCAAGTCGCTGGATGTCTACGCCGGAACAAAAGGTAATCTGGGCTTAGGCTTCTCGTATGAAGGTAAGGTTTCCTACGCTCGCTACCGGAATTTCTCTACATTCAACAATTCGCAGCCTGACACAACCAAGTTTGCGGTGCTTTATGATGGAGGTCTTTCAAACGTATTGACCGTATCCGGGCAGCTTGGTTATGCGCTAAAAGATAAATTCCGCTCAGCACTGAAAGCTGATTTTTTTGGCTACGATCTCGAACGTCTTGAACAAGCCTGGGGCCGTCCGCAAACAACTGTTACCTGGACGAACTCTTACATTCTGGATAAAAAATTATTCGTTACGGCCGATTTGTATTTTTATCAGGGCATCGTCAACAAAAACTTTACTTCTAACGTGCTCTACACCCTAAAACCGATCTATGACGCCAACGTTAAAATTGACTATTTCCTAGGAAAACAGGTATCTGCGTTCGTGTCGTTAAATAATATCTTTAGCCAGAATTACCAGCGGTATTTGTATTATCAGTCGCAAGGCCTTAACTTTCTCGGCGGAATCAGTTACTCATTCTAATCCCCACCGGCGCATACTATGGCTTCCGTTAACGATTATCTCAAAAAGCTGCTGTATCAATACGACTGTGTAGTTGTTCCCGAGTTTGGCGCTTTTCTGACACACTATCAACCGGCAGCCTTTTCCGAAGCCAGCGGCCTTTACCTCCCTCCCCGCAAGCGCGTTGCTTTTAATGAAGCCCTTCGTTTTGACGATGGTATTCTGGCCAATTACATCATGTTACATGAGCCCGTAACCCGCGAGGGAGCTCAACGGCACATTAATGTATTTGTAGAAGAGCTACGGGAACAAGTTGACGTAACAGGTCACTTTGAATTAGATGGCATTGGTACGTTTAGCCGCAATACTGAAGCAAAACTCCAATTTGATCCCAGTCTGCGGCATAATTTTTTCGGTGAAGCTTTCGGCATGAGTGCCCTTTCGGTACAGTTAGTTAACCGTCCTGCTCCGGTAGAAAAACCAATTGAAGCAGTACCTGTTACAACGCTTGGCCCTGTACTTGTTCGGGACGAAGACGTAACGTTAACTCCCTTGCAACCTGCCCGCCCCTACTGGCGCGTGGCTGCTGCGGCCCTACTCGTTGGCTCATTAGGTTTGGTTAGCTATTTTTCGGTTATCAAACCCGACCAACCTCTGCAGAGCAGTTTAGACCCGGCTAATCTGTTCAGGATACCAGCCGCCTTTACTACGTCAGCAGAAGTGAAGGATATGCCGAAAAAGGTTGTGGTAAGTCATAAATCGATTGCGCCAATAACCACTCCTGCTGACAAACCGACTCTAGAACCAGCACCTGTCGTACCTGCGGTGGTTGCGCCTACTCCAGTTACGACGGAAACTACCGTCAATGGCGAAGTTGTCGCTAAACCAGAAGAGATGACCAAGAATGCACCTCCAGTAGATATAGCTCCTGCGTTACATCCCAGTAAACACTTTACAATTATTGCTGGCGTATTTTCCAGGAAAGAGAAGGCTTTGCCCCTGGTGAACTATTTACATAAAGCTGGCTATACAGATGCTTACGTCATCGTTCAGGGACGAAAAGCATTACGTTATAAAGTGGCTGCGATCGGTTCTGATGATAAAGCGGAACTTCAGTCTCACATTCCGGCCATCAGTAAGGTGATTGGCTCAACCGCCTGGATTTATACAAAATAGCTAGTAAGACAACCTAACAAAAAAGGCAGTTCATAATGAACTGCCTTTTTTGTTAGGTTGTCTTACGTTACGATTGCCGTAAAAGCAGGATCGACCACAAGACGCTGAAACGAAACTTTTAGCCTAAATACGTCTTAAGGGCTTTCGACCTGGATGTATGACGCAACCGACGAATGGCTTTTTCTTTTATCTGCCTAACCCGCTCACGAGTCAGGTTGAATTTCTCACCAATCTCCTCGAGCGTCATCGCGTGTTCGCCATTCAAACCAAAATAAAGTGTGATCACATCGGCCTCGCGCTGCGTCAGCGTTGAGAGAGCACGTTGCACTTCTTTACGTAGCGAATCGTTGATTAGGCCTGAGTCAGGTTTATCTTCACCATCGTTCTCGAGTACATCCAGCAAACTGTTTTCTTCTCCTTGTACAAAAGGAGCGTCCATAGATACGTGACGACCCGAAATCTTTAGTGTATCGACAACTTCAGCAGCTGAAATTTCGAGTACTGCGGCCAATTCTTCCGGCGACGGTTCGCGCTCGAATTTTTGCTCAAGGTCCGAGAAGGTTTTCGAAATTTTATTCAGCGAACCAACCCGGTTAAGTGGTAAGCGAACAATCCGCGACTGTTCGGCCAAGGCCTGCAGAATGGACTGACGAATCCACCATACGGCGTACGAAATGAATTTAAACCCGCGTGTTTCGTCGAAACGCTGGGCGGCCTTAATTAATCCTAAGTTTCCTTCATTGATCAAATCGCCTAACGACAAGCCCTGGTTCTGGTATTGTTTAGCAACAGACACCACAAAACGCAGGTTTGCTTTCGTTAGTCGTTCCAGCGACAGTTGATCGCCTTCCCGTATTTTTTGGGCCAGCGTTACTTCCTCATCGGGCGTAAGCAGGTCTACTTTACCAATTTCCTGTAAGTATTTGTCTAACGACTGGCTCTCACGGTTGGTAATCTGTTTTGAAATCTTTAGCTGTCTCATGATACGTTTTCCCCGGTGGAATAACTATGTAACGCTATTATTGGACTATGCATTACTTAAAAAAGTAACAACGACTTACGCGTTTTTGTTCTCTGGCTTTGGAAGCAGTGCTTTACGCGACAAGCGGTATTTTCCTGTCTTTTTATCGATATCGATCAATTTTACAGTTACTTCTTCACCAACCTGCAATACGCCTTCCATCGACTCCAGA
This sequence comes from Spirosoma sp., assembly GCF_048594605.1. Lineage (GTDB taxonomy): Bacteria > Bacteroidota > Bacteroidia > Cytophagales > Spirosomataceae > Spirosoma. The sequence goes on from NZ_JBMDWV010000138.1 coordinate 21,037, forward strand.
CGTTCCCATTTAATCTCGGAAATATGCAAAAGTCCATCTTTGCCTGGCATGAATTCCACGAAGGCTCCGAATGGTTGAATGGTTTTCACCTTGCCCACGTATGTCTCACCCACCTCGGGCACAGCTACAATACCTTTCACGCGTGACACGGCCTTATCCATGCTTTCTTTATTGGTAGCAAAAATGCTTACCCAACCAGCATTGTCGCGTTCGTCAATATTAACAACAGCGCCGGAGTCTTTCTGGATATCCTGAACAACTTTACCGCCAGGTCCAATAACAGCACCAATTTGATTCGTGTCAATCTTAATAACAATAGCACGGGGAGCGTGCGGTTTGAGATCTGAGCGAACCTCGGCGATTCCTTTCTTCATCTCACCCAGAATGTGCAGCCGGCCAATGCGGGCTTGTTCCAGCGCCTGCGCCAGCACTTCATACGACAGCCCATTCACTTTCAGGTCCATCTGACAGGCAACAATACCTTTTTCGGTGCCTGTTACCTTGAAGTCCATGTCGCCAAGGTGATCTTCATCGCCCAGGATATCCGACAACACAGCATATTTGTCACCGTCCGAAATTAGGCCCATGGCTATACCTGCAACCGGTGCCTTGATTTTAATACCAGCATCCATCAGAGCCATTGTGCCTGCACAAACAGTTGCCATGGACGATGATCCGTTCGATTCCAGAATATCTGAAACAACCCGAATCGTGTAAGGATTTTCGGCTTCAGGTGGTAATACCTTCTTCAATGACCGATGCGCCAGATTTCCGTGACCGATTTCGCGACGACCAGCCCCCCGATTTGGTTTTACTTCACCCGTTGAGAAGCCTGGAAAATTATAGTGAAGCAGAAACTTGGCATACCCTTGATGCATAGCCTGATCAACAATTTGCTCATCAATCTTAGTGCCGAGGGTCACGGTTGTCAGAGATTGAGTTTCTCCACGTGTGAACAGCGCCGAACCGTGAGGGCCAGGCAGAAGGCCCACCTCAGTCGAAATAGGACGAATTTCGTCTAATTTCCGGCCATCGAGACGCACACGCTCATCAAGGACTAAACGACGAGACGCTTCCCATTCCAAATCATGAAGATAGGTTTTTATCAAGCTTTCGTCTACTTCTGAATCATCCCCAAACGTTGCCAGGTACTCTTCACGTATTTTTCTAAAACTATCAGAACGACCTTTTTTGCTGGCATTTTGCTGGCGGGCTACGTCATAAATTTTTCCGTAGTTATTTTCCCGAACGGCAGCCCGTAGGGTTTCATCGTGCGTTTCGTGGCTATATACACGTTTTTCGGTTTTGCCAACTTTCGCTTCCAATTCCTTTTGAGCCTGACATTGTATTTTGATAGCGTCGTGAGCTGCTTTCAGGGCTTCTATGACTTCGGCTTCTGAACATTCATCCATTTCGCCTTCTACCATACAAATATCTTTCTCGGTAGCAGCAACAATCAGGTCAAGAGTTGCCCGTTCAATGTCAGCCGATTTCGGATTGATTTTATATTGACCGTCAACTTTAGCCACACGCACTTCTGAAATAGGCCCATTGAATGGGATATCCGATACGGCTAATGCTGATGACGCAGCCAATGCGGCTAACGCATCAGGCTGCACTTCAGGATCGGCTGAAATTAAGGTAATAATTACCTGTGTATCGGCATGGTAGTCTTCAGGGAAAATAGGACGTAGTGCACGGTCTACTAAGCGACTAATCAGGATCTCATGATCGCCTAATCGTCCCTCCCGACGCTGAAAGCTGCCAGGAATACGTCCTGCTGAAGCAAACTTCTCTTGATAATCAACCGATAAAGGTAGGAAATCAACGCCTTCTTTGGCTTCTTTACTTGATACAACAGTGGCTAACAACATTGTGTCACCCAACCGTACAACCACCGCGCCATCGGCTTGTCGAGCCATTTTTCCGGTTTCGATGGTAATTTCCCGCCCGTCAGGCAACGCAACGGATTGCGTGGTAATTTGAAACATAAAACAGATTTTGAATACGTCCTCTTACAGCTTTTCGATCTACGTTATTGTAAATCATACCTCATTTATTAACTCTCGTTAATTGTTTCTCTACCACACTCATC
>NZ_JBMDWV010000139.1:0-7973 GCF_048594605.1 Spirosoma sp.
CAAAAGACAGCATGCAAATCATTGATACGTTAATTGTCAGATCTTTGACGCATAAATTCCATAATTGTATTATTTGGTTATTAAATCATTTACCCAGACCATTAAGTAAATATAATTTTCAGTTGCATAATACGTCCCTAACAACTAATATCTTTGTATAACAAAGTGAAATAGTCTAAGTAATACATATACATATCAAAAATATTTAATACAAAGAAATAGTATAATTCATAGTAATAGGTTATTTAAAAAGAGTTACAGAAGGACTGCCCCATACCGGCAGTCCTTTATTATTGGCATCGACAGAGATAATTGATTTAGCCACTGAGTACCGGATAACTTGGCCGCTGGCTTTCAGTAGGGGCAGGTTAGCTGACCTACTTCCCACAGGAAAGTTAGAGAATGCGTCATTTCTTGCTGTCTATTTAGACCGTTTAGACAGTTTTATTAAAGAGCCGGTGCGTAAACAGCTAAGTTCTATATTATTCATAACGATTACTTAATCTTGACGTATTGAAAATGCCGTATGTTTACGGTCTTGAACCTCCTGGGTACTGAAGATCATGAAATATGTTTATTCACTTGCTCTATCAGTCCTGATCGGCTGCATACGTCAGGAACAGCCACAGGCTGTTTCAGGTGAGCTGGCTGGAAGCTGGCAAGGCGTTTACGAAACGGAGCAGATCGGTAGTTGTGCCTGGAGTGGAGACGCTTCTGTGCCGACAACGGCAACTTTTCAGGTAACCAGCAATACCGTTACGGGAAAGATAATGCGCGGATCGGCTTCCCAGCCAATTAGCGGTAGTTTAAGCGGTAATACCGTCCAGATTAATGAGGTAAACAATACGATCTGCTACGGCGTATTCGGTTCATATACGGCTCGTTACAAAGGGCTAATCGACGGTAATACCTTAACACTCACGAGTCGAGATACCTTATGCCCAACACAAGGTTGCATCTTTCTTCGCACCTTAAAACTAACTCGTCAGTAGCTACCTGCCTCAGCGCCGGATAAGCAACAGGAGTGAACTCATCTTCCTGAAAGCAAATCGAACCGATTCTGGACGGACTGAAACGTTTGGAAAAAAGCAGGAAAACTTGCTGAAGCACAAGACAAAGTCGGGCTAGGCATAAGCGTTCGCAGTCGGTGATAAAAATCCTCGATTTTATTGGAAGGAAGTTCTTCCAACTCTTCTAAGTCTAATCGCATTACGATTAGCTTATGACGCTTGATTGACCAGTAGTTCGGTCCTTTCAAAGCCCGGATATCAATAATTTTCATAAGGATTTGGGTCAATTAGAATTGGCCGGCATCCTCGTAAAAAGAAAGTTTGTTAGCGATTATGTCTCTTGTTTCTAGAAGTACCGGCTCTTTTTATGGACTAGTCAGCTACCCGGTTGTTCCCGGAAAATTATTCGCTGGTTGCCTTTTCTTGCTGAAAATTACCTGATAGTGGCACAGGCTGAACGTATTGCCGTCGTAACCAGCGACTAAGGCCGTCCAGGCCGGGAAAGAGCACCCGCTCGTTGATATTGGCCTGATCCAGTTTATCCCGAATCTCCCATTTCAGCTCTTTGGCAATGCTTATTTTCCGATACACATCAGGTCGCTGTTCCAGCCAGCCCCCCAGACTTACCGTTGGGTCGGAGATAACGGAAAACAAGGCATACTGATTGACAATACGGTCGTCAATAGACGGTGGTTCGAAGAATAAAGCAAACGGTTCTTCAGCCTGGTCATCAAATTCCCGTAGCGACTGAATAGGAGTCAGCATATCAATCGTGAATACATCTGCTCCTTCTTTTTCCAGTAACGCGCTTAGTGTATCTGGCAACTGCTGATGCACTTTTTTGTAATCCAGGCACCAAATAATTCCATCCCGGTCGTATCGGTCCGGATTGGCTGTCACAAAGTGTAATGCTACGTAGGGCGAAAAGGTCCAGTCCATCAGTCGGGTAGGTAAGCCATGATGCTGTGCTACCGAGAGCCAATACCAGAACGAATCGCGCTCAATAACGTTACGTAATGCGTATTTCTTGAAGTTGCGAAGCAGATGCCCTTCGATCTGGGCGTAATTTGCTCCCATGCGCATCAGAGACGTATTAAGCGTATAGGAATCATCGGGTAAACCCCGGAAGGCAAACGATGGGCGGAAGCGTTGAAGCGTTGGTGTCCAGGCATTTTCATACAGATACTCCAATAGCTGATTCCAGCTCGTAGCATGTGCGTGAACCATAACTTATACGATTAGCGAGTTCAGTCCGAACGTAACAAAGCGCTGAGGTATAAAGCAGATTAAGCCATTCAATAAGGATATGGCTTAATCTGCTTTCTTACTGCATTCAGGAACGTTTAATATTTCTGCCCGGCCCTTTCAATTTGTTCCGTTTGCGCATGACCTTCCGGAATAGGGGGCCCTAACTGAGGTTCGCTGCCAACGGGCTGCGCTTTTATTTCTCTGAATTCACTACGTCCATCCAGTGATTGGCCCTGGGTCCACCGACGATTTTGGCCGACCGATGGCGAATCAGGATCGATATTGGTATCAACAAAAGCGTAGCTAAACTCCTGATGCTCCTGACTTTGTGGGAAGCTATTGGGGATGGGATGCACTCCGCGTATATCGCCATGTCCCAGCTCCTCCAGCACCGCCAGCCATTGCTGCTGGTGCATCGTATCGCGGGCAATCAGAAAGGAGAGCATGTCTTTCATTCCGGCGTCGTCGGTCATTTCGTACAGGCGCGTGGCCAGCGTTCGGCCTGTCGCTTCGGCCATTACGTTCGCATACATATCCGCTGCAATGTTTCCTGAACTGACAACCCACGAGCCATTGAACGGCACCCCATTCGCATCGGATGCCAGCGCACCCATGCCGCCCGAAAGGAAATGGCGGGGGTCACCACCGCCCATGATTTTCTCCATGAGCGGGTCATTGCCAACGATGGTTTCGATAACGCTGCTCGAAGCGCCTTCCAGATTTAGACAGACCGCCGTGGCCAGCATCTCGATGTGGGCAATTTCTTCGGTGCCCGTATTCAGGAGCATGTCCCGGTAACGTACCGGTCCGCGGGAGTTCCAGGCCTGAAACAAGTACTGTAAACAAACACGTATTTCGCCTTCGATGCCACCGATGGCCTGCTGTAGGGCGCGGGCAAACCTGGGATCAGGTTTGTCAACTTTTACGGTATACTGAAGTTTCTTATCGTGATAAAACATATAGCTTATTGATTGCGGTTTGATTTATTGGCACTGCTACTGCTGGACCCGCTAGTGGTCGGAACACCAGCCGCCTGCTGATTAACTTTTCCTTTTTTCTTCTGACTGCCCTGGCTATTCGTAGTACCAGTTGACTGACCACCGCCAGGCTGTGAACTGGTTGATCCGGTACCTGTCATTGATCCGTTTTTCTGACCAGATGTGGCTGAGGAGTTATTTTGTCCTGAACCGGTACTCGAGACACCTTCAGCCGTTGGAGTAGGTCGTCGGCCCGGCGTTGTGCCCTGGGCCCATGCATTTCCGAGAGCCAATGCTACTAGTAGGGTAGCCGTCATTAAGGAGGTTTTCATACGTTGATTGGGTTTTGTTATGCTTACTCAACGAGCCGATTCTTACCAGTAGCCTTAATAAATTTTAGAAAGTGAGAAAACGGATTAAGCACTGCCCTTGCTGCATTTAGTATTCGTACGAAGGTTTTCGCTGTGTTAACAAGCCAGCGCCTAACTCAAGTAAGCCGAAGGCGAGGTGCGGCCAGCAGATGCGTTTGGCGAAGCCGAACAACCAGGGAGAGGCTGCCACCAGCACGCCATTTGCTTTATCAACCGCCAGGTGCGTAGCCATCGGAACGCGTTTGACTATGCCCACTTCGTAATCGGTAAGCGCTGATAGGCCTAACACGGCAACACCGGTGCCGACAGCTACTCGCCGGGCCGCGCTGTTGTCAGCAAAGTTGAGCAACCAGGGGGAAGCGATAAACAGCGCACCGGTCGTGTAGTCGAGCAGGCCGTGGACTTTCGTTGGAATTGGTTTCATAACTTGATTTGGTTTGTTTAAGAGCAACGTAGTACTGGTAAGTGATACCGACAGTATGTAAAGACTTAATTGTGGTTAATCAGGAATCATCGCCGGGTGAAGTCAGCTTGGCGCCTAAATACTCCCGATTCAGTCGGGTAATGGCTTCCAATGGAACAGAAGCCGGACATTCGACAGAGCAGGCACCCGTAAACGAACAGGCACCGAATCCTTCCGAATCCATCTGAGCCACCATGCGTTCGGCCCGTTCCCGACGTTCCGACTGACCTTGTGGTAGTAAAGCAAACCGCGACACCTGAGCGCCTACAAACAGCATGGCGGATGCGTTCTTACAGGCTGCTACGCAGGCTCCACAGGCAATACAGGCGGCTGCATCCATTGTTGATTCCTGCGTTTGGCGCGGCACCAGAATCTCGTTGGCATCGGGAGCCGATCCGGTATTGACCGAGATGTAGCCCCCCGCCTGCACGATCCGGTCGAAAGCGGAGCGATCAACCGATAGATCCTTGATGATCGGAAATGCCCGCGCCCGCCAGGGCTCCACCACAATGGTTTCTCCGTCCCGGAAACTTCGCATGTACAACTGACAAACAGCGGCTCCGGTCTGTGGGCCGTGTGCCCGGCCATTGACGTACATCGAACACGTACCGCAGATCCCTTCCCGGCAGTCATGATCGAAGGTGACGGGTTCTTCATTTTTATGGGTCAGTTCGCCGTTTAGTACGTCGAACATCTCCAGAAACGACATGTCGGGATCGATGTTTGTCAGCCGGTATTCGACCAGCTTACCGGGTGTACGGGCATTTTTCTGCCGCCAGACTTTCAGGATTACGTTCATATGATTCGTTTATAAGAGGAGGGTAGGCCTTTGTCATCCCAATGGTTCCTGATCGTTATTTTATTCGAAACATCAGGTAAGCGTCGAGCAGATTGATCTGATTAGTTGATAATACTACCGTCCTTATAGGCAATTGATTACAAAAAGGAAGCAGGAATGAGGAAATGGACTGCCGACTGAACGCCCTATAATTCTGTTCTCGACCAAAATACTTAGGGTTTAGGCTAATGACTTTCCGTTCGGGTAGCGTATCGATACGGGCCACTGCCCAACTGGCAAAAACTTCCTTTTTATTGGCAGGTTCATCGGTAGTGAAGGCGAACCTTCGCTGCAACGTAATGAGAATATCGATTAGGGATTGTCTTCCAACTGATTCAATACTCATGTTCGATTACCCAAAGCCACCTTTTCGTTCTTCGGTCATTTCCACCAGCGGTCATGCCATATGGGATTACCTGGCTGGTCCGGTATTGATTGGCTCGCCCTGGCTGTTTGGTTTCGCAGACGACCCGCGAGGAACATGGCCTAACGTAGTGGCCGGAGTGCTGGTATTGCTGCTGGCAATGGTTACGGATTACGAAGGGGGTGTTTTCAAGAAAGTCCTGATGACGCTTCATTTGGCGTTTGACCGGTTAATTGGTAGTCTTCTTGGGGCCTCGCCCTGGTTATTGGGCTTTGCCGATCGGATCTACCTGCCGCATTTGGTGATGGGTTTATTGTTGCTCATTATGGGGCTAATCACTGAGCGAAGATCAGCATATAAGAAAACACTACGTAGTAAGTAAGCTCCAGACACAGCTATCGGTTTGACTGCGAACGGTCTTAGTACCCGCCATAGTGCTGGAATCAGGTACCAGCTACCGGTGACCCTTATACGTTATCGGTTCGTATTACATCGGTTCCTCATAACGTAGTGATCAGTGCTTAGCATCGAAAGCCAACAAGCGGCTTACGCTTCCGAATAAACCAATAGTGACTCTACTATAACTTCCTTTAAAATATAAAGGTCTGTGCTATCAAAAGCACAATGAAGCCCGCGTTGCGAAGCAACGCGGGCACCTACTTATAAGTACAATCGAATAGTTGTGTTAATGGCAACAAAATTGGATAGCTGTTTGTCTGTTTTGCTACGTAGCGGTGGTTATTGATGGTACGAAACCAGGTTTTAAACCGCTGTCTGCTGACGACAAACTATTTGCTCGTTACGTTCTCATTACGATTGTGCTGCTTTCTGATTGACAGAGCTGGTGGCAATACTCGTCAGCTTTTCGTCAGTTTGTTTCTCTTCTTCCAGAGTTTGTTGCAGTAAGTCGGCAATCTGATCCTGACCAGCCTGCTGGGCCAGTGTTCGGGCAGTGCCGTAGGCGGCAATCTCATAATGCTCTACTTTCTGAGCGGCTCCGATGATCGCAGCATCGGCCACGGGCCCTTCTTCGAGCTGAGATAGCAGGTCCTGGGCTTCTTCAACGAGGCCCTGCATAGCCATACAGGTTTCTCCATCAGGGTCAATGCCCATTTGCTGCGCAATCTGTTCTAAACGCTGTACCTGCTGCTGTGTTTGCTCCCGGTGCATCTGAAGGGCCTGCCGTAGCTGATCACTCTGAACCCGGTCAATCAGATCGGGCAACGCATCGATAATTTGATTTTCTGCGGAGTACAGATCCTGGATCGTATGCTCCATAAGTTCCTGTATAGTTTTCATTGACAATTGGGTTTTCATTAGGTAACTCCAGGAATTCCTTCGTTTCCTGTTTGCGGCTCCAATGGGTTTAAAAAATAAGGATTTGGCCTTTACCCTCGAGTCTATTTAGTTTTCCTGGTAAGCTGTTACGCTATACGGTAGTGATTGAGTGTTCGTTACTTCCTGCCAGTTTTTTGGCTTATTGTAGAAATAAGCCAAAAAGTCATCGAACCCGGCGTCTTCTATGAACATAAGGAGTGGTTTGTTGTAATACTCCTTATCGAAATTAGTCTGATTTACAGCTCGTTGGGCTTTTGTGGACGGTTAATTGGTTTGCTACAACTGGCGCATCAATTCATAATCACCGATTTCCTTTAGATAGATCAGATGCGCCAGAATGCCATGAATGTTATCGACCCGCTGCTGGGCTTCGGAGAAGGTAACGATGGCGAGACGAGTATGCTCATTTTCGCTTTCTTCTCCCGTTGAACGGCCATCAAGGGCTTTGATATCGGCCAGTGGCATCCGGCGCTCATAGTAGAAAAAACATAGGGCTTCGTCACTGGTAGACGTAGCGGAAAACAACGGCCTGTTGAAGAGCGGTTTTACGTCGTCGGTTTCAATCTGCAGACCCGTTTCTTCGCCTAACCCACGCACGGCCACTTCATGGGGGGAACTGTCTTCCTCATCCATCATGCCGGCAGGGTGTTCGTACGTTAAAGAACCATCGCAGGTGCGTCGTTGGGTAACCAGAAGCACGTACTTGTCCTCGGTCTGCTGATCGATCAACACGACCAGTACGGAAACCGCATCGCCTTTAAGAAAACAGATAGGGTTAAGTTTGTCTCCTTCGGGAGCCTGCGCATCTATTTTCATGAGCGCATACAAAACACTACCATCCTTTTGGGCGCGATGAACATATATCGGATCAATTGCGTTGATCGTCACCTGATTCTTTTCCAGGTTCTGGTACCAGTTCTGGTATTTGGCCGATTGGGTTAATGGTATTGGTTCGTTCATGCCTGATAGGGCTTGTTGCTGATTAAGGGTTTGGCGGCTGGTTGGCCAGATAGCGAATTTGGGGCGTTCAGATTTGCATCTTCATCAATACCAACGCCCAACCGATCAACCAGCTCACCACCCAGCCAGCCAGTCAGACCAGCCAGAACAAACGCCAGGCCTGAACTGATCAGTGCCAGCGTTGACGGCTGGTAGCCTGCGTTATCGGTGCGCCAGAGCCAGCTTGCTCCAAACAGCAGCAACACCAGCACATTACCTGCACCGTGGAGTAAACCGATTCGTTTGGCTCGGGTGTACGCAGGGATGGCAAACCAGTCGAACCAACCGGGAATGGCAGAGGCTACGCCCGACATAAGTCCAGACGTTATCATCCAAAAAGACACCAGCACCAAATCAGGATTGTA
>NZ_JBMDWV010000014.1:0-2801 GCF_048594605.1 Spirosoma sp.
CGAAAATGACACCCGAGCGGCTCTGTTAGGTGAATGGCAGCACGGCAGCGGACGCGGTTATGACAACGTCGTGCTGATGACACTTGGTACCGGAATCGGCACCTCGGCAGTCATCGAAGGTCGGCTATTGCGCGGCAAGCACTTCCAGGCGGGCATTCTGGGAGGGCATTTTATCCAGAACACTCAGGGTAACCGGTGCAACTGCGGGGCCGTGGGCTGTGCAGAAGCCGAAGCCTCAACCTGGAGTTTAGCCGAGCGGGCAACGACCCACGCAACGTACGCCCAGAGTATGCTTTGCCGGTATGACACGGTCGATTACGAGGCCGTTTTCCGCTGTGCCGAACCGGGCGATGTGCTGGCCGTCACCCTGCGGGAGCAAAGCATCGCGATCTGGGCGGCCTGTGCCTATAACCTGGTGCAGGCCTACGATCCGGACGTACTCATTTTAGGGGGCGGGGTGATGGCCAGTCACGACGCCATTATCCCCCCAATCCAACACCGCCTGAATCAAAATGCCTGGGCCACGTGGGGGAAGGTGGCCGTTGTAGCCAGTCAATTAGCGGATTCAGCAGCTCTGTTAGGAGCTGCTCATTTAGTATACAATTCTGAATTATGACCATTCAAACACAATCGACTTTTGACAAATATCCGGCTATCTCTGTAGAAGGCGAAACGTGCCGGACGGGTTGGAAAGCCATTGCCAGCTCCCTGCACCAGCACATTCAGGCAATAGGGAAACCAAAAACTATCGTAGTGGTGGATACGTATCTGGGCGTCTACACCGACGAAGTCATTTCAGGCTTATCTACCCTGTCGGATCAGCTAACGGTCATTGAAACGGGTCGCGCCCTCCGCAGTCCGGGCGAGATCGATGAGCTGGTTAACGACTTCGTGACGGATGACCCGGTATTTGGCTACATATGTCCGTTCGAGTTGTCCCGTTTTTATGACGAAGCCAAACTAGTTACCTGCCAGCAAACCATTCAGGCTGTTACCGAAGACGTAGTGCTGGTGGTTGGGATCGGGGCCGCGCTGTTCGTAGATCAACCGGACTTATTAGTTTATGTTGACATGCCCCGGTGGGAAATTCAGCTTCGGTTCCGGCAAAACCGGGTAAATAATCTGGGGGCTCAGAATGCGGATGCGGTCTTTGCGTACCAGTACAAACGGGCTTTCTACGTGGACTGGAAGGTGCTGGATCGGCACAAGAAAAGCTTCATGGAACGCTGGGATTACGTCATTGACACCACGCGGGAAGACACGCCCAGGATCATCAGCGGAACGACCCTACAAAAAGCGATGGCGCTCACCGTTCAGCGGCCTTTTCGGGTAGTTCCGTTCTTCGATCCGGGCCCGTGGGGTGGACAATGGCTGAAAGAGATTTGCGATCTGGACCGGTCGGCGGTTAATTATGCCTGGGGATTTGATTGCGTTCCTGAAGAAAACAGCCTGCTTTTTGACTTTAACGGCGAAACGTTCGAAATTCCGTCAATTGACGTGGTTTTCAGCCATCCAGTTGAGTTATTGGGAGAGCCCGTATATGCCGCGTTTGGTGCTGAGTTTCCGATCCGGTTCGATTTTCTGGATACCATCGAGGGCGGCAACCTAAGCTTACAGGTGCATCCCCTGCACGAGTACATCCGGGAGCAGTTCGGGATGCCCTACACCCAGAACGAAAGTTATTATTTTCTGGAAGCGAAGGAAGACGCCTGTGTATATCTGGGCCTGAAAGAAGCTATCCACCCAGCCGAGATGATTACCGATCTGGAGAAAGCGCAGGAAGGTGAGACTCATTTTGACGCTGAGCGCTACGTTGAAAAGTGGCCGATCAAAAAGCACGATCACGCCCTGATTCCCGCCGGGACGGTTCACTGTTCGGGGGCCAACAGCGTCGTGCTGGAAATCAGCGCAACCCCATTCAACTTCACGTTCAAGCTCTGGGATTGGGGCCGAACAGGATTAGACGGCAAGCCCCGACCTATTTCTCTGGAACACGGCAAAAAGAACATTCAATGGGACCGGACAACGCAGTGGACCGAATCGAATCTGCTGAATCAAATTCAAGAGATTGGGCGCGGTGATGGTTGGCGGGAGGAGCGTACGGGCCTGGATAAAGATTCGTTCATTGAAACCCGTCGACACTGGTTTTCGAAGGCGGTTATGCACCATACGCAGGGCGTCGTCAACGTCATCAACCTGATCGAAGGCGATGAAGCCGTGGTAGAAAGTCCATCGGATGCGTTCGAACCGTTCATTGTGCACTACGCCGAAACGTTCATTGTCCCAGCTGCCGTGGGTACTTACACGATTAGGCCTTCCGGAGTCAGCGAAGGGCGGGAAGTCGGGACGTTGAAGGCTTATATCCGAGCCGACAAATTAACTGACAATGCCTTGAAATAAGCATTTATGTAGCCTGAAAGGCAGCTTATTGATTTTAGGCTTATATTGTTAGCTACCTGATTTATAAACAGACCGGCCGTAAGGAAAGTAGCCTGGCGATCGGTCTGTCCGGTTTTATGCGTTCTGTTAAGGATTTTAGACAATTATTTTTAGATATGTTACGATCAACTCAATTTAGAATTGAGTTGATCGTGAGGGAGTGGCTATAAACTCAGGAATCATCGGTTCCATATGCTAAAGATTGGTGTTGACTGACGGTTGTTAAAAAATAATCGTCTCAGAAAAACGCTCGAATAATTTATGGACAAGCCAGGTTAGAGATCAGTCAATCCAGGGTACTACCTAGCAACTGCTTAGCCATAAACCAGGCCATAAGCGCATCTGACCGATTCAACCAAGTC
>NZ_JBMDWV010000140.1:0-5076 GCF_048594605.1 Spirosoma sp.
ACCGGAATTTGGTTGCGAGTCAGGGTCTACGGCGTTGCTACTTATAATCTGGGCAGCATTAATATATGTACCAGGTAGAGTTGGCTGAAGTTGATAAGTGAACGTAACGGTTTGTCCCGCACCCAATGAGATGTTATTCGATCCACTGACCACTGTAGCTCCCCCAGTAACGTTTGGATCTCCGTTAACAAATACCAGGCCTTCTGGCAGTTTATTCTGCCAATGAACACCATCAGCAGCATCAGGACCATTGTTGCTCACACTAACTATATAAATAACCTCCTGATTAACAGAGGGCAACATTCTATCCACATTCATTGAAATACTTAAATCGGCTGCTGGCGGCAAATCAACCACATTCAATACGTAATCCTCTGTCTCGCCATACGTATAAGCTCCGCAGGGATCGTTTGGAATCGTAGCATGAGCCACAATTACCCGTATGTCCAACGAACCGACCGTCAAGCTGGAAGGAAGCGTAAGGTTGCTATCAAATTGATTCGTTACTAGGTTTGGCGTTTGGTACATGAGTTCTCCCCGGCTGGCGTCAAATAAACCATCCCGGTCCAGATCCGCCCAAACTGTTACGCCCACCTGCAAAGATGAGCTAAGTAGCGTACCCGAGACGGGAAAAGTTGTCCCAGCCACAACCGTTGTTGATGACGTAGTAAATTTACCATAACCGTTGGGTGAGCATCCTGAATTCTGGCTTAGTAATACCCCGTTTATAGCGACACTCGATAAACCATCATTGTATGCACATTGGTGGATATAACTTGGATTACACGAAGCACTTCTGATACTAACCACCGGGCTTATACCGCCAGTCGTTACGTTTGACGGTTTAACTCGGTAGTAATACACTGTGCCGGGGCTTATTTTCGAATCGATAAACGTGGTTGTATTCGGCCCTACTCCGCCAATGGGCACAAAGCCGGAATTGGCTGCCAGCGAACGTTCGATAAAATACCCCATTTCGTTGACTGCGTTGTCCTGCCAGTTTAGCACAATAGTATTATTACTTAATAAAGCCGTTACGTTACTTGGTGCCGTAACCACCGTTGGCGGGCAATCCAGTGTGTAAGCCGTATGCGATTGACGTAATGCCAGTGCAGCCTGCATCCGATCGTATTGCCCGGGGGTAAAGTTGTGCGAACAGGGAAAGTAATAAGACATAATGTTTGATATGGAAGGCGCATAGTGCTCTCCATTAGCATCAACAGCCGTACTATTTGGATTGTATTGCGGACAACCATCTACGAACGTCAGACTAGCTCCCGGCTTATTATACGGATCAGCTGGCGTATCGCAGATGTAATCTCCGGCTGTCGTACAATTGGCGCCTGGCCCCCGTGTAACCAGTTCTGCTGTAGTCCCAGACCCAAGTGTGCCACCGCCACCCAGTTCGCCAAATGTATGCACCAGATTAAAGTTATGACCCAGTTCGTGAGGAATCAGGCGATTTCCCATATCATTTTCATTCCAGTATTCATTGAGAATAAAGGATCGGGTTGAAGCCAGACTATTTGAAGGGTAATACGCATAACCGCCTGCGCCCGACGCAAATGAATGGACGTAATACTGATTCATGGCGTTAGTGGCGTCATGCCCCTGAGTCACTAAAGTCTCATTGTTATAGCGATCATATTGCTGATCATTGTCAACATAATCAGGCGAAGTTCCGCAGAAATAGAATTGAATACCGTACCCGTTCAACAGATAATAACTGTTCGTAATCGCAATTACCTGGTTTATGCTTGACAGCGACATTCCCCCTGTGCCATCGCTTCTACGTAGTATATGGGGGCGTATAGGTACGTATGTTATGCTTGTAAAAGCCCCATTGTTTGCCTTTTTCAGGGCATACGCCTGGTCAGCTTGCTGATCAACAAGTTGGCGTTGATGATTATTTAAACCTAACGTACCGCAATATACGGATGGGGGATGCGGATGGGCATGATCTTGAGCTATCAACCGTGTGGAGCATGTAAGAATCAGTATGCCTGAAATAGCGAATGGCAAAAGATTTTTCATAAAACAAGCGATATGACCAACAATCACTCGCATTAAATGACCTATTCAATCTCATTAATGACAATTTTATTTACAATTCCACACAAAAGTTATACATAATAAATTAAATGTCAATCTTTTCATACATTTTATTTACAAAAAATGGCCCGGATGTCTATCCGGGCCATTTTTTGTAAATAAAAGAATTTCTAGACGATAGCTTTAAAACCGCCAGCGGACAAACGCTTCCATAGCTTCATATTCAGCTAAACCAAGGCGGTTGTAAATACCCGCCGTACCTCTGTTACGTTCTTCGGCACGTTGCCAGAACTCACGGGAATCAGTTCCCTGATAAACAACGCCGTCTTTCTGGGACTGGTGCTTAAAAATACCAAGCCGCTTTTTCATCACCTGATCGGGCGACATTGGTACGGCCATTTCAATTTCGCTGACATCCCATTCGGCCCAGGCACCGCGGTAAAGCCACACCCAGCAATCTTTCATGAAATTTTTATGCTTCAATCGACGAACCGCTTCCATGATAGCATCCAGACAAACCTTGTGCGTACCGTGTGGGTCGGCCAGGTCGCCAGCTGCATAGATTTGATGGGGTTTGATTTCTTCAATCAATGCCATCGTGATTTTGACATCTTCTTCACTAATTGGCTTTTTCGCAACGGTGCCGGTTTCGTAGAAAGGCAGATTCATGAAGTGAGCATTTTCAACCGGAATTCCGACGAAACGGCAGGTAGCCTTTGCTTCCCCCATACGAATGAGTCCTTTAACGTAGCGAACCTCTGTCGTATCCATTTCGCTGTCTTTCTTTTCACGCAGTGAGGCAGCCGCATCCTGGAAAATCCGGGTAGCTTCGGGACTGTCGATTCCGAATTTGGTATTGAAATCCACTACGTAGTCAGCAAAACGGAGTGCTTCATCGTCAGCAACGGCAATGTTTCCGGAAGTCTGATACCCCACATGAACCTCGTGGCCCTGGTCGCGCAGCCGCTGGAACGTACCACCCATCGAAATAATGTCGTCATCGGGGTGCGGGCTGAAAATCAGGCAACGTTTTTGAGCCGGAAGCGCCCGTTCAGGCCGATTGATGTCATCGGCATTGGGTTTACCACCCGGCCAGCCAGTAATGGTATGCTGAAGCTGGTTGAAAACGTCGATGTTAATGTCGTATGCCTGACCGTACTGCGCCAGCAAATCACTCATACCGTTGTCATTGTAGTCGCGGTCGGTTAGTTTGAGAACCGGTTTACCTAGCGCAAGCGACAGATACGTAACGGCTTTCTTTTTCATCTTGTTGTCCCACACTACCGAATCCACCAGCCAGGGCGTTTTCATACGGGTCAACTCAGAAGCAGCCGCTTCATCAATCACAAACAAGGCATTCGGATGCGTTTGCAGATACGAAGCGGGGTTCAGTTCGGTTACAAGTCCCTCTACTGCCCCACGGATCACAGGCGCTTTACGTTCACCCCAAGCCAGCAACACAATTCGTCGGGCGCTCAGAATACTGGCAACACCCATCGTAATAGCCTTGCGTGGCGTTTTAGGTAATCCACCAAAGTCACCAGCCGCAGCAGCCCGCGTTGAGTTGTCCAGCATCATCAGGCGCGTGTGCGAGTTGATGAGCGAACCTGGCTCGTTGAAGCCAATGTGGCCATTGCCACCGATCCCGAGCAATTGAAAATCCAGACCACCAGCAGCTTCAATAGCAGCTTCGTATTGCCTGGCAAACTCAGCAACTTTATCTGTCCGTATCGTACCATCCGGTACCTGATAGTTATTCTGAGGAATGTCTACGTGATCGAACAATTGTTCCCGCATGAAACGCCAGTAGCTCTGTAGGGAGTCGGGCTCCATCGGGTAATATTCGTCCAGGTTGAACGTAACGACATTGTGGAAGCTTAACCCTTCCTCCCTGTGCATCCGAATCAGTTCCGCATACACGGTCTTTGGCGACGAACCGGTTGCCAGACCCAATACGCAAGGCTTTCCTTCCTTTTGTTTCTGGCGAATCAAATCAGCAATTTCCTGAGCCACTGCCCGTGACGCAGCTTTGGCATCAGCATAGATGTGCGTAGGAATTTTTTCGTACGTAATGGCCGACTGAATAGGGCCACCCGAAGACGGCGTGCCTGGCAACTGCCCGTCTGGGTTATCGAGTAGAGTGGACTCCGTGATCATGCGTTATGCAAAGGAGAGATTGTTTTGAGACTGTAAATGTCGCAAAAAATCAGGGAGTTCACACGAAACTGATCCACCGTTTAGAGGCAATGGACGATATTTTTAAAATTTTTTATTAATTGGTCTCTCCAGTCGGGATTTTCTCATTCATGTGCCATCTGATTAGCCGTCGTGGCTACCTCAAGCGACTCCAATCCATTTTCTTCACGGATGATCCGATGCGTTCCTGGGTAGTGGATGGCGCTAATCTGATCACGAAACATCAGCCGCAGGATTTCACTATAGATGTGCTGTTTCTCGTCGCCGAATCCAAATTTGATTTCTACCTGCTGATAAGCGTCAAATTCTTTGTGCCGACCACGTAACGGCCTGTCTTTGCCACTGATATTAGCTGTTACGTTCAATTGAGCGCCCGGAAACAGATCCATTAACGCACGGGTCGTTTCTTCATCAACAGCACAGCGCATAACCATCCGGGTAGGCACCCACTCAAACAGAGTAATATCACCCCGTTCGAAGAGAAGCCGCATTTCCTGGCGATCCATGCGCCCCGTCTGCGTGAAACCGTGATAGAAATTGACCAGTTTTCGGCCCGTTATATCATCACCGTATTCGACTGTGGCCTGTACCTGATCTTCAATGTCATTACTATTTGGGCGCTTGACAGCCTGAGCCGCTTTTACGGTACCCTCTCCTAACCAGCCTGCGAACATGTCGAAAAAGTGTACGCCGTGCTCAATAAAAATTCCTCCGCTTTTACTACGGTCCCAGAACCAGTGTTCGGGAGAAAGGCCTTCATCACCGGCGTAGTTTTCAAAGTAGCCATGCAGAAACTCACCAAGCAGGTTTTTATCAATCAGATGCTTA
>NZ_JBMDWV010000141.1:0-21378 GCF_048594605.1 Spirosoma sp.
TGAAGATTGCCCATTTTAGGTACGTTATAGGGTATAAAAAAGAAAGCCAGACGACTTCAGTCACCTGGCTTTTAGTTTCGCTCGTGTATGTATAATTCTATTAATTAATATATTGAGCGAAAGACAAATACATAACTATACCACCTGCTGCATTGTTTGAGAATTTTTCACTTTTCTTAAAATCACAGGCTTATTTATCGTTAGTGTTCCTCTGGTTCACTATATGTGCGGGTCCTACGGCTTCAATATCGGGTGGCCCATCGGTATAATATCGGAAGGACGTATTGCTTATAAGAGAAGGGTAGGGCTTAAACGTAACCCAGCGTAACGGCCATTTTCGTAGCCACAGCGCTCCTTCTGTTAAGGCTATAAACCACCCCGCCGGACGCCGGTAGCCAAACGCCATTCGTAACTTATCGCTGATCAGGGCAGCAAACGTGGGCTGCACCATCGGATGCAAAAATCCTGGAAACCAGCTCTGGACGATCTTCACTGTAGCGTCGGCAACGCGTTTATTACTTTCGGTGTACCGGAAATGACGGTCTTCATACGCATCGGTAAAAGTACGCAGCTCCGCCGGGTTGTCGGGAAGACTGTGAAGATTCATGCGACGACCGACTTCTCTGAAAAAATAAAATAATGCCAGTTCTTCAGATGGGGTTAGCTTTCGCCAACCGTAGCGATTGATCCAGTCGATGGGATAAAAAACAAATGTGCCGAGCACAAACAGGAAATCATCATTATCGATCCGGTAGTGGCCGTGGATATGGTTCATATGGCTAATGGCCCGTTGTCCTTTTTCACTATCATAACCCGATTCCATAAATTCGGCAATTAACCGGCTGGTGTCGTCATACCGCTTCTGTCCGTGGCGCTCAAACTCTCCCGTACGAATGAGCAAACCCGATACGCGCGGACTGGCGTAGGTGTGAAACAGGGCCAGTTCGAGTGCGCGGGTAATATCAAACGGAAATTCATAAGCCGTCAGCAGGTGTACGATACGTTGGTGATCGGCAAACGGATCAAGCGTCTGTAATTCGCGTTGGACAGCGGAATTGCGGAATAAACCGAATTTTTTATGATACGTTGTTGGCATAAAGAGAATAAACGCATGCTATTATAGCTAACGTAGCACTGTCTGTAAAAATATCCCAAAATGGATAACTTGCGATGATTAAAAACTTCGCTATGGCCGACACACAGCCGAATAATCCACTGCATGGCAAAACCCTCGAAACGATGTTAAACGAGCTGGTCGATACATACGGCTGGAAACGAATGAGCATGTACATTAACATTCGTTGTTTTACCGACAATCCGAGCATAAAATCCAGCCTGACATTTCTGCGTAAAACTCCCTGGGCGCGGCAGAAGGTCGAGGAGTTATATCTGAAAATGAAAGCGTAACGCAAACCTTTACCACCGTGAACACAACCACTACGTTCTTCTCGCTATTGATTGTCGGGCTGCTGTTCCGCGAATGGATTCCGCAGGAGCCTGCTTCAAAAGCTTTAACCGAAGCAGAATTTCCGGCCGAGCTGGTTCGGTTTGTTCCCTACAAAAATAATCCGGTATTTGCCGGAACCGGAGCCGATACGTGGGATCAGAAAATTCGGGAGCGGGGCTATATTCTGCACGAAAATGGTACGTACCACATGTGGTATACGGGCTATCAGGATGGAAAGGATAAAACGAAAAAGCTTGGCTACGCTACGTCGGCCGACGGACTGAACTGGACCCGTTATAAAGATAACCCCATTCATACGACGAGTTGGGTAGAAGATGTAAACGTAGTGAAGGACGGTGCTACGTACTATATGTTTGCCGAAGGGAAAGACGATGTAGCGCATCTACTAACATCGACGGACCGTGTTACGTGGCAGGAGCAGGGACCGCTGGACGTTCGGCTCACTAACGGCCAGCCAATTGGCGCAGGACCATACGGAACACCGGTTGCCTGGAAAGAAAACAATATCTGGTATCTGTTCTATGAGCGGAAAGATCAGGCTGTTTGGCTCGCTACGTCCAAGGATTTGAAAGCCTGGACGAACATTCAGGATAAACCTGTGCTCGCCAAAGGGCCGGATAATTACGATAAACATGCGATAGCCATGAACCAGGTGATCCGCTACAAAGGACTGTATTACGCCTATTACCATGCTTCAGCGTTTAGCGACTGGCACGAATGGTCGACTAACGTAGCGGTATCAAAAGACCTCATTCACTGGAAAAAATACGCGGGAAATCCAGTTGTGGGCGAGAATAAATCAAGTGGAATTCTGGTCAATGATGGACAACACTACCGCTTGTACACC
Organism: Spirosoma sp.; assembly: GCF_048594605.1. Taxonomy (GTDB): domain Bacteria; phylum Bacteroidota; class Bacteroidia; order Cytophagales; family Spirosomataceae; genus Spirosoma. Next base: position 2,316 of record NZ_JBMDWV010000141.1, read on the forward strand.
ATGCACCCGTCTGTTCATGTATTTTTTTCCGCAGAAAAAAAGTAACGGCCAAAAACAAAGTCAGAGGCCGAATTTCACCGTTCTGGTTAAATCCAGGCAGGGGCGTATTGATTCGGCCGATCTGAAGAAAAAATAGCGAGAAGATTGGTCGGTATTACTTACGTAGCGCGGTTCTTCTGACCGCGCTACGTAAGTAATACGTCAAACCACTGGCAATTTCCAGCCATTGTGGTAATGGGCGGCAATCAGCGCGTTGGCTTGTGTGTCATTCTTAAATCCCCCAGCGGCTGCATCCCAGTAGACTTTGCGCCCTGTTTTAAAGGCAATATTACCCATATGAGCGTTGATAGCGGCAATGCTACCCGTCTCGATACCACATTTCAGAATGCTGGCATCGTTGGCTTTTATAGCCTGCACGAAGTTTTTTGTATGCTCACCTAAGTAATCACCATTACGGACCTGTTTGGGAAGGTCTTCTACCTTGTAGACTTTGATGTTATTTTTTGATTCCGTTTCGGGCAGGAGCTCCCAGCCGTCCCGATTGAGTACCAACGTAGCATTGTTTCCGATGAAAGCGATGCCCTCAGTACGTCCGTAGTTCCCCCCGTCAATACCCGTGGCATGTTCCCAGAGCATGTTGAAACCCTCATATTCATAAACCGTCTGTAACGTGTCCGGCGTTTCGGAGGCATCATCGGGATAGGCGAGCTTCCCGCCCGAAGCCATCACGGATTTAGGCGCTTTGGCGTTCATCGCATACAGGGCGATGTCAATTTCGTGGACGCCCCAGTCGGTCATCAAGCCACCGGCATAATCCCAAAACCAGCGAAAATTAAAATGAAACCGATTGGGGTTAAACGGACGCTTCGGTGCTGGCCCCAGCCACATGTTGTAGTCAACACCGGCAGGAGGAGCACTGTCGGGCTTAACCGGAACGGGGTTCATCCAGCCCTGATACGCCCATACCTTCACTAACCGAATGTTACCCAGCTTCCCTGAACGAACATACTCAATGGCTTTGGCGTAGTGCGAACCGCTACGTTGCCACTGACCAATCTGTACCATCTTGTTAGATTTTCGCGCGGCATTAAGCATCAGGTTGCATTCCTCAATGCTGTTCGCCAGTGGCTTTTCGCAATAAACGTGCTTTCCAGCCGACAGAGAATCGATGAGGGTCATACAATGCCAATGATCTGGTGTGCCGATTATTACGGCGTCGATGTCTTTATTCTCCAGCATTTTTCGGTAATCCTTAAAAAGCTGGGGGCGCTTGTGCTGAATCGTTTCAACATCAGCCGCCCGTTTGTCCAGTACACTCTGGTCCACATCGGCCAGGGCAGCGCACTCTACGTCGCTCATAAGCAGGTGCGAACGGAGATCCGACCAGCCCATTCCGTTGCAACCAATGACACCCAATCGGATTTTATCGTTCGGGGCTACCCGTTTCCGCTGACTGGCGATCGCTTCTATAGAGGGAAGACCAATGAGTCCGGCTCCCGCAGCGGTCAGAGCCGAATGTTTTAGAAAATGCCTGCGCGTAGTTGCCATTCAGTTATCAGAGTTTAGACATAGGAAAGAGAACTTACGCTAAAAGCATAATCGATCTTTTAACTAATCAAACCCTGCCTTGCTACGTCTCTGAATGGCTGATGCGACGCAATCCGGATAATTCCGCGGCCATTAAATTGTAACTTTTCCCTCTCTGATTGTGAGTCGAACAAATAAAAAGAGACCGGATCACAGCTGTTGCGATCCGGTCTCTTAAGTAGGAAGTAGCGGGCTCGAACCGCTGACCTCTGCTCTGTCAAAGCAGCGCTCTGAACCAACTGAGCTAACCTCCTTCGATTTCCGTAAAGGGAGTGCAAACTTACAAAACTTCCTCTGTTTCCAAACGGGTGCGGTAAATTTTTTGCGACGGAATACGCAGCAAAAGCACAAACCCAATAACAAACAATACCAGCAACGCTAGCACGCTGTTTCGCATATTCCCCGTTAATTGCTCGATCAGGCCATACACTAACGTACCAAAAACGGTCGAGGTTTTATCCGTAACATCATAGAAACTGAAGTACGAAGCGGTGTCTGTTGTGGTTGGAATAAGTTTGGAGTACGTTGAGCGTGACATCGATTGAATACCGCCCATCACTAACCCCACTATAGCCGCCAGGCCGAAGAACTGAGCTTCCGTTTGGACATAATAAGCACCGGCACAAACGAAAATCCAGATGACAACGGCGGTCATAAGTGAGTACGTATTGCCGAACCGCTCCGACAGTCGGGAGAAACCATAGGCACCTGGAATCGCCACCAGCTGAATCAGGAGAATGGTAATAATCAGGCTTTGACCGGGAAGCTTTAATTCGTCACTACCGAATATCGTTGCTACGTACATTACGGTCTGGGCGGCCATGTTATACACAAAAAAAGAAACCAGAAACCGTTTGGCCAGCGGTTGTTCCTGCAACTCAGACCACACATTGCGCAGTTCTTTAAAGCCGTTCAGCAAATAATTACCTTTCTGACCTGTACCTTTTTTTGTGCCGTCTGGCAGGCGACTGAACGGAATCTGAGCAAATCCAATCCACCATAATCCAACCGTCAGGAACGCAATGCGTGAAGCCATGGCTTCGGAGATATTACCAAACCACTCGCGTTTTAGAATAACCAGCAGATTGACGACCATAAGCAGCACGCTTCCAATATAGCCCATCGAAAACCCCCGTGCGCTGACTCGATCGTACTGGTCTTCAGTAGCAATGTCGGGTAGGTACGAATTATAAAAGACAATACTGCCGCTCCACCCAATCAGGCTGAGCCAGAAGCAGATAACGGCAAACGTAGTGGTTTCGCGAACGAAAAAATAAAGTAAGCTGCAACTGATGGCTCCGGTGTAACAGAATACCTTCATAAACGTTTTCTTCTGGCCGCTGTAATCGGCAATGGCTGAGCAAACGGGGGAGAGAAGGGCTGTAAACAGGAAAGCTGCCGAAATCGTATAGGAAAACAGAACGGAGTTTTTGATGGAAATACCCAGGAAATTTATCACCGGCCCTCCCGTTTCGTTAAGGGCTGTGGCGGAGAAATAAACCGGAAAAATACTGGATACAATGACGAGCGCATGTACGGAATTGGCCCAGTCGTAGAAGGTCCAGGCGGTGAGGATACGGGGGTTGTTTTTCATGCAGGAATGATTGAGGAGTAGGATAGCCGATTTCTGTTCAATCAGTCAATATTAGTCAAAAACTCAATCACTGCCCGAGTAAACGCGTGATTTGAATCGCCGGCAACCATATGACCTGCCTCGGCAACATTAACACTCTGAACGTGAGGAACGGCATCCAGAAATTCCGCGACAATTTTATCGCTCACTACGTCGCTCATGCCTCCGCGAACAATAAGCGTTGGAACGGTGAGGGCGTGCGCAGCTGCGTAGAGTCGTTCTTCGTTATGTGTTTGCTGATCCGGGCCTGTATTTTTTCGCCAGAGTGACAGCATTTTTGGGTCCCAATGCCAGTAATAGCGAGATTCGCCAGTTGGTGCTGTGCGTAGTCGTAAGTTTTTCTCCAGCCTGCTGTGATCAGAAGGGCGAGGCCTATGGGGGAGGTAAGCCGCTACGGCTTCGGCGGCTTCGTCTAAGCTCGCAAAGCCATTCTGGTTGCCGCTCATAAACGCAAAAATTCGTTCAATACCTTTCTGTTCAGTGCGGGGGGCAATATCGACCAGCACGATAGCGCTGCAAATGGAATTTGTACCTGGCGCTCGTTCCCCTTCCGCAATCAGGGCTGTCATGCCACCCATGGATGCGCCAACAATGGCAGGTTTTTGGGTAAGCTGACTGGCCACAGCTCGCAGGTCATTCGCCAGGTATTCGATTCCATAATGGCCTTCTATCGACCAGTCGCTGTCGCCATGACCGCGTGCATCAAGCGCAATGGCATACCACCCGGCATCGGCGAGCAACTGAGCCGTGTCGCCCCAGGAATGACGGGTCTGGCCTCCGCCATGAAGCAGCAGCACGGGCGGATTCTCAGGGTTGCCCCACGCATCGGCCGCTACGTAGAAGCCTGGCTCGGTTTCGAATTTCATAAGAGAAATTGTTGAATGATTGAATAGGTGCATGCGTCAGCTATTCAATCATTCATTACAAAACCGGATCGAAGACGATATGGATATTGGTTTTCTGACCGTCGACCGACGCTTTGTCGTCCTGCCGCAAAATCAGTTTGTTTTTAGTCAACTGGACAATCGGGAAGTTGCCTTTGAAACCCGTTACGTCTACGTCGATGGACTGACTATCTGAGGCCATTGTCCAGGTCCCTCCGTTCACCACCGAGTTGGCTTGTAGAGGGTCCGTCGCATTTACCCGCCCATTGCTCCGAAACTGCATATTAAGTTCGAACAAGCTTTGCGTAAACAAATCAAGTCGGTTTTTATTGATTTCCTGGCCATTTGTCGTAGTGATACTGGTTGCGCGCCAGTTATTACCCACTAATAGTTCTGAGGCTTCGCCAGGGGTAGGGTTGCTGCCGTCGTCTTTTTTACAACCCGATAAAAGGCTTAAAAACAGGCTGGCAATGAGGACTAAACGGAGCATATTATGGGTTTGATAAGGTCGATTCATAGATTCTTTTTTTGACTGATAACGATGAATAGTAACGTATTCGTTTGCGCAAAATAGCACATTACGCCCCTAAAATTCTGTAGTTTTGCTGAAACTTCAAGCGATGCGCATTCCTTTTAATGTTTTCTTTCTTGGGTTAGCGGGGTTATTTCTGATGGGTGCTCAGGACGTAAGCGCTCAGCAACAATGTGCTGATCGATTGAATTTTACGCCGGTTAGTCAGCCCAATCAGATTGGATGGAATAAATTTCCTGACTTTACCCTTCCTTTCACGGTTGTCTACGGAGGCCCTCGCTTCAATGATACGCAAGCGAGTCCACTGCGCCACGGTTTCAGTCACCTGGTCGATATCAAAAGCAATGAATACGGTTCGCTTGTGCAGGCCAAACAACACGCTATTGTGTATTACGGATTTGCTACGGGACTCAACCAGCCTTGGGAAACCATTGAAAGTCCCTGGGAAAATGATATGAATGCGTACTATAAAAAGTGGGACGATTTTCTGGTCGGTATTTCTGGCGGACAGAAAAACCCCGCTGGTCAGTACGTCGTGTCCATTGGGCGACTGGTGATTGACATTGAACGTATTCAGGAAACCGACACGCGCATCTTAAGGCTAAAACAGGACGTACGGGTGCCCGAAACGTATCGAAAATTAGCTGACGCGGACTTTGTGGCTGCCTACAAAAGAGACATGCGAAACCTGTACGCCGAAGGCATGCGCTACATCCGCCAGCGAGCTGATTTTTCAAAGGTTAATGTTAGTAGTTACGCCGATACACCCGTACTCAATACGTACCTGAACATACCGACGTTTACCTGGGCGGACTGGACGTCTAATCTGGATCGGGTCAATTATCTGGTCAAAAAACAGGACGGCAGCGGTATAGGGGGACCTTATTACGACCAGCTGGATGTGTTGTCGCCCTCGGCCTATTATTTTTATGATTACCCCAGTCCTTTAGCTGAAGACTATCTGCCTTACTTGCTGTTTCACGTAGAAGTCAATCGAGCCTGGAGCAACAAACCTGTGGTGCCCTGGGTATGGATGCGGTACCACGATACGTCCAATACACCGCTGAAGTTTATCCAGCCTTTCATGGCCGAAGCTACCGCCATTTTTCCGTTTTTCTCAGGAGCCTCTGGCTTATGGCTCTGGGAAAACCCAACTCTGGGAACAGAACGTAACGAAGTTTTTGCGGCTTACGAGCATTTTACGCATGGTTTATACCGGCTGTCACGATTTGCCGATATGTTTCAGGGAAATTACGAGCTGGTGATTGAAACGCCCGCGCGTGATCTGCTGGAAAAGCAATTGCCGGTTTGGCGGGGTGTTGTCAATGGAAACAATATTCTGGTAGCCGCTCATAATTCGTACGCCGACGATGGACAGAAAACGTCTGTAACCGTTCGGTATAAATCCTGGCAACAGACGATTGAGTTAACCGGCAGGGAGGTGTATTTATGCCGCTTCGACATGGGGAACGTAACGGCCACCGAACCGATATTGCCAAACGTAACGGTATCGCCAAATCCGGCCCAGACCGTATTGGCGCTAACCTTCGATCAGATTCCTCCTGCATCTACTGAGCTCACTTTACTAAACACACTGGGGCAAATCGTCGTTAAAAAAGCAGCCACCAGCAAAACCGAAACGGTAGACGTAGCGAGTTTGCCGAACGGGTTATACGTACTACGTATTCGAAAAGAGAATCTGATTCAAACAAAAAAAATAGTTGTTGCCAGGTAGGCGAGGGGCAGCGTGGTAAGGGCATAGGATTGATTCGCCCCCTCCATTCTTACCCTGTGCCTTCCGCCCTTATTCCCCTGCTTATCATGCCCAATCAGCTGCAATACGAAACCAGTCCTTATTTACTTCAGCACGCCAATAACCCGGTCAATTGGTATCCGTGGGGCGAAGAAGCCTTAACCAAAGCTATTGAAGAGGATAAACCCATTGTAGTCAGCATCGGGTATTCGGCCTGTCATTGGTGCCACGTTATGGAACGAGAGTCGTTCGAGGAAAACGACGTAGCGCAGGTGATGAATGAGCATTTCGTTTGCATTAAAGTTGACCGGGAGGAGCGCCCGGATGTTGACGCCATCTACATGGATGCGGTGCAGGCAATGGGGGTGCAGGGGGGGTGGCCGCTCAACGTATTTCTGATGCCGGATGCCAAACCCTTTTATGGTGTTACGTATGTACCGAAAAAAAACTGGATTTATTTACTGGGTGGCGTACGGTCGGCATTTGACGAACACCGGGATGACCTGATTCAATCCGCAGAAGGTTTTGCGCGAGAGTTGAACCTGACCGATGCAGAACGTTACGGTCTGACGCAAAATGATCCGCTATTTTCGCCTGAAACGCTGGATGTTTTTTACCGCAAAATTGCGGTTAAGGCCGACGATGAAAAAGGCGGACTGCGTCGATCTCCGAAATTTCCGATGCCCAGCATCTGGCGATTTCTGCTACGTTATTATGACGTAACGATGGCTACGACGGGTGGTAATGAAGCCGCATTACGTCAGGTTGAATTGACCCTCGACCGTATGGCGTTGAGCGGTATTTATGACCAGCTTGGCGGTGGATTTGCCCGCTACTCAACGGATGTCGACTGGTTTGCGCCCCACTTTGAAAAAATGCTGTACGACAATGGGCAACTCCTGACGCTCTATTCGGAAGCCTATAGTCTGACCAAAAGTCCGCTTTATAAACACGTAGTCTATCAGACAATTGGCTTCGCGCAGCGTGAGTTGCTCAGTCCAGAAGGGGGCTTTTATTCCGCACTCGATGCCGATAGTGAAGGCGTTGAAGGTAAATTCTACACCTTTGAAGGATGGGATCTTCGTCAGGCTTTGGGGGACGATTATGAGTGGTTTGCCGAATTGTATAATCTAACGGAAACGGGCAACTGGGACCCTGGGCATGGCATGTCGCCACGTAACATTCTGCACCGAACCGAACGGGATGAAGCCTTTGCCGAACGTATGGGCTGGTCGCTGGAAGAGTTGAATGTGCGACTCGATGCTACCCATACCCGGCTGTTGCATCTACGTAACAAACGTATTCGTCCGGGGCTGGATGACAAAATTTTGTGTTCGTGGAATGGGTTGATGCTGAAAGGGCTGGCTACCGCCTACCGTGTTTTTGGCGAACCGGAGTTTTTGACGCTGGCTTTACGCCTGGGTTTCTTTCTGTTGAAGAAAATGCGCGACAGCCGCAATGGTCGGTTATGGCATACGTACAAAAATGGCCGGGCTCGTCAGGCGGGTTTTTTAGAAGACTATGCGGCTGTAATTGATGGCTTACTGGCCCTTTACCAGGCTACGTTTACAGAAAACTGGCTGACAGAAGCCGACCAGTTGATGCAGTACGTAGTGGCCAATTTCTCAGACACTAGCAAGGCCGAAACAGGTCCTGATCCCATGTTCTTCTTTACGGATAAAAATAGCGAAGAACTCATCGCCCGCCGTAAAGAACTGTTCGATAACGTAATTCCGTCATCAAACTCGATGATGGCTGAGAACCTGTATGTACTTAGTCTGCTGCTCGAACGGCCGGAATACGCCGATCATGCTGACCAGATGCTCGGGCGAATCCAGCCATTGGTTCAGCAAAATGCCGATTACCTAACCAACTGGGCCGCTCTATTTGCACTACGGGCACGACCAACCGCCGAAATTGCTATCGTCGGTCCTGAGGCCGATCAGTTTCGGGGAGCATTAGATGCCGAATTTTATCCGAACAAAGTGCTCTGCGGCACTACCGACAAAGGCGAACTGCCGCTGCTGCAGCAACGAGGGCCAATCGATGGAAAAACCGCTGTATACGTCTGCTACAACCGGGCCTGCCAGCTGCCCGTTACCAGCGCAGCCGAGGTTTGGCGGTTGTTACGATAAAATTACTTCTGATTCATTGTTTCTCCCCAGGCTGTCAGTACCAGAGTTCGGCGTCCGCCATCGTTACGATGTTCGCCCAGGTAAATACCTTGCCAGGTGCCGAGGTTCAGCCGTCCGTTTGTAATCGGAATCGTAACGGAGTTGCCGAGCATAGCTGCTTTCAGATGGGCAGGCATATCGTCCGATCCTTCGTAGTTATGCTGGTAGTATGGTGCATTTTCCGGCGCCGTTTTATTGAAAAAGCGCTCAAAATCACCACGTACCGTTGGATCGGCATTTTCATTAATGGTCAGACTGGCCGATGTGTGCTGAATAAAGACCTGTAGCAGTCCTGTCTGAATTTGCCGGAGCTCTTTGAACTCGTTTTCAATCGTCCGTGTGATCAGATGAAATCCACGTGGGTAGGCGGACAGGCGTATCGTTTGCTGGAAAATCTGCATAATAAATACTCAATAATTTCTTAAAATTGTTTTAACTGTTGATTGCTAACCATTCAGGGCATTAATCAGTTGTTATTCATAGGTACTTTACTGGCAGTTTCCGTGCGTTAGTCGAAGCTTTACCCTGTGTCATGAAAGCGTTTCTTACTTTATGTTTCTGGCTTTTGTCTGCTCAATACGTACAGGCTCAGGCAGATTCTGCACAGGAAGCTTCCTCGAATACTGTACGTCGCACTCACGATGAATACGATGAGGAAATCTCGTACTATGGTAAGCGCAACGAATATTTTACGGTTCGGATTTTCCGAAAAAGTGGAGAGCTGTTCCGACTCGATTCTTACAAACTATTACCGAAAGACCTGCCTAATGGTTTTCAGTTAGACAGCATCTCCCGAGTTGTTCGCTACGGCCCGACGAAAATTCTTTACCGAACGGGGCAACTTTATATAACCTGTGAATATAAGGACGATCTGCTACAGGGGCCTTTCATGGTTTTCTACGAAGATGGGTCGATCAAACGTCGGGAATTCTATAAATATGGACGTATCACGCAAAGCAAGTGCTACGATCTGGAGGGAGAAGTGCATAAGTGCGAGCCGTTCTACCAGCCAACAAAATTCATCAGTAAGCGCGATGATCTGGCGACTTACCTGAAACAAAAACTGAGTTCGGTGCTGGATGGCGAACAAATCCGGAGAATTACGGCTACGTTAAGAATCAACGAAATTGGTCAGGTCGTCAATGTCAGCGTATCGGTTAATGCCGCGTCAACCGCTCACTATCAGGTGGCTGGCGTATCTAGTTATGTGCAGCAGGTCATCCGAAATATGCCCGAATGGACACCTGACAAACTAAACTGGAAACCGGCCATTAATGACGGTGCTGCTACGTCGTCGACCTGTGTACTCTCGGTTTTTCGTGTGTACGGGTCGATTCAGTATGATCTGTCGTATCGAATGTAGCGGCCGGGATAGACTGACTATAACCACGCACAAGCCTATTTCCACCAGTTATCGGGGAATTTTTACCTGCCGTCTACTTGCGCTTGTCTGAACGTATCTGACGAGTAGTTTTGAGTTGTTTATTTTCCTCTTACCCAAAACTAACTTTCATGAGCACCTGCCAAGCACGTTACGTCGAAGCATCGCTGGTTGACAATCATTCCCGTGTTGTATTCCCGCGACTCTGGGTTGTCTGCGCTGTATCTGAAGCCTTCCACGTTTTGATCGGTAAAAACCAGCTATGAAATCGATGCTTTTTTATCTGGCATTAGTTGCCCTGTTGGTTGTAGGGACCAAACTTGTAAATCGTCAGCGGAGATATACTCGCTTGGTTCAGTCATCAGCGCCTACGTACGTCATTTTTCATAACCGAATCCACCCTCGCACCGACTATAATTCCACACATTCACCTCCTCACGTAACCGTCAGTTCTATTACCGGGAAAAACAACGTATCGTTACGTTAGGAAATCAACGTATCATCTCTATGTCGGAACATAAAAAAACACCCCGATTCAGCGAATCGGGGTGTTTTTTTTAGCTACCTGCAGCGTCAAACGGCAAAGCCTACAGATAGTTTATGCATGATTTCTTAGTTACCGGCCGGTGTTTCTTTCGATTGTGAACGTACGGAAATTTCCTGCGAAGGATCTGCCGTTGCGTGACTTACGCGTTGAATTTTGTAGTTGCGGGCGGCCACATCGGTTTGCGGTGTGTGCGGAAGCACAACGCCACCTACAGGAGCCAGACCCGGCATTTGATGTTTATAGTTCGCCAGTTGATTGACAGCAGCGGCTGGCGGAGTCACTTCCAGACTTTTATCGGCTTTCCAGCGCTGGGCCACAGCCGCTTTGTTTGGGTGTTTATAGTTATGCGTTGAGTACGTCAGATCGTTACGTAGTTTGCGATCATCCTGTGCGTTGGCAACAAGAGCTGATAAACTGATAAGGCTGAGAATCAATATGGAGGTTTTCATGTCTGTTATGCAAGTTGGTTGTAATTGTCAGGAGCGTTGCGAAAGGCTATTGCTCCGTTGACAATACAAAGGTGCGACACCGGGGTTAGGCTCGCGTTAGACTCACATTAGAATGAAATTAGAAAATGCGTTAGTAGCTACGTAACGGGGAACGTCACGGTGAACAACGTGCCTGTTTCGTCTGTAGATTCGACCGTAATGGTGCCCCGATGCAGGCGGATGATACGGTCGGTGAGGGAAAGGCCAATGCCATGCCCCGGTATGCCGCTGGCGTTCTGGCCTCGCCGGAAGGGTACGAAAATGTCCGGCAACTGCTCCGCCGGAATCGCGGGGCCGTCGTTCCGAAAAGTGATACGTAGCGCTTTTCCCGTAGCCGACAGTTCGACCTGAACCGTATGGTTGGGGGAGAACTTGCCGCCATTTTCCATCAGGTTGAAAAAAGCGGTACGTAGCAAGGCATCGCTGCCCGTCAGTGGCCAATCGCGTGCCGAAAGGGGAGGAGGTACAACGATCAACTGAATGATGTAATCGGGATGTAGTCGCTTCATTTCGCTGCGTACCTGTTCCAGCAACGTATCAATGTGAAGGAGGCTCATCGGTACCGCCGATTCATCCATACTTACTTTAGTTAACCCCAGCAAGCCATTCGTGAGTCGATTCAAACCACGGACGTCGTCGAGTACTGAGTGTAACGTAGCGCGGAGTTCATCGGAGTTTTCGTCGGCCAGCAGCGATACCTCTAACTGGCCCGTAATGGCGGTTAGAGGAGTGCGTAATTCGTGCGACGCATGGCTGACAAAAGCGCGCTGCAAACGGAAGGCGTCTTCCAGCCGGTCGAGCATCCGGTTAAAGCGCTGGGCCAGCTGCGTCAGCTCGTCGGGATGCGGGCCTTCGGGCAAACGTAGCGATAACTGCGAGGCATTCACCTCGTCGATACGCTGATTAATCTGACTGATTGGGTTCAGGGCACGTCCTGCAAAATAACGCCCCGCTACGAGCATCAATACGGTCATAAACCCCCAGCCGATAAGCAGAACGGTTGCCAGATTTTGCTGATTACCAAGCCCGTAAACGTCAATTGCCGACGTAAATACAAGCAGTTGTTTCGAGCCGTCGATAAACAGAATGCCTACAATTTCGCGGTTGCCTTCCTGCCAATAAATCTCTTTTCGTTGCCGGACCTGCTCTAACGTAGCGGGCGTAATGTTGAGGTAATCGCTGCCGCTTTCGTAGATGATTTTGTTGTAGTTGTCGTAGATAATAAGCTCCTCCTGCGGCAGAACCGTAATCTGATTCTTATCCAGTAGCTTGTAAATGGTTGGGCTAATGGTTTCCTGCCCAAATAAAAGCTCGGCGGAGGTGTAGGCTTCAGCCTTTAGCCGGTTCTGAAAATCTTTTTTACGATGCTGCGACGTAATGGCATAAATAAACAGACAAAAAATGACCAGCATCGTTGATACAATGATGGTAAACAGTAGCGTCAGCCCATTGCGAATGCTCATTTTTCTTTTAATACGTAGCCCATACCCACCAACGTGTGAATCAGTTTGACCGGAGCGTCCTTGTCTATTTTCGTTCGTAGGTAGCTGATATACACATCGATTACGTTGGTTCCTGTGTCGAAGTCGACGTCCCAGACCTGTTCGGCAATATCCACCCTCGACACTACCCGCCCGGCATTGCGCATCAGGTATTCGAGCAGCGTAAATTCGCGGGCCGTCAGGTCAATTGTTTTGCCCATTCGTCGGGCTACGCGCTCATCGCGGTCGAGTTCCAGATCGGCCACGCGCAATACACGATCCACTTCTTCGGGCGGTGTTGCCCGGCGGAGCAGCGCCCTTACCCGCGCCAGCAGTTCCAGAAATTCAAACGGTTTTACCAGATAATCGTCGGCACCAGCTTCAAATCCCAGCAATTTATCCAGCGTGGTATCCAGGGCCGTCAGCATCAGAATCGGTACGGGTTTGTTTCGGCTGCGTATGTACTGAGCCAGCTCCAGACCACTAACGAAGGGGAGATTGACGTCCAGAATTGCCAGATCGTATTCCGTTGCGGCCAGCATTTGCTTTCCCTGCCGTCCGTCGTGGGCTACGTCGGCCAGATAGCCCTGCGTTTCCAGGCCTTTTTTAATAAACGTAGCAACTTTAACTTCATCTTCAACGACTAATAAGCGGGGCCTGGCGTTGTTGGACATACGTAGCAGATTACAAAATCCGGCCCGAATTTTCGCTTACAAAAGCGCCCCAGGCACCTTTTTTCGTCTTCTTGCCAGAAACTGTTGGCAGCGCATTTTCATGGAAGTGATGGCAAACGGCAATCGCCAGTGCATCGGTCGCATCGAAAAACTGAGGGTCAAGGTTTTCCTTTAGTAAGTGACCAACCATATGCGATACCTGATCTTTGGAAGCATTTCCATTGCCCGTTACCGACTGCTTGATCCGGCGGGGAGCGTATTCAACAATGGGAACATTTCTCGACAAGGCTGCCGCCATCACTACGCCCTGGGCTCGGCCCAGTTTCAGCATGGCCTGCACGTTTTTGCCGAAGAACGGATCTTCGATAGCCATCTCATCGGGGTGGTATTCGTCAATCAACCGCAGGATGGTGTCGTATAGTTTCTGGAGCTTCAGCTGGTACGTACTATATTTGCTCAACTGAACGACGCCGTACTGAACCATGCTCATCACGCCCGACTTCACCGAAATGACGCCGTAACCAGCCACCTGCGTGCCGGGGTCTACACCGAGAATGATTTTCTCCTTGATAACGGTTGATGAATTGGGGGTAATAATCATGATTTGGGCGTTATACTCTTTACAAAGTAACGTGTTCTCCTCTGTTTTGTCGCTGAAACCGGATAAAAAAATCATTTTCTGGGGAAAAATCGCTGTTTTTGCCGGACTGTTAGCCTACATTGGTTACGTAGTGCGGCAACAAACCTTCGATTGGGCAACCGTTCGGAATCAACTCAGGGGTGTTGACCATCCCGAACAGTGGCTTGCCGGACTGTTTTTATTGACGCCGGTAAACTGGGGATTCGAAGCACTTAAGTGGAAGATTCTGCTCCGACGGCTAAACGAAACTTCGTTTTGGGAAGCTTACCGGGGTGTATTGGCGGGGGTATCCTTGGGATTTGCCTTACCTGCGCAATTGGGCGACACCGCCGGTCGGGTGCTTTCGTTACGGAATCATCAGGTAGAGGCCGTCGGGGCGTCGTTGGTGTCGGGGGGCATGCAGTTTTACGTAGCAATCCTGATGGGAACGGGTGCCTGGGCCCACTATCTGACAATCGTACCCGAACGTAACAACTCCGCCGGGCAATGGCTACTTGTGTTACTGATCGGGTTATCCGTAGGGGGTATCGTATTTGGCTTGTTTCGTCGGCCGCTGGTATATTGGCTGGAAAGACGACCCACCTTGCAGCGATTTTCAAGTTATTGGAACGTAGCGGGGCTGTATTCAAACGTAGAAATCGGTTCGGCATTAGGTATGGCTACGCTACGTTACGTCGTTTTCTCCATACAGTTTTATTTCGCTCTGCGAGCAGTAGGTATACAACTCACGCCTGGTATCTCGGCGTCGGGAATAGGAATGGTGTTTCTGGTGAAAACGATTACACCAGCGTTCAATCTGCTCAGTGATCTGGGCGTTCGGGAAGCGGCTGCGCTCTGGGTATTTTCCCCGTTTGACCAGGTTTCAATTCCTGTTTTATTAACAGCAACACTGACTCTCTGGGTGGCTAATATTTTAACTCCTGTACTGGTCGGACTGATTTGGGTCTGGAAATTAAAGTGGAAAGCATAGTTGCCAGGGGCTTGTCAGGAATATCACTTACGAGTCTTTGTTAACTGGCTGTTGGCAACTAACGACTATACTGACGAATGACTATTTTTTTGCTGGCGGTTGCCTTTTTGTATGCGCTGTTTACGCTTACGCTCTGGATTACCTGGTTGCGATTGCCAGCCATTCAGATTGACGCGGACGCGCATGTAAAACCGTTTATTTCGGTTGTTATTCCAGTTCGTAACGAAGCGGATAACATCGGCAAGCTACTTCAGGACCTTTGTCAGCAGAGCTACCCGCATTTCGAAGTGATTGTTGCCGATGATTCGTCGACCGATGCTACGTTATCCATTGTTGAACGAATGGCGCATCGGGTACCTTATGCCCTTCGACCCTTGTCCCTGACCAATGAACGCTCGGCTTCCCCAAAAAAACGAGCAATTACGCAAAGCATCACGCTGGCAACGGGTGAGTTGATTATGACAACCGATGGCGACTGTCGCGTCGGCCCCGACTGGCTGGCCGCTTTTGCTACGTGCTACGAAAAAACCGGGGCAAAATTGATATCAGGACCCGTTACGTTTACAACCGAACGAACTGTTTTCGACTCCTTACAAACAGTAGAGTTCTCGAGTCTGATTGGCACCGGCGCCTGTACGATGGCACTCGGTATTCCGACGATGTGCAACGGAGCTAACCTTTGCTACGTAAAGGAAGTATTTGGCGAGGTTGGCGGATTCACGGGAGTTGATCATCTGGCTTCCGGCGATGATGAATTTCTGATGCACAAAATTGCGAATCGGTATCCTGATAGCATTCGGTTTCTCAAAAGTGACGAAGCCATTGTACAGACTCAGCCGCATCAGTCCTGGAGTGCTTTTTATAACCAGCGCAAACGCTGGGCAAGTAAGTGGCGGGCCTATGACAGCTGGTTGCCATCTCTGCTAGCCGTATTCATTTTTCTGAGTAATACGGCACCTTTGTTGGCAGTTTTGGGCTGGTTGCTCAATTTTTTAAACGGAAATGTGGCTCTTGTCGTTATAGGATTGAAGCTCGTACCCGAGTTTTTGTTTTTACGGCAAGTTCTTGTTTTTTTACAAAAAAAATCGTCGGTGGGCGTTATTCCGCTGACGCAGTTGATCTATCCGCTCTATGTCGTTTTCTTTGGGCTGGCTGCTCAGCGAAAAGGCTATATCTGGAAAGGACGTAAACTCAACTAGATGGGTTTCCGGCTCAACGGTTCTAATTCATTCACAGATGATTAGAATCCTGAACCGAACACCTGGAACTTTAAAATCTGAACACCTTGTCTTTTTTTCTGCATAAATCAAATTTTTTGCTCCGAACAGTCTATCCTGAGTTCTGGTGGAAGATCGAGGATGAGGTTGAACCGACCATTTACCTGACGTTCGACGATGGGCCAATTCCCGACGTAACGGAATTTGTGCTCGAGCAGTTGGACAAATACGTGGCACAGGCTACTTTTTTCTGTATCGGCGACAATGTTCGGAAGCATCCTGACGTACTTTATCAGGTACTCGAAGCAGGGCATATGGTCGGTAATCATACCTTTAATCACCTGAATGGCTGGAAAACCGACGACGCTACGTATCTGGAAAATATCCAAAAATGCCAGCGTCAGTTAGGGGTTGAAACGGCCCTGTTTCGCCCTCCATATGGACGTATCAAGAAATCGCAGGTAGCTGAGGTTATCGAAGATTATTCAATTGTGATGTGGGACGTACTGACGGGCGATTTTGATCAGCGTCTGTCGGCTGAAGTCTGTCTGCGTAAAACACTTCAGTACACCACCCCCGGCTCAATTGTAGTTTTTCACGACAGTCTGAAAGCCTGGCCTACCATGCGTTACGTTCTCCCGCGAACACTGGCCCATTTTGCTGAGCGAGGCTATTCGTTCCGGGCTGTTCCGCAGCCTGTTTATGCCGGTTACTGATCGTTTAGTCGACCGGCAGTCAGATGGTAATTTTCCGAATACGAACCATCCGCTGGTGAGTATTCTGATTGCTGCCCGAAATGAAGAAGGTACGATCCTAGATTGTTTGCAGGCGATCAGTCAACTCAACTACCCGGCTCAGGCCGTCGAAGTATTTATCGGGAATGACCAGTCTACTGACCAGACCGAGTCGGTTGTGGCCCAATTCATTTCGGACAAGCCGAATTATCGACTCGTTACCATTTCAACCAACAAGCCAGGACTTGCCGGCAAGGCCAACGTACTGGCTCAGCTGATTCATCTGGCGCGGGGGCAGCTTCTGTTCTTTACCGATGCAGATACACAAGTACCCTCCGATTGGCTGATCAAAATGAGCCGTTCGTTTACGGGGAAAGTTGGCATTGTCACGGGTGTTACGTTGCCCGAAGGGCCTGAGGTCTTCCACAAACTTCAGGCAATAGACTGGCTTTATAATCTGACCTTAACGCACATAGTCAGTTTCCTGGAGATTCCGGTAACGGCAATGGGTAACAACATGGTTGTCAGTAAAGAAGCCTATCTGAATATTGGTGGGTACGAATCTCTACCATTTTCGGTGGTCGAAGACTACACCCTGTTTCGGGCAGTTACAGGAAAAGGGTACGGATTTAAAAACCTGCTGAACGAGCAGGTACTTGCCCGAACGAAACCCGTTGATAAGTTCCCGGCCTTTTTTCTTCAGCGAAAACGCTGGATGCGTGGGGCGATGGACTTGCCCCTCTGGATGGTCATTGCCCTCTATGTTCAATACCTGACGGGGCCGTTGCTGCTGCTGGTGGCTTGGTTTAGCCCGGTAATGGCCGTTAGTTTATACGTAATGAAACTGTTAGTACAAACAACGGTCATTTCCTTCGGTCTGAGCCGTCTGCGCCGAACCAGCTTATGGCCATATGCGTTGCTATTTGAAATTTATCAACTTATCATCGGTCCACTATCCGTGGTTTTTTACCTGTTGCCAACCGGGATCGAGTGGAAAGGACGAAACTATAAATAGTGATGAAGTTATACAGTTGTAGAGGTATTGAATTAGTAGCCTCCAGGCGCCTTTTTTGGTCGAAATTTTATAGACCTATGGCTGTATGATTTCACAAATTACCTAATCATGACGCTTATTGATACCCACGCCCATATTTATGATGCCCAGTTTGAGGATAGGGAAGAAATGCTACAACGGGCTGAGAAACAGCAGATCAGCCAAATCTGGATGCCTAACTGTGCCCGCGAAACCGTATCAGGAATGATGGATCTGGCTGATCAGTACCCAGATCGTTGCCTGCCTATGATGGGGTTACATCCTGCTTATGTTAACGATACGTTCGAAGAAGAGCTGGCCGTGGTTGCCGATCAGTTGAATCGTAACGCATTTATGGCTGTTGGCGAAATTGGTCTGGATTTTTACTGGGATATGACCTATGTTGATCAGCAATTTGTGGCGTTTGAGAGGCAGCTACGTTGGGCTGCCGAACAAAAACTTCCTGTTTCGATGCATACACGGTCGGGCCACGGACGTAACGCTTTCGCCGAAGCGGCTGATTTGATTGAAAAACTGGGACTAACGGGCTTGACCGGCATTTTTCACTGTTTTGTTGGTACGCTCGCCGAAGCAAATCGAGCCATTGATTTAGGTTTCAAGCTCGGTGTTGGGGGAGTCAGTACGTTTAAAAATGGGGGACTGGATACGGTATTGCCGCAGATCGGGCTGGAGCATCTGGTTCTCGAAACCGACGCACCTTATCTGGCACCAGTACCCTACCTAGGCAAACGTAACGAACCTTCTTATTTACAGCTTATCGCCCAGCGTGTGGCCGATCTTAAACAAATCAGTATTGACGACGTAGCGCGGCATACAACTGCCAATGCACTGTCGTTGCTTCCGGCTTTGTATGCCAATTTACTGCCAGAGTAACCTTATTCTCTGGCCATAATTCCTGGCTACAATCTTTTAACCGATTTACTGACAATGACTTATAAAACTGTTCACGTCAACCCCGGATCGCTGCACCAGTCTCGCCCTTCTGTATTGGTGATCTATACCGGTGGTACGTTCGGGATGGTGTATGATCGTACGGCAGGACCTCAGAAAACGGGTCAACTGGTTCCGTTTGATTTCGAGCGGGTACTGGACCGACTTCCCGAACTCCACCGTCTCGCCTTTGATATAACGCTGCTGACGCTAAACGAGATCATCGACTCGTCGAATATGAAGCCCGCTGTGTGGGTCGAACTGGCACAGATCATTCAGGCGAATTACGAGCAGTACGATAGTTTCGTGATTTTGCACGGTACGGATACTATGGCATACACGGCATCAGCGCTGAGCTTTATGCTAGTTGGCTTGAATAAACCC
>NZ_JBMDWV010000142.1:0-11109 GCF_048594605.1 Spirosoma sp.
GTAAGCGGCTATGGGCAGATGGAAGTTATCATTCAATAATTTAATAATATCCAAGTACGCCATCGCAGGTTTCACCATCAAAAAATCAGCACCTTCTTCAAAATCAAGCTGAGCTTCGATTAGCGCTTCCCGGCTATTAGCTGGGTTCATCTGATACGTCTTTTTATCACCAAATTTTGGGGCTGAATCCAACGCATCACGAAAGGGCCCTTAGAAAGCACTGGCGTACTTGGCAGCATACGACATGATCGCTACGTCGTGAAAGCCTCCTTCGTCAAGAACCTGACGGAGATATCCGACACGGCCATCCATCATGTCTGATGGGCCAATCAGGGTAGCTCCAGCCTGGGCTTGAGCCAAGGCCATTTTACCTAAAACTTCCAGGGTCGGATCATTCAATATTTTGCCATTTTCAACAATACCGTCGTGGCCATCCGAACTGTATGGGTCCATTGCTACGTCGGTCATGATAACCACATCTGGGAATTGATCCTTTATAGTCCGTATCGCTGTTAAATATAATCCATCCGGATTATAGCTTTCGGTAGCGTATTTATCTTTTTTTGATTCAGGTAGATTGGGGAAAAGATCAAATGCCTTAACGCCTAGATCCACACATTCCTGGATTTCGCCCAGCAGCAGATCCAGCGATAAGCGGTAAATGCCCGGCATAGAGGCTACTTCTGAACGAACGTTCTGCCCGTCTATAATAAAAACAGGCAGGATAAAATCAGTAACGGATAGGCGAGTTTCCTGAACCATGTCGCGAATAACAGCCGATTGGCGATTCCGACGTGGACGACGTATTAAATTCATAGTTGATCGATAGTCGTTGGTCAACAGTCGACAGCGCTGACTAACAACTATCGACTTTTATACAATTAATTTAAATCCTTCACCGTGCACATTGACGAGTTGAACCGCCGGGTCTTCTTTTAGGTACTTACGTAGCTTTGTCACATATACATCCATACTTCGGGCGTTGAAGTAAGAATCGTCTCCCCAAACCATTTTCAGGGCGAAGCTACGACTGACGGGTTGATTCAGATTCTGTGCCAGTAGTTTTAATAACTCCGATTCCTTGCTGGTTAGTTTCTGGGCAGTCCCATTATGCGTCAATAATTGATGAGGATAATCGAAAGCGAATGTACCAATTTGATACGTAGCAGGCTCAGACGTATCGGTCAGCCGCTGAGAACGCCGGAGAATTGCCTGAATACGTAGCAACAATTCTTCCATACTGAAAGGCTTGGTTATGTAATCGTCGGCTCCAACCTTGAATCCCTGAATGGCATCTTCCTGCATTGACTTAGCCGTCAGGAAAATAATAGGTACGTCACGGTTTCCCATCCGAACCTCCTTAGCCAGCGTAAAACCGTCTTTTTTGGGCATCATTACGTCGAAGATGCACAAATCGTAATTGCCCGCCATAAAGTGTTGAAGGCCCTGATTACCATCAGTTGCCCGATCGGTTGTGTACCCCTTCATGGTCAGGTATTCCTGAACCAGTTGCCCTAAATTAGGGTCGTCTTCGACTAATAAAATGGTAGGCATAAAAATAAGTCGTCAGCCAACAGCCGATAGTTTAACTTGCCATTAATGAATGCTTAAACTGTCAACTATTGGCTTTCTTGTTTATATGGCAAAATAACTTCAAACGAACTGCCCTTTCCCGGTTGACTTTCTACCTGAATCTGTCCGTGGTGCTCGTCAATCATTTTCTTTACGTAACTCAACCCTAGTCCAAAACCTTTTACATCGTGCCGATTGCCAGTAGGAACGCGATAGAATTTCTCGAAAATTCGGCTGGTTTGGTCTTTCGTCATACCAACCCCTTCATCAGCGACCATAATACTAACACCTTCCGGAAGACTTCGGGTCGTGAGCGTAATGTGCGGGCTTTCTGGTGAATATTTAAGCGCGTTGTCTAGCAGATTGTAAACAATGTTTGTCAAGTGAAGCTCATCCGCTTCGACAACTTCCCGATCGGCATCAAAATTTAAATCCACTTCTCCCCCACGCTGTTCAATTTGCAGACCCAGGTTATTTAGCACTTTTTCGATTACATCGTGCACATTGACGGATGAGAAATTAAGTTTAATCTCTCCACGATCTAACAGCGCCATTTGCAACACTTTCTCTACATGGGACCCAAGTCGTCGAGTTTCATCACGAATGATTCCCATATAACGGCTCAGGCGCAAATCGGGTCGGGTAATCGAATCGGGTAATGGCTTACGATCTGTCACCATTACGTCTGACTGCAATTGCTCCTGCGCCATTTCAACCGCCAGCGAAATTGTCGAAATAGGTGTCTTGAACTCATGAGTCATATTATTAATAAAGTCATTCTTAATATCGGCCAGTTTTTTCTGTTTCACAATGGTGCTGATCGCAATGTAAAAACACGCCAGAATAACCAGAATCAGTACAACCGATGCGCCAAACGTAAAGCCGAGCCTATCCAGAATAAACTGCTGTTGCGTCGGGAAGTATACGTAAACGTAATTGCCTGTTTCAAGCAAATTATTAGGAAACAAAGCGGCTTTATATCCATTAGCATCGAACTGTTGTGCGTCCACGCTTAACGAGGTAAACAAAAACTGAGGCCGCTGACGGGTCCGAACGGCGTATGCAAACGGAATATTGATACCACGCTCTGTTAATGCCTGCCGGAGCAACGTATCGAGCGCCAACCGATTTACACGATCCTCAATAGGACGGTCTGATAGAAGTAGCCCTTTCAGTACGTCCTTAATCATATGTGATTGCTCCTCAGCTCGATGCTGGCTCAAACTTGCCGGGCGAGTTGCCGCGCCTGACGAAGGTGAAGTTATAGCACTGGTTTTTTCCGCCTTACGTTGCTGAAGAGCACGCGCCCGTTTTCTGGCTAGCCGGGCTATCGAATCTCGCCGGTGGGACGACTGACTAACCTCAATATTAATTCGATTCAATTCATTTGTTAATACGTTTTCAACCCAATGATCAAACTGTTGTTGCTGCACTAACTGAGTTTGCCAGTCGCCAACAGCCATTAGCTCATCCTGTTGGCGAAAAAACTCTTCAACGACTGCCATCTGCTCAGGGGTAAGCGGTCGAACAATGGGGTGTAAAATATCTGACTGTACAGCTACTGCCCCTGCTGGTGACGCGCCTGATGGCCTCATCTGGTAATTAGACGATTGCGACTTCGGTGAATAATCCGGTCGTTTTGTCTGTACTATTCGTTCGCCCTCAGTCGTTGGAGCCCGCGGTTCGGTAGGTTTATCGGTAACTTGCCTACTTTCTTTTTTTGCGATTGACATCAGTTGATTCTGCTGCTTACGCGCCCGAATCCGCTGCTTTGTCAGGTAAACGATTTCCTGCCGTTCCAGGGTTCGTACAACCTCCTGCAAGGCGTCTGTAACTTTGTAAGCAAACTGTTCTTTCTGTAATTGCAGCGCACTATTAATCCAGTAAAGCTGAAGCCCAACAAGGCCCAACAACCCTACGGCCATCAGCACAACAATCCAGCGTATGCGTTGTTTTGACATTTTTTTATCTCCTCATGCAACCTTCGCCCGCCTTTCTCATCTATAAGGTACCGATCGTAGCGGTTAGTAAAAGTACGAACCCTAACTGCTGATCATTGGATCGTTAACAAACTTTAACAACCAATGTATCAATCGGTTTGACAACTTATCGTTCCTTGGTTTACCCTTTTTCTGATTATGAAAAAAACAGTTTTTGCAGGACACCGGTTCGTTCTGGCCCTGCTGGTTTTAGGCACAGTCCATGGCGTTTCTCTTGCTCAAAAGTCAGGAAATCCATCACCAAAGCCGGATCACAACGATGTAAACGTTCGGATAATTGAACGTAACGGCGATGAGGTTCGTGAGATCGAACGTACGTATCACCTGAATGGTATGAATGATCCGGAACGGGATAAGCTCGTCATGAAATTAGTTGACTCGCTTAAGGCTACCCGAAAAAATGGTGGACGTCGTCAAATGACAATCATTGTTGAAGATGACGGTATAGATAAGACAGTAACGCGTGAACGTAGTAAACTAAATAAAAAACGCGCCCCATCCGATGCTTACGCAAAACGCGGTCCGCTTCCCAGAAATGCACCGGATTTCTGGGATAAACCAGATTTCAAAAATAACCGGACTTGGCAGTACGAAATGCGCGTACACGCCGATTCACTGGCAGATCAGATCAGACAGTTCAAATATCAGTTTCCTAAAGATTTTGATCGGCAAATTGCCCGACCATTTGAAGACTGGGCACGTAATTTCAATGTAAAGCCATCCACCATCCGTGGGTTAGATGCATATCCCAACAACCCTGATCGGGCTCAGTTGAATGTTCGCTTCACAGCGCCTTCAAAAGGTGATGTGAGTATTGTGGTTACGAGCCCTAAAGGTAAAGAGGTAGCAAAACGTGAAATTAAAGACTTCTCAGGTGAATTTGTTGGTCAAATTGATCTGGGAAAAAATCCTCAGGGTGTGTACTTTATTACAGTGACACAAAATGAAGATGGAGCCGTAAAACGCATAATTCTGAATTAATAATTAACCAGTCTGCCAATCACTGATTGGCAGACTGGTTAATTATTAAAAATATTTTTCAAAAAATATAGTACTATGTATTGCAAGATACACAATTAAGCATATATCTTTGCATTGTAATTAAAGCAAATACTCATGAAAGGGCTCTTAATCATCGGAATTTTGTTAGTGGGTCTGAGTGGTCAGGCATTCAGCATGGGGCATCCTCACAATATTTTTGCGGCTCGGAAGCAGCTCCGGGCTAAAGCATCAGTATCATCCGTTAAAACCAAAGCATCAGCTTCATCCTGCTGGCAACATACGGTCCAACTGCCCAAAAATTCAATTGGACAGGGCTTAGTAACACTATTATCACAACTCCGATTTACTAAGGCATTGTAAAAATCTGATTATTACCAAGGCGACTAATTTATTGTAATCACAAATTACTAACGAGTCTCTATCTCTGCTTGCTACCCTCCCAATTCTCCACAAGTACATCTATTAATTATTATTTCTATTACTTTCTCCTTTAGATGCTACCAAAATTCGTATAGGATAAATTCTACGTATATCAATACGAGTTATTAGGCCCATTCTTCAACTTCTCACTTCCTCTATCTGGCTGTTACTACGTTCAGCCCCAACGTTTTCTCCATCATTCTTTCCTACCAAATAATAAACTTCCGAATTTTTAATTTTGTATTAATCCATTAGCGAAAACTATTTATCTATATTATTACGTTAAAAATTTAGATAATTCAATGATAGGCTATTGATTTCAATAGGCTTTAGCTATTTTTATGGTTTAGCCAGAAATCACTTCTTGTAGCAAATCGCAACATTTTATTTATTGAGTACCCATGCGGAACACTGTTGTACGACCTATTTTACTTGTCGGCCTCCTGTTCGTCAGTCTATTAACTGCCTTTGGCTTAATGAAGCCAGGACGTAACGTATGGGCCCGACTTTCTCATACTGCTTTTACTAAAGGCGAAACGAAACGATTAGAGACTCGTAACAGCCGCCCTGAACTTGCTATGTACAAATTCGGACCGGATGCCCGGCCCGTTGAAGTATTTAACCTTCCCGATAGTGGCCAGCATTGGGTAGACAGCGTTTTTCAGTCGTTAACCCCTGATCAAAAAATCGGCCAGTTTTTTATGGTAGCTGCCTTCTCAAATCGTCATGAGAATCACTATCAATATATCGATCACCTGATTCAGACAAACCATATTGGCGGGTTGATTTTCTTTCAGGGCGGTCCCTATCGTCAGGCTGTGCTAACTAATCGCTATCAGGCCCAATCGAAAGTTCCACTACTAATTGGTATCGATGGTGAATGGGGGTTGGGAATGCGTCTCGACAGTACAATGGATTTCCCAAAGCAAATGGCGCTGGGTGCAATCCGGGATAATGAATTAATCTATCGCATGGGTGCCGAAATTGGTCGACAATGCCAACGGCTGGGAATTCATATCAACTTTGCACCTGTATCTGATATTAACAGCAATCCCGCAAATCCAGTTATTGGTGTGCGGTCATTCGGTGAGTCTAAGGAGAACGTAGCATTAAAGGCATCGGCTTATATGCGTGGCCTGCAACAAACACACGTTATTGCTACGGCTAAGCATTTTCCGGGTCATGGTGATACGAATGCGGACTCGCATCATACATTACCGACAATCAGCCGGTCGTCGGAACAGATGCGGGAGATTGATCTGTATCCTTTCCGCAAACTGATTGCAGATAGCTTAATGGGCGTAGTAACAGGGCATTTGCATGTGCCAGTAATGGACAATACGCCTGCGCTCGCGGCTACATTATCGGAAAAAATTGTGACCGAGCTTCTTAAAAAAGAGCTAGGCTTCCGTGGGTTGGTCTTCACCGATGCATTGAATATGGCGGGCATTAATCGGTCGCCGAAGTTAACAGACGTTTATCTGCGCGCCTTGATTGCTGGAAACGACATCCTTCTGTATCCTGAAAATGTTCGGGAGGCTACCACGAATATCCTGAATGCAATTCAACACGGAGTTATTTCGCAGGAATTTATTGATGAAAAAGTAAAAAAGATTCTGCGTGCAAAGTATTGGGCGGGTCTCAATAAGTATAAACCCATTGATTTAAACGGGTTGGCTTCGGATTTGAATTCGCCTGAAGCAAAGCTGTTAAAGCAGGAGCTCTGCGAACACGCCGTTACGGTGACAACTAACCAGAACGACCTTTTACCGTTGAATCGCCTGGATACGTTACGTTTGGTTTCAATAGCTATTGGGGCCGAATCTGGCAATGTATTTCAGAAGGCATTAAATCAATACGCTCCATTTAAGACAATTTCGGTCGCTGAAAAGCCGGCTTCAGAAATCGAGGTAAACAATATTCTAAACCAGCTCGGCGATGCCAATACCGCTGTCGTGAGTTTTCATCGGATGAGCGAATCTGCCTCCCGAAAATACGGCATTACAAAAGGATCACTTGACTTGATCAGTCATTTGAAACAGCGCGGTATAAAGGTGATTGTTACGGCTTTTGGGTCGCCCTATAGTTTGCCGCAATTTGCAAGTGCCGATGCACTGGTTTGTGCTTACCAGGAACTCGACGATATGCAACACGTAGTGCCACAAGTATTATTCGGTGGCCTGGGAGCGCGTGGAATGCTACCAATTTCGATGGGCGAACTCAAGATAGGTACGGGCCTGACTGTGAACCCCGAGGGGCGGTTATCCTCCGGTTCCCCGGAAAGCGTCGGCATGAAATCGAGCGTACTAAGCCAGATCGATGCCATTGCCCAGACAGCAGTTAAAAATCGCGTAGTGCCGGGTTGTGAGATTCTGGTTGCTCGTAAAGGAAAGATTGTTTATAACAAAAACTTTGGTGCATTGACGTATGCGGCTGGTGCAGAAAAAGTAACGGATGAAACACTTTACGATCTGGCGTCGCTTACCAAGGTACTTGCTACGTTGCAATCGGTGATGGTTTTATATGATCGCAAGCAGATTGATCTGAGCCAAAAGGCTTCATTTTATTTGCCGGAACTACGTAACACGAATAAACAGAACATTACGCTTCAGGATCTGCTTTGGCACCAATCTGGCATGGTGTCTTATTATCCAACAACCTGGGACCGCACGCGTTTGCCCGGTGGTGGTTTGAAAGCTGAGTATTATTCCATTACTCGCGATAGTTTACATACCCTTCAAATTGCACCAACACTCTGGGGGGTTCCTGCTTTAAAAGATTCTGTATGGAAATGGGTTGTTCAATCACCCATGTCGCGCAAACTCGACGAGACGGGTAAGCCAGCCTATGTTTATAGTGATCTAAATTTTCTGACTTTACAAAAAATTGTTGAACGGGTTGGCAAAGAGCCATTAGACAAGTTTGTCACGGAGAACGTCTACAAACCATTAGGTCTTCACCAGCTCGGTTTTACTCCCCTGCAACGTTTACTACGTCCCCAATGCGCCCCAACCGAGCAGGATACGTATTATCGCAATCAACTACTTGTAGGTACAGTTCACGACCAGATGGCAGCTGTGCAGGGCGGCATTTCGGGTCATGCCGGTTTATTTGGAAATGCCCGCGAGATTGCCACCTTATTACAAATGAACCTCCAGAAGGGCGTATATGGCGACACGCGTATCTTTAGCCCAATGACGGTTCCTTTCTTTACTCAAACGTTAAGCAACAGAAGCCATCGGTCATTAGGCTGGGATAAACCTAATCCTGAAAGTACCAGCAGCGTCTATTTAGCTCATCAAGCTTCAGCCCGCTCATTCGGACATACAGGGTTTACTGGTAACGTAGTGTGGGTCGATCCTGACGAAGAGTTAGTTTTTGTATTTCTTTCAAACCGAATTTACCCGACAGCAGGCAATAACTCGATCAATACGACAAAGCTTCGTCGGCGAATTCATGAGTTGATCTATAGCGCTGTTCAGTAACAACTCCTTTAGGCTTCAGGCGATCATTTTACAATGACAATTACGTCAAAATGCCCCTGCATGCAGGGGCATTTTTTATTCGACCCAAGTCTTAAAAGATTTACTACATAAATGAAATCAAAGCAATAGCTAAAAGATTGATTAGCAATAGAATACAACCAGATACACTTCATTTTACAAGCAATGAATATGTATCCACTTTATGACTTTCTTCATATCCTCTACAAATGCGTTAACTTTATGCAATAATTGTTATAATGTTGATACGTATGCGGAGACGTACTTTCTACTTTTATTTATTTGTTTGTTTGTGTTTTGCCAGCTTAACAACGCGTAGCACTGCTCAAACAATCACAACCGGGCCCATTACCCCATCTAGCCTCTGTTCTTCTGGAGGAACTATTACCATTAACTACACCATAACGGGAACGTTCTCGGCAACGAATACATTCTCAGCCCAAGTATCCGATGCTACTGGTGCTTTTTCGGCTAGTCCTACAGTTATAGGTTCTGTTTCCGGTGCAAGTGCCGTTCCGATTAACGTTACACTACCTGCAATAGCTACTGGTGCTTATAAGATCAGGGTTGTATCTAATAGTCCTGCCCGGACGGGTTCCACAAGTGATCTTGCAGTTACCAGTGCTCCATCTCCACCAGGAACAAGCGCGGTTAGCTACTGCATAGGTCAGTCAGCGTCTGCCCTCACAGCCGTTGCAGCCAGCGGAGCAACATTAAAATGGTATGGCACGAATCAAACTGGGGGAACAGCTTCGTCTGGAGCGCCCACCCCATCAACAGGTGCAGCAGGCACCACAACGTATTACGTTAGCCAAAGCATTGGCAGTTGCGAAAGTTCACGAGCCAGTATAGTGGTAACAGTAAATAACGCGCCATCTGCTCCCGGTGTAGCCAGCGTCAGTTTTTGTAATAATGCTCCAGCTTCCCAACTGGCAGCTACTGGGCAAAATTTAAAATGGTATGATGCCGCGGATAAACTATTAGACGCAGCACCGACGCCAAGCACTAACGCGATCGGAACTCAAACGTTCAAAGTGTCTCAAACCGTCAATGGCTGTGAAGGCCCGAAAGCTTCACTTACTGTTACGATCAATGCATTACCTGCAGCTCCTACTGGTAACACTCCATCACCCTATTGCCAAGGCACGGGCGCAACCCCTCTAACTGCAACTGGACAAAACCTTCTTTGGTATGGCACCAACGCAACAGGCGGGAATGGCTCATCGGCAGCTACAACTCCCAGTACTGCCGCGCCAGGACAAACGACTTACTACGTTACCCAAACTGTTAATGGCTGTGAAAGCCCACGAGCAGGCATCGTCGTTACAGTGAAGCCAGCACCTGGAGCGCCAGGTGTCTCACCGGTAGCTTTTTGTCAAGGCTCTCCTCCACCAACACTAACAGCTACTTCTTTATCAGGAGGTACGCTCAACTGGTACGGAACGAATCAAACTGGAGGTACTGCTTCAGCCACCGCGCCGACTCCCTCCAATACTACGCCAGGAACAACGACTTACTACGTTAGCCAAACAATAGACGGATGCGAGGGACCACGAGCCGCTATTGCTGTAACCGTTAATCCTACTCCAGTGGCACCAGGTGTAGTCCCAGTCTCGGTCTGTCAAAATGGTTCAGTAACCTTAAATGCAACTCCCTCGGCAGGTGGAAGTCTTAACTGGTATGGCACAAGTGCAACCGGAGGTACCGCTTCAGCAAATGCTCCATCCGTTTCTACATCAGCACCAAGCACCTCTACCTACTATGTTAGTCAGTCAATTAATGGCTGCGAAGGCCCGCGGGCGTCTATTAATGTAACAGTTAATGCCTTACCTGCTGCACCGGGAGTGACTAATCTTACATACTGCCTACAAACACCAGATCAACCTGCACAGAATGTTGGAGCATTAACTGCTGTGGGAACAGGTTTAAAATGGTATAATGTAGAGGGTAGCCCTTTAAACGCAGCCCCAGTCCCATCAATTGGACAAGCTGGTGTTCAAACGTTTAAGGTGAGCCAGACTTTAAATAACTGTGAAAGTCCTCAAGCTACTCTTCAAGTAACAGTTGGGACAACTGCAACACCCACAGTTGCTAGTCCTAATCTCGCTTATTGCCAGTTTCAACAATCACAACCCTTACAAGCCACAGCCGAGACAGGAGCAAGTCTACGCTGGGTTATTCCTGGCTTACCTGCCTCAACCACAGCGCCCACGCCCCACACTAATATTCCTGGCAACCAGACTTTTTCTGTTTATCAAATCGGACAAAGTGGCTGTTATAGCCAACGGGCATCTATTAATATAACAATTAAAGCTTTGCCTGCCCCACCAGTAGTAACCTCGGTCAGCTTCTGTAATACAAGTGCAGCCTCCCAATTAACTGCCAATGGGCAAAATCTAAAATGGTATGATGCCGCGGATAAATTATTGGATGTGGCGCCGACGCCAGCAACCAGCGCAACCGGAACTCAAACCTTCAGGGTTTCTCAAACGGTAGAAAGCTGCGAAGGCCCCAAAGCCACACTTACCGTTACGATCAAACCATTGCCAGCAGCACCAGGCATTGCCAATCTAAATTACTGTTTACAAACTCAGGACCAAGCTGCACAGAAC
>NZ_JBMDWV010000143.1:0-6499 GCF_048594605.1 Spirosoma sp.
AGCCAACAACGGGCGAAATCAATTACAAGAACGTATTTAAATACATCTACGATAAGCAGAAAGCGGCAAACAAAGAATTCATATTCGGCATGGAGCATGGTAACTCAAAACCCGGAAAAGAAGGAGAAATGGCGTTGATTAAGGCTTACGTAGAATCGGATAGTTTTACCGTATAAAAGCCTGCGGGCTTATCATATAAAAAGGGTAATCAGAACATCATCAAAGATGCTGATTACCCTTTTTATATAGTAAAGTAAAGATCTTCTTAGAGAACAACAACGGAGTTCTCTTCACCGGCAACACCGCTGGAGACGTATTTGTCAGCAGCCCAGTCGTTGATCCAGGTTGTGCCATCCAGAACGTAGCGATATTGGTACTCGCTACCCACAGGCAATTCAACCGTGGTTTTGTACGAACCATCTTTTTGCTTCTTCAACGCTGCAGCGGAGGCATCCCAGCTATTGAATTCACCGGCCAGAGCGACCGTTTTTGCACCGTTGACGGCTTCTGCCGGCAACTCAAACGTTACTTTTGCAATAGGTTTGCTTTTGAGAAATTGTTTGGCAACTGCCATAGAGGTTCATAGTTTGATTCCTTCTGCAAAATTATAGTACAAAATGAGTAATATCATAATTATCAGTGCTTTATAAGCTCAATTTCTTTGAATATTTCTATTTATTGATTATTGAATTATAATTGACTATCTAAGAAACGTCCTATTTTTGTGTATGTTGATCAGCTTTATACGCAATTTGGTTGACTAATAATTTGGCAGTTTTTTCAACGTTCTGCACAGATGCCGCTAATCAGTTTATAAGTACAGTTAGGTGTTGAGTTCGTTGCGATAACGAGCCATCATCTCGTTTCCCTACTGTTCAAAAACCCTTCGGCTGTTTACTGTCAAAGGCAGGTCGGTGGATACATACGTAGTGTGTTACTCTCTCTCAAAAGTATATTCGCCTGAGCCAAACGGATTTAATATCAATTGCTTATTATTGACCGACACCAGCTGCATTAATCTTCCGCTTGTAGATGACATACACAGTGCTACAATACGTATGTTATTCCCTTCAATGGTATAGTCGCCACTACCACAGCCTAAAAAGCTATACTCAATGGGTTTGGTATTCTCGTAAGTCTCATTAAATTTTCCATCCTTGCCGAACGCAACAAACACGCTTTTGCCAGATGGAACTTTAACAGCTGTACAGGCAGAACTACTGGCAGGTTTGCAATAAGCTGTCAGTCGCCAGGTGCCTACAATTGTATCTGACGGTGTTACGTTACCCGGCTTCGAGCAACTCCCGGCAATTAGTAAAGAAAAAACAAGTATAACGTATCGCATCGGCATGATCCTTTACTGAACAGATTCTTAAATGTAGCCAATGGTTGGAATGGCTTTCGATAGAATTACTAAGCTATAGCCGGCTTGGCTGCTTCTCATAGCTTTGATATTCTCGTGTCCAGTTCCACGCGCCTATAGCAGCGATGAAGCAGAATGCAAAGTATTCAATACCCACTAATTTGACACCTTTTGTGAAATACATGTAGGTTAAAATAACATCGACAACCAGCCAGACGTACCAGCATTCTACCCGTTTTTCAATCATCAGAAACGTAGCAACAATGCTCATAACGGTGGTAAACGAGTCGAGATAGGGGAAAGCGCTGGGTTTGCTGAACAATACAGGAAACCACTCATGCAAATTGCTGGCAAATGAACCCATCACAGCCGTCGCTACTAAGCCTGATACGGTCCAGATAATCAACTGACGGACTGGTGTTCGACTGATACGTAGTTCCTGATGACGATCGGTTTCGTTTTGCTTTGGGTGTTTCCAGCGCCACCAGCCCTGGATGTTCGTAACAAAGAAAAACACCTGCAAAAACATATCCGGGTATAACTGAATCTGATAAAACAGAAAGAAGAACAGCAATACGCTAATCGCTCCAATCGGCCAGCTCCATACGTTTGCCCGCGCCGAAAGCCAAACAGCCACTGCCCCCGTCGTTCCGCCAAAAAACTCCAGATAACTCATTGGATAGTCCCATACGGTAAAGAAAATAGTATTGATGTCAAAAATATTGGGCATGCGTCCGTGAATCAGCAGAGATTTCTCATATTTAACGCTGCGAAAGTACGGATTAACCTTTTACCCTAACCTTTATCTCATGCAACGTATTGCTATGCTCGGTGGCGGCTTTATCGGTCGCTTTTACGCTGATTCTATTCACGGACAACGCAGCCGCGATCGGGTTGTGGCCATCTACGCCCGCCGTCAGGAAACCGCCGATAAATTTAAAGCCGACTACGGTTGCGACTTTGCGTCGACCAATATGGAAGAAGTGATTGCACATCCCGACGTTGATATGGTTTGTATTGCTTTGCCCAATAATATCCACGAAACGGCCGTCAATCTGTGCGCGGAGCATAAAAAATCGGTGGTGTGCACAAAGCCGCTGGGACGTAACGCCGACGAAGCGCTGCGCATGATGCAAACCGTAGAAGAAGCCGGAATTTTTGCCGGTTATCTGGAAGATCTTTGTTATACGCCTAAGTTCCTGAAGGCGCTGGATAGCGTTAAGAATGGTGCGCTTGGTCGTATTCTCTGGGCTAAATCCCGCGAAACGCACCCTGGCCCGCATTCAGACTGGTTTTGGGATAAAGAGCAGGCGGGTGGTGGCTGCATGCTCGATTTGGGCTGTCACTGCGTCGAAATTGCCCGGAATTTTATTGGGAAAGACGTAAAGCCTGTCGAAGTAATGTGCTGGGCCGCTACGCAGGTTAAACCGATTGAGGCCGAGGATCACGCCATTGCGCTTGTCAAGTACGAAAACGGCGCTATCGGGCAGTTTGAAGTAAGCTGGACATTCCGGGGCGGGATGGACCTGCGCGACGAAGTCATGGGCACCGAAGGTACGATATGGATCAATAACTTTCTGCGGACAGGTTTCGAAATGTACACGTCGGGAAAAGGCGCCGACTACGTAGCGGAAAAAGCCGAATCGACCACGGGCTGGCTGTTTCCAGTGGGCGATGAAGTGAATGATCTGGGTTATAATCACATGTTTACGGACATGTTTTCGGCGCAGGAAGACGGCCGCGACCCCGCAGAAACCTTCTACGACGGATACGTAGTAAATGCTGTGCTGGACGCAGCCTATAAATCGGCCGAAACAAAGCAGTGGGAAAAAGTAAATCTGCCCGTCTGGCGTGGTCAGGAAGGTCTCAAACAGGCCACTACGCTAGTTGACTACGACGAACAGTATTATTTAATCAAAGAAGAAGTTACGCACGACGGTCGGCATAAAGTCATTCTTAAGGACAAGCAGACCGGTAAGATCAGCGAGCGAGACTTAGTGTAATTAATTAAAGCGTTAATGTGGTTAGCATCTAAAAAAATCGTAATCATTGGCGGTACTACGGGTATCGGACTCTCGGCTGCCTTAGCCTTTGTGCGTGAAGGAGCTAATGTAGTTGTCGTTGGGCGAAATGCCGAGAGTTGTGCGTCTGCCGAACAGCACCTGAATGGAAAGGGTCTGGCTATGTCGGGCGATGCGTCCAACCCTCAAACCGCGCCCAAAGCCATTGCGCTTTGTCAGCAAATTTTCGGTGGTTTTGATGGATTATACCACGTAGCAGGTGGAAGTGGCCGTCGGTTTGGTGATGGACCTTTGCACGAGCTTACGCTGGAAGGCTGGAATTATACCGCTAATCTGAACCTCACATCGCTCATGCTGTCGAACCAGGCGGCCGTTCGCGTATTTCGTGAGCAAAAATCGGGCGGAGCTATTCTGAATATGGGTTCAGTGCTTGGTTCGCGTCCTTCGCCAACGTATTTCGCAACGCACGCTTATGCTGCCGTAAAGTCGGCTGTAATTGGCTTTACAAAATCAGTTGCCGCGTATTACGCAAGCGACAACATTCGGGTGAACGTACTGGCCCCGGCTCTGGTCGAAACACCTATGGCGCAACGGGCTGCCCATGACGACGCAATTATGGCTTTTACCAGAACCAAGCAGCCGCTGGATGGAGGACGTATCGGTCAACCTAATGATCTGGATGGTGCAGCCGTTTATTTTATGTCTGATTATTCGGCCTTCGCAACTGGCCAGGTTCTGACCGTAGATGGCGGATGGAGCGTAAGTGAGGGCCAATTTTAACCTGGGCAGATCATGATCGAAACCGCACGTTTGACTTTGGTTCCGCTAACGCTTGAACAACTTTATCTGCACATTACGGATAATCACCAGCTGGAAAAGAAGCTGGGCTTGAAAAAAGGCCATCGGGAGCTGACTGAACCGCTACTAAGCATAATCAGGCATTTCACCATTCCTCGCTTGCAGGACCCGACACTCGATCCGTTGTATCACACCATGTGGATGGCTATTGATCGGCAAAAGCAGCAATTTGTGGCCGAGGCTAAGTTCAAGGGAGAACCCGATGAAACCGGTACGATCGAGATAGGCTACGGTACGTATTCGGCACTTCGTCGGAAAGGCTATATGACCGAAATGGTAGCCGGTTTAGTTAATTGGGCGAGCCATCAGCCGAATGTACAGCGTATTGTAGCGGACACGGAAACCGAAAACGTAGCGTCGCAAAAAGTGCTGGAGAAAAATGGTTTTCGATTGTTTGATCGGGTAGAAAACATGCTTTGGTGGGAGTATATAATTTAAATCGTCGCTTTTTTGAGGAAAAGTTACATTAAAACTCATTGATACGTAGTGCAACCCGTTCCTATTAAAACTACCGTTGTTGGGTCGATGCCATTTCCGGGCTGGCTCGAATTTTCCAGTCAGCATTTGTCACAGTTTGGGCCTGCTGATATCAACGAAATGATTGAAGACGCCGTTGTGACTTCTGTTCATGACCAGGTTGCAGCAGGCCTGGATGTGATTACGGATGGGGAGCAGACTCGCTTCGACTTCAACCTGTCTTTCTATGGATATATCAACGGAATTCAGAATAACGAAACTGAACTCCGTCGATTCGGTCCTCCGGCGCACGACCAACGTGGTAAACACAACATTGTTGAGCCATTAACAGCGCCGAAAGGACTGGGTGTCGTAGAAGAATATTTGCGACTAAAACGACTAGCGCCGGCAGGACAAGGTCTTAAAGTATCTATTCCGGGACCATATACACTCAGTGGTCGATTACTGCCGGGAAGTCATTACAAAGACCGATGGGACGTAACGGAAGCGCTATTGCCGCTCGTCAATAAAGAAATTGCGAAATTGATAGAGCTTGGTGTACCCGAAATTTGCGTAGACGAACCGTCTATGTCGTGCTACGCGTACCGTGAAGATACCAGGCGATTCGTCGATATTTTCAATAGGACCGTAGCGCCAGGGGTGGGAAAAACCCGCTTATCGATGCATCTCTGTTTCGGAAATTACAAAGGCCGGTCAGTTGGTAAGAAAACCATCGCGCCCATGCTACCTGATTTTCTGGATATGAACGTCGATGAGCTGCATACCGAAATGACCGTATTGAACTTCGCCGAAGTCAACCTGCTGGAACGATTCGCGGAGAGATTCGACGTAGCAGTGGGCGTTATTGATGTAAAAAGCTATTACATCGAAACGCCGGAAGACGTAGCAGAACGCATTCGGAAGTGCCTGCCGTACGTACCGGCTGAAAAACTCGCTGTGGCACCCGACTGTGGTCTAAGCCAAACCGCTCGATGGGCTGCTAAACAAAAACTGGTCAATATGGTGGCTGGGGCTAAAATTATTCGCGGAGAATTGTAGAGACGTAACGTATTACGTATTTATAAGACTAACCCATTGGCGAGTTGACAGCGCTCATGTTGAAGTTTATCGACATTCTCATCGACCAGCATCTTTGTTTTAGCATTATCGAAATAGGCCGCAAATGAGGTCCGAAGTTCTTTTCGTTTCATCGCTTCCAGAAAACGGCGCACATCATCCGATGTTTCGAGTAGGAGCGGAGGCACTTCAGTTGGCCGGTCGTTATCATCTTTCGCAACCATCGTGAAATAACTCGTATTGGTGTGCTTACTTGTGCCGTCTTTTACATTTTCGGCCACCACCTTTATGCCGACTACCAGCGACGTACGGCCTACGTAGTTAACTGATGCCATCAGTGATACCAACTCGCCTACCTCAACCGGTTGCCGAAAATTGACCCCATCTACAGAAACCGTTACGCAATACTGACCCGCATGTTTAGCTGCACAGGCGTACGCCACTTTGTCCATCAGAGAAAGCAAAATACCGCCATGAACTCGACCGCCAAAGTTGGCGTACGACGGAATCATTAATTCGGTGAGCGTAGTGCGGGAATGACCGACAGGCTTGGCTAACATAATCGAATGAATGTAAGTTAGAGACTGACTCTGGTTTTGTTATAAAGATCGTAAACCAATAAAAATAAAAAAGTCGCTACGTAGCGACTTTTCAACAGCAAAGAAATCATGTAACGATGAGCCCCCAGACTTCGCTGATTTATACGGAGAAGCTTTCACCACAA
>NZ_JBMDWV010000144.1:0-5979 GCF_048594605.1 Spirosoma sp.
TTACAATAGCGATAATGCCTGTTACAATAGCAATAACTCCTGGCATCTGCCTCTCCTAGTTTTGTATCATCTTATTCGTGGCACGTAGTCCAACAACCAAAAGCTTTACAATTAATCAACCACACATCAATCTCTTTTTAACAACTAGAATCAATGAACACAAATCAAATCTTCCGACGTATCGGTCTGTCTGTCAGTCTATTCTCCGCCATATTGCTGGTCGACACCAGTTGCAGCCGATCAAAGGAAATTCCTGAACCCCAGGCGGTAGGAACACTATTGGTTTATACCAAACTTATTGGCCCCAAAGCTGATCGTATTGATGTAATCGTAGACGACAAATTAGTAGGACCACTGACTCGAAACTACATCGATCTGGATGGTAACGGGCCAGGCTGTTCCACCCAAACATCAGGCAGTGTAGTTAGCATTAAACTCTCGGCTGGTAAACATACGCTTGCCGCAAAGCAATATCTGGGCGGCAAGGAAGTCGATGAATGGGAACCTCGTACCAAGACAATTTATGCGGATAAATGTCTGTCAACTAACCTAACAGAATAGGGCGCTAAGAACAGCTTCGACACTGGCGTATATTCATTAACGTTACGTCATTAAGACTTCTATTCACACTCAACATCTTTAGGGAGAAGCATATAGTATAGCTTCTCCCTGCTAAGTAACCTTCCTCATACCATGTTCCGCATCAACGTAATACGCTCATTAGTTACGGCTATTCTACTAGCCTGTTTAAGTGCCTGCTCTACACTCGATGATCATGGCCCGGCCGCGTCAACCATTCGTGTTCCGGCCGAGTGGGAAGAGCAGGAGTCCGTCTGGATGGCCTGGCCATCGTACAGCAACAAGCACGATTGGTCGGCACCGGAGGTTTACGCCGAACTGTTAAAAAGCCTGCTACCGACCGTAAAAGTTGATTTATGCGTAGCCGATGCCGCTATGCAGGAAGAAATTAAAGCTTTTCTGCTGGCTCATGGCGTCTCCAATGACCTTATTACCAGCAAGCTACGCTTTCACAACATCAACTATGTAGACATCTGGCTGCGCGATACGGGCCCTATTTTCATCAAAGACGGGAGCACGCTTAAATCTGTGGATTTTCAGTTTAATTCCTGGGGATGGGGGCCTTACATAACTGATCCTGATTTTGCAGGTTACCAGGCAACTGACGAAACGGTTGACCGGCAAATTTCCGACCTAATGAATGTACCCCATATCGGTTCATCCTTGCTGATGGAAGGCGGAGCGC
This sequence comes from Spirosoma sp., assembly GCF_048594605.1. Taxonomy (GTDB): domain Bacteria; phylum Bacteroidota; class Bacteroidia; order Cytophagales; family Spirosomataceae; genus Spirosoma. The sequence continues at coordinate 1,265 of NZ_JBMDWV010000144.1, forward strand.
TGGAGTTTAACGGAAAAGGTACGGTTATTGTCTCGGAAGATGTCGTCTTTCAGCGTAATCCGACCTGGACGAAGGCAGCCGTTGAGGCCGAGTTCAGCCGGCTGTTCAACACAAAGAAGGTTATTTGGATAAAAGGTACGTTAGGCAACGATGCGCACCCCGTCATTCATGCGCCCTTTGCCGTTCCGTTCGGCAATGCGACGCAACCCGTCTACACGTTACTTACCACCAATGGCCATACGGATGAGTTTGTACGGTTTATTAACTCCAATACGGTATTGCTGGCCGAAACCCCTTCAGAAGCAGAAGCAGCGCAAAATCCAATCGTTGCGAAAAGTCGTGAACTGTTGCTCAACACGCGCTACGTATTAGACCACTCAACAGATCAGGACGGTCATCCTTTCCAGATCATCGATTTTCCGGAAGTTCAACCGCTTTACGTCGACATGGACAGCCAGGACGAAATGTTCAACCTCATGTCTACGTTAGACTATGCCTCCGTCGGCAAACCCAACATTGACCCTACAGGCACAATGAAAGGTGTATTGGCCGCCAGTTATCTCAACTTTCTGGTCATCAACAACGTAGTACTGGTTGCTAAATACGCCGGACTCTCAGCCGATATGGCAACCAAGGATCAGGAAGCTGTGCACCTATTACAGCAGGCGTTTCCCGGCAAAACCGTAATTAGCGTTGATGTTCGGGCCATTAATGTTGGTGGTGGCGGTATTCACTGCATTACTCGTCAAATGCCTAAATAACCCTCTTTTCTATCCACACCCTCAATAACCTCCTACTGATGAACACTTTATTTTGGCTCACCTTTTTCTTGAATGCGGCCGGCGGTATTTACGGAATCATTACGGGGGCAGTGCATCTGTTTCGACGGCAATCATTCGGGAACGTATTGATTCGCTTTAGCCTGGGCGGGGCTCTTTCCACGCTGCTGATCGGAACCTGCGAACTCAACAGTTTAGGATTACAGGAGACTGCCCTCTGGGTAACGCTGCTCCTTTGGCTGATGATAGCGGTATCGATTAGTGCTTTTACGCTGCTGAATCTGGGCGAACAACCCGCCGAAACCAGCCGTCCAGCTTTGCCTGAGCCAGTCGAAAAAAGCCGGGTAACCTTTGAAACTTCAGCGGTCTATGCATAGCCCTGTGAACTCTTCTTGCAGGCAATGCCAGACCACTACGTTAACGAATAGCCTTTCTCTGTTTGCTACAACTCATTTTCTTTCCTCACACTCATGAAAAAAGTATTTATTCTCGTTTGGCTACTAGCCTTCTACGCAATCAAAATCTTCGCTCAGGCTCCACAAAAATTCAGTTTTCAGGGTGTGGCTCGCAATAGTTCTGGCCAGCCCGTTACCAACCAGACGGTTGGGTTGCGGCTTACGATTCATCAGGGATCAGCCAATGGCATGACGGTTTACCAGGAAACGCACACTTCTCAAACAAACGCAGTTGGTGTATTCAACGTAGCAGTCGGCGGGGGAAACGTAACGTCAGGTACGTTCTGGAGTATAGATTGGAGCAGTCAGTCCTTTTTTCTGCAAGTGGAGTTAAATCCAACTGGCGTAGGCAACAGCTATACGAACGTCAGCACAAGTCAGTTGCTGAGTGTGCCTTATGCCCTACACTCTTATGAATCGAGCCGTTGGAAAAATGATTATCCCATCGTTCAGACCGGAACAATAGATAGCAGCCCACCATTAGGGGATGTCACAAGTTCTCGCTCAATGCTAATCTGGTATCCACGCAAGGCGGCTTTCCGCGCAGGCATGGCGACAGACGGAAGTTGGGATGATTTTTCTATTGGAAGGTATTCTACAGCATTTGGCTATAATAGTAAGGCCACCGGAGGGAGCTCTATGGCTGTAGGAGAAAGCACACAAGCCAATGGCGCTAGCTCGTTAGCTGCAGGCAGAGCATCAATAGCTAGTGGAAATTATTCTATTGCTTTAGGCTATGGTGTCAAAGCTGGTGCTATGGCTGCTGTCACTTTAGGTCGCTACAATGATATTTCCGACAACCCCGATCAGTCTGTCACCTTTACCTATGATCGTATTTTCCAGGTTGGCAATGGTAGTGGCACGAACGACCGACGTAACGCGCTTACCATTCTGCGTAATGGCAACATTGGTATTGGCAACAACGTATTAGAGCCAGAGTACCGATTAGACGTGGGTAGCCGGATGCGGATTCGCCATAATGGCAGCCTGAGCGCAGGAATCGACTTCAATAACGAAGGTAATAGTGCGATGGTGTTTTTCGGTGCACGTAGCGACAACGAATCGGCTGGACTGTATTTCTACGATGGCGCCAACAGTGGTAACTGGCGCTTCTGGGTCAACAAAAATGGGAACGGCTATCTGAATGGTAACCTGATTCAAACCTCCGACCGTCGTCTCAAGCGAGATATTCAGCCACTACGTAACAGCTTTCTCCGACTCGCCCAGCTTCAGGGATATCATTACCATTGGAAAGACAGCACACGTAGCCAGAACTTGCAAACCGGATTAATTGCCCAGGAAGTGGAAGCGCACTTTCCTGAACTGGTCGAAACGAACGAAAAAGGATATAAATCAGTAAACTACCTTGGCCTGATTCCGCATCTGCTCGAAGCCGTCAAGGAACTGCGTTCAGATAATATGGGGTTGCAGGCTCAGCTTGCCGAGATGGCGATTCTACGTCAGCAAATGGAGAGCCTGAAAGCACTCGAAGCACGACTCAGTCAACTGGTATCATCCCTATCCGAGCCAACGGCCCTAGCTAAATGAAAGCACTGCTTTTTCTTCTTTTTTCTGTGGCTTTCGAAGCTAGTGCTCAATCGGTTAGCCCAGCTGGGCTATACGCTGCCAGTGGTAGTGGAACAGCCGGAACGATGGCAATAGATTGGACTATTGGCGATGTCACTACGCACGTAACGATGCCAGCCCTGGTACCTGACCTGACCCCCGTTATTTTTGCTCGACCCACCACTGTTTACGGCACTACCAATATTAGTGTGGTTGTCGATGTATATGAACTAAATGCTGTAACTGCTGCCGGACTGATCACGGTCAAACTCAGTAAAGACCCAAAAGCAATACTAACTTTCTCAACAACAGCTACGTCGGTGGGAGGCTCTTCCGTTCAAAACGGCGCCTGGAATTTCGATAGCAACTCAGACGATGACTATTATATATTGACCAGCAACCAGGGCGTGGCAGCCGGTGATGTGCTCTCTTTTGGATTGACCGGCTCGCTGAATCCGGGAGCAACCTCAGGATCCGTTACGTTCACGACAGTCTTAAGTCCAGATAGCGGAGGCCAGATTAATCTTATCAACAATACAGATGCGGATAAGATCGAATTTTTCCAATAATAAAGTGCCTCTACAGTCATCGAAAAAAATAGCCAACACAGACTAATTAATACGTATTTGGCTAATTTTTAAGAAATCACTTTGCTATCACTTTACATCCGCAGAAGTAGATCACTACCGACGTAGTGATCTACTTCTGCGGATGTTGCATTCAATGCCGCGCAACGAAACAGCTCAGATGAGCGTATCGTATAATAGATGCGTTCAATCGCTGCTTGTTTATAATTTTTCCTTAGCCTGTTTTCATAAATCAAGTACTTACCGACTAAACACTTGGATTTTTCTCTGTTTCTGATCAACTAGTAAACTCTATTGACTAAACAAAAGTTACTACGTCATATATCCTGTATCCGCCCCCTGAATGAAACAACTTTTACGAAATACAGTAATCGGTAGTTTAATGCTGCTGTTGTGTGTTTGTGCGGCAGCGGCCCAAACTATTTATACAATTTCGGGCAAAGTAACGGATGCAGCTACGGGTGAAGGCGTTCCCTTCGCTAGTATTGCTCTCAAAGGTCAAACGTCTGGAACGACCTCCGATGTTAACGGCGCTTACACACTAAAAATCAAAAGCTTATCCGACTCTCTGCTAATCCTGAGTTTAGGATATAGCACTCGATCTTACCCAATTCTTGATCAACCTAGCCAGGTTATTGACGCACAACTATCTGCTACGGCTACTAAGCTGCAGGAAGTGAAAGTATATGCGAAAGGGGGTGATCCTGCCTATCGTGTGATGCGCGAAGCGGTACGTCGCGCCGATCAATACAATCCTATTCGGTTACAGGCTTATCAATACGAAGGCTATACCAAAATTGAGGGGTATATCAACAACTTTGCTCAGCAACGGAAAAACGGAAAAAAAGCAGGTCCCATCAGCCGTTTGCTGGGTAAGCTCCCCGCCGTTACCGACGAAAACGGACAGCCCGCCATTCCGGTATTCATTTCAGAAACAGTCTCTAATTTCTACGCCCGCAGCAATCCGGATAAGATAAAGGAATTCGTTCAAAAATCGCGCGTAACAGGCGTTGGGGTAAGCGATGGCGGTCTGATTTCTCAGCTAACTGGTGCGTCGTTCCAGCAGTACAATTTCTACCGAAACTCGCTTTTTGTTTTTCGGAAAGACATTCCGTCGCCAATTGGTAAGCAATGGGAAACGATCTATTTCTTTCGACTGAAGGATACTGTTGCGTTAGGGCAGACTACATGCTATGAAATTGAATTCACGCCCAAGCGCACTACAGACCTGGCTTTTGCCGGAACTGTCTGGATTGATACGCTCGCGATGTCGCTGAGTAAAATTGATGCGCGGGTCGACAAACGCGCCAATCTCAATTTTATCGATG
>NZ_JBMDWV010000145.1:0-19537 GCF_048594605.1 Spirosoma sp.
CTGGCTTTGGCCCGTATTGGCAACGCCGAGCCGGTTGTAGCGTTGGCCAGTCATCCGTCCCGGGGGGTACGTATCGGCGCAGTAGTAGCGCTTCGTCGTATGAACAATCCGGGTATTGCCGCTTTCCTGGCGGACAAGGATGAGTTTATCGTTACGGAAGCCGCCCGTGGTATCAACGACGACTTATCTATTAAGGACGCATTACCGGCTTTGAGCAAGGTACTACAAACGACATCGTTTAAAAATGAAGCGCTGATACGTCGTTCGATCAATGCGAGTCTACGGGTTGGTACGCCCGAAGCCATGCAAACGCTGGTTGACTACGCTCAGAAAGAAGGCAATCCGGTTGCGATGCGTGCCGAAGCGATGGAAGCACTAAGTACCTGGGCCAAACCTTCGGTGCTGGACCGGGTCGATGGACGTTACCGGGGCGCTGTTGAACGAGACCCTTCCCTAGTGAAATCCAAAACGGCTGACCTGTACACGAAGTCGTTGACAAGCGCGGAGGTCCCTCTTCGGTTGAGCGCGATCAAAGCCATTACGAAACTGAACCTGACGGAAGCCTCCGAACCTTTGTTCCGTCAGTTGACAACGGATAAAGACGCTTCGGTACGTGTAGCTGCATTACGTGCCTTGGCTGCATTAAACGACAAACAACTCGGTAAGGCCATAGAAACTGCGCTAGCCGATAACGAAAAAAGCGTACGTGTAGCCGGTCTGGATTTATTGGCCAAATCATCAATGGCCAAAGATCGTATGGTCAGTCTGCTCTCGGAGGTGATCAACACGCGCACGACGGAAGAGAAACAGGCGGCACTGCTCACACTGGGTAAGCTTCCCATTGCCAGTTCGCAGAAGGCGTTCGACCAATTGATGGCTAAGATGACAGCCGGTACGTTGCCAGCCGAACTTCAACTGGAACTGGAGGAAGCCATCGAAAGCAGTCATTCACCCCAGTTAACCGCTCGTTATAAAGCCATTACGTCTAAATTATCGCCGAATGCCCTGGCTGCTACGTATAAAGGCAGTTTACTGGGTGGAGAGCCCGAAGCTGGGCAGCGGATTTTCTTCCGCCATCAGACGGCGCAGTGTATTCGGTGTCATGCCTACGACGATCTGGGTGGAAATGCCGGTCCCCGTCTGAACGGTGTCGCCAGCCGACTTACCCGCGAACAACTTCTGGAAGCGTTAATTAACCCAAGCGCCCGCTTAGCGCCGGGCTTCGGAACCGTTGAGCTAAAACTGAAAAACGGCAAAACGATTAATGGAATTTTACAGGAAGAAACGCCTACGCAAGTGACAGTAAAAGTAGGTGATCAGCCCGACACCAGCATTCCAAAATCGCAAATTGCCAAACGGACAACCGCGCCATCGAGTATGCCCGAAATGAAGTATCTGCTCACCAAGCGAGAAATTAGGGACGTAGTGAGCTTCCTGGCGACGCTCAAGGATGATAAATAGGGATAGACCCCTCATCGATAAAAATGCCGCTCCTGAGTCAACAGGAAGCGGCATTTTTGTTTTATAAATCACTTTATAAGTTGCAAGAATAAATCTTACTGTAATACAATCCCTGCCATCCCTGCCCTATGCCCCATGCCTTTTAAATAGCCGGGTCAGCGGGCGTAGCGGGGTTCGTTAATCGTTCCTGATCAGGATAGGGGTAGAAATTTCGGTTTCGCTCCGTCAGGTTGGCGGGGGGCGCAGGACGTCCAAAACGACGACTGTCTTCCAGGCGCTGCCCAGTCAGGAATAATTCGGCTCCGCGTTGCTTATAAATTTCCACCAGCAGTGCATCGGACGTAACGGCTCCACTGTAAGCATTTAGGCCTGGGTAGACACCAAACGGATCGCCGGTTCGTTGCGTCCGCACTGCATTGATGTCGGTGACGGCCGCGTTCAGATCGCCATTGCTACGTACCAGCGCTTCGGCACGAATCAGCCGAACTTCGTCGGGCAGGTAAACGGGAATCGGCCGATCAATCGCGTCAAAAAAACCCTTGAGTGTTTTGAGCACTTCGCCATTGATGGTTTTGTCGGGCGTAGTTAAATAAAACGCCAGCCGCCCGTCGCCATTTTCTACCAGCGTTGTCGGTAAACCAAAATTAGCTCTGGGCGCGTAATTGGCCGAAATCTGCACTTGTTGATAGACAGGATTAGGACTCTGCGTATTATACACAAACTGCGACCGTGCATTCAGATTCACGGCATTGGCGGCCGTCAGTGCTGCCGAGTAGTTACCCGCCACCAGATTATACCGAGCCCGATACGCTTGAATGGTGTTGATCAGATCAAAATCAGTACCGGCTACCTGACTGTTAAAGGCGGCTGAAGGGGGCGTTGCGGTCACTAACGTAACGGCTTCGTCCAATAGCCGGATGGCTTCGGTTATCGCAGCTTTCCGATCCGAGAAAGTAGCCTGTCCAGCCCGGTTGGTTTGTAGCGGAAGTTGCTCGAAGGCCGTTGCGAGTCCGCCTAGTGCCATGGCTTTGAATAGGTTCGCATGGGCCATTACGCCACTACGCATCCCCGCATCGCTCGCCAACACGGTTGACGCGTTGGCCATAATATCTTCAGCCATGCCCATTACGCGCAGGAGCCGGAGCCATAGATTCAATACGTTGCCGTTGAACGTAGGCAGTCCGGTTCCTCCGGCTTCGAGTTCGAGAATGTTCGTAAACGTAGTAATTCCCTTGACTTCCCGAGCCGTAGTTCCCGGCGTCAGAATAAGCGATTCAAGCCCAGAGGTTGAATAAAATTGCCGCATACCAATGCTCAGCGTAATCATGCCATCGCGGGTTGTAAGCACCTGCGCATCAGTGGGACCATTCGGATTCGTAATATCCAGTTTACAACCCGCCGTGGACAGGGCGGCTATAAGAAAAAGAATTCGTATCGATTTCATGTTCAGATCGTTTAATACGTAGCGTCGTTGTCAAGACGTAGCGCTTACGCGGGAAAGTCGTTTAGAAATTTGCGTTGATACCTACCGTAACTGTTCTTGGAATTGGCACCTCCACAAAATCGAAGCCGCGTACCGCGTTGGTCTGACCAGCCGCGTTCGTTTCGGGATCGTAGCCGCTGTAGTTGTCAATCGACAGCAGATTACGGCCCGCTACGCTGAACCGAACATTTCTCAGTCCCCAGAATTTAGGCGCTACGGTATACGCAGCCGACAATTCCCGAAGTTTCACGAAAGAGCCGTCTTCAATCCAGTTTTCAAAAATGGCGAACAGAGCAGCACTCGTTCCTTTTGGTACGTCTCCGCGCAATTCGGGCTCGTAGCCTTTCAGCCCACCATATAAATCACGATCACCGACGCGTTTGGTAAAGTTGAACACGTCAAAATCCTGCATGGCGTCCCATTGCATACGAAACGACCAGCGTGAACCTACCGATACTTCGTTGATGAGCGAGTAAATAGCCGTCGGGTTTGGATTACCGATTACTCGGCTCAAAATCGTACCACTCGGCTGGCCATCGGCCGCGCGCTGCACTGTGTACGTACCATTAGCACCCTGAACACCCCGCTCCCGCTGAGGTAAACCTCCCGGTGTCAGCAGCAAACTTCCGTCGGGATTACGGGCAAAGAATGTCGAATAGAAGGCGCCCAACGCATACCCATTGACGGCAGCCACCTGGCCAAAACCACCCGCAAATGGTAGTACGCCGTTGCCTTCCACGCCATCCGTTACGTTCTTGTTACGTGTGTAGGTCGCTGTGATATTCCACCGAACGTTTTTCGTCTCAGCCGGAATGGCACGTACCAGTACTTCAAAGCCCTGGTTGGTCATGGTGCCGATATTCACGAAACGGTTGTTGTAGCCCGTGCTCGGCGAAAGCGTCCGGTTTAGAATCAGATCCCTTACCTGCTTGTTGTAGTACGTAAATTCGACACCAATCCGGTTCTTGGCCAGGCTGAAATCCGTACCTATTTCGAATTCCGTCTGACGTTCAGGCTTCACACTGAAATTCCCCAGTTGAGCCGGTGCAAGGTATCCGACCAGACCGCCAACCGTTACGGGTGCGTAGTTGGTAAACCGATCGTAGGGACCAATGGCTGTCAGGTTACCCGCCTGCCCCCAGGCCGCTCTGACTTTAAATTCGGGTAAGATATCGTTCAACGATGAGCCTTTCCAGAACGACTCGTCCGATACTACATATGAACCACTGAGTTTGGGGTAGAACTGCCAGCGATTGTCGACGCCATAGACAGAAGCCGCATCAACCCGCCCGGCGGCCGTTACAAAAAATCGGTTAAATAAGCCAAACGTCTGCTGAGCAAATACGCCAAAAAAGCTTCGTTCCGTCCGATTTTCTGACGCAACAATATTAGCGCCATTATTAATCGTCTGACCGAAAACGCCCAACTGCTGCGCCGTGATGCCCGTTGTAAAGCTCCGATCATACTGCACCGTAGCGCCTATACCCGTCGTTGATTTCAGCCAGTCGGTCGGATTAGCCTGGTATCGGATATTTAAGTCGTTATTAAGCTGTAAGATCGAGGCTTCGCTTTTGCGTGAATATCCCGCATTGTAGGATGGCGTTGTATTATTGGGTGGAATATAACCCGTGGCCAGTTGCGAATACGTATCCAGCCCAAACGTGAAGTCAATACCCAGGCCCGGCAGCGGTGTCAGATTGAGCTGCGCATCACCAATAAACCGACTGGTACGTTGACGAAAGTCAAAACGGGCAATGGCCTCCAGCGGATTCGTTCGACGTACGACCGATACCGGGGCTGTAGATGGATAAATTCCGGTTGTTGGATCAGGTTGGGGGTTAATGAAGTTATTACTGAAAATAAAACCCGTCAGTGCGCCATAGGCTTCGTTGATACCACCGTTCGGAATCTCGCGGCTGTTGCTGTAGATGTAATTAGACCCAATGCTCAACGTTGCCCATTTGGTTAAGGTCTGTTGAATGCGCATCCGGCTGGACGCCCGACTAAAGTCCGATCCTCTGACAATTCCCTGATTGGCAAAAAGCGAGCCCGAGAAAAAGTATTGCGTGTTGGCCGTACCACCCGATACGGATAAGTATTCTTCGTGCCCGGCGGCTGTCCGGAAAATATCTTTCTGGAGATCGTAGCGCGTTACGGGCGTCTGAGCCGCATCCGTAACCGTCGTGTTACTGAACGTAGCGGGATATTCGTTGTAGGGCAGCGTTTTCCGAATTTCGCTCAACCGAAACTGCGTAGAGAAACTGATGGTAGGTTTTCCTTCTTTTCCCCGTTTGGTGAAAATCTGAACGACGCCATTATTAGCCCGCGATCCGTAGATAGCAGCCGCAGCCGCCCCTTTAATGATTTCGATCCGGTCGATGTCGTTCGGGTTGATGTCGACCAGCCGGTTCTGCGAATAACCGCCGAGGTCAATCAGTTCGCGCGAGTCATTATTGACGATAACCCCATCGACAATATACAACGGGTCTGAGGAGCCTACAATTGTACTGGGGCCCCGGAGCCGAACGCTGATACCACCCGCCGGATTACCGGAGTTCTGCGTAATCTGCGCACCGGAAAGTTTACCTGCCAGCGCCTGATCAATCGACGTAGCGGCCGAGAGCTGAAAATCTTTAGCCTGCACCGTAGCGATGGTATTTCCCAGTTGTTTCCGGCTGGTGGCTCCCGACGTTCCGGTTACAACCACCTCATCAAGACCAAGTGCATCATCACCCAGGCTGGCATTGGTAGAAATCGTCGTGTTTCCAGCGAGTGTGATACGTTGAGTCTGCGTCTGGTAACCGACTGAGCTGAACTGGAGCGTATACGTACCGGGCGCTACTGTTGCCGTAAACCGGTATTCTCCATTAGCTTCGGTAATACCGCCGTAGGTTGTCCCAACAATTCCCACTGATGCTCCCGGCATAGGAACACCTTCGGTTTTATTCGTGACCGTTCCGCGAAACGTATAAGCAGTTCGCTGGGCGAAAACGTGCCCGTCAATCAGAAAGAAGAAAATGAGGAGTAACCGACAAAAGCTACTTCGTAAAAAAAATAGAGTTGGTTTCATAGAAAGTTAATACTAATACACGTAAAAAGCCTCTGAACCAGGCGTGACCAAGTAATATACTCAATTTTCCTGTAGAGAAAACCTTCCCCACAGGCGACATTCATCAATTAAGCCCCTTTTGAACGGCGTCGTAAATCCGATCCAGGATAAGCGCCCGCAGATTCATAGCCGGTTTTCCGTAGGTTTTACCATCGTCGGGATACACCCGGTTCGTCAGACAGATATACACCAGATTGTATTTGGGATCGACCCATACGTAAGTACCCGTATAGCCCGAATGCCCATACGCCTGATCGGAAGCATAGGCTTTTGTCGCTTCGCCGGGAAGCTTCGTCCGATCAAATCCGTAGCCTCGTCCACTCCCTTCCGATTGTTTCGACGTGAACAACTCAATGGTAGCGGGTTCGATGTATTGTACACCTCCGTACGAGCCTTTATTCAGATACATCTGGTACAGAATCGCCAGATCGTTGGCGCTTGCAAACAGACCGGCATGACCTTCTACCCCACCCGCCATAGCCGCGCCCGGATCGTTGACGTAGCCCTGCACCAGCATACTTCGGAACCAGTTGTCGTTTTCGGTGGTCGGTACAATTCTCGATCGGGGAAACCGGTTTCGGGGCAGAAAACCAGCCGATTGCATTCCCAGAGGAAGATAAAACTCATTCAGTACGTAGTCATTCAGTTTTTGATGCGAAACCGTTTCCACGACCTCTTTCATCATGTACATACTGACGTCGCTGTAGACGTACTTTCCCCGCGTTCCACCTTTCGAGTAGAGCGTCACGGGCCACATTACGTCCTCAAAATAATTCGCCCGAAGAAAATAATGGTCGGCCACTTTGGTCGGATACGCTGTTGAAGAATCAGCATTCATATCCGACGGTTTGAGTTTTTCGTAGAATTTAATGTAGGGCGTATATCCGGCTTCGTGCAGGAGCGCTTCTTTGATTTTGATGTCCGATTTATCAGGAATGAGTCGGGTTCTTGCTACGTATTTACTGATCGGGTCGTTCAGGTCAAGGCGTTTCTGATCGTAAAGCCGCATGACTGACGGCGTTGTCGCGCTGACTTTCGTGACGGAAGCCAGGTCGAAAATATCGCTGAGCCGGGTAACGTCATGCCCGTTATAAGTGTGCTTCCCATAAGCTTTGTGAAACACGACCTGGCCATCTTTGGCCAGCAGAACAACCGCTCCTGGCGTAACGTGGGACGTAATGCTGGTCTTCACCAGCGAATCGATAGCCGTCAGTTGGTCACTGTTTACCGAAACCGCTTCAGGCACTGAATACCCTAGCCGAACTTTTTGCGTAGTGTACCCGCTCCCTTGCTTAAACACATTGCCGTACGTAGCGTCCAGTCGATTCGTAGCGGCAACTCCACCAAAGATCAGTTGTGCCGCAACCGAAGCCCCCGCGGCCGTATTCGCTTTATACCAGACAATGGGTGCTTGTACCGGCTCCAGAAAGGCCAGATTCTTTCCACTTCCTGCCAGCACAATCACTACGTTGTTAACGAACTGCTGATCCAGAATAAAATGCAGCAGTTTCGTACTGAAAGGTGACGCGTCTGACAGGCTGATAATTACCAGGTTATACAGCTTCAGTTTGTCGTGGAGGGCAAAAGCTGTAGAATCAATCTCAGAATTTTTGAGGGCAAACGACGTAACGGCTGCATAGTTGGCCATCAGGCTATCCAACGTAGTATGATGGTCATAACTAATATGAACACTGGCAATTTTCAGTCCCTTCAGTTCTTTGACTGGAATAAAGCCGGATTTGTTGTTGAACAGGACTACCTGCTTTTCAACGTCCTTAATGGCCGTTAATTTAACCCTGTTTTTCGCCTGATGCTGTGCAAAAGCCGCAATGTAATTGATGAACAAAACGAGGCTTACCAGATAAGCTTTCATAGTGAATGGCAAAAGCGAAGGCAAAGCATTGCCTGATTTTACCCCAAGTTACTTTCTACAGCACTGGTTATGCAACTTTATTAAAAACTGTTTCTGCTACTGGCGCATAAAGGTATCTGAGCAGTAGGATCAAAGTCACTACGTAACAGCAGACAAATTTGTGAAGCTTAAGGTAACACAAAATGATTAACCACTAATTAATCAGGAACTTAAGCGATTCTAATTTAAGCGGCCCAAGTTTGCCTCAACAACAGAATAACGTAGTGAGACGCATGAAACACACGTACTGAACCCGTATCAGGCTTGTCTGATCAGAATCTGATACCACGATTCTTTATTTTTTGTTTCACCAATTCATTTTACTGTTATGAAAACTGTAATCGTAGCAACCATAGCCTTGTTGCCTTTTTCAGCGCTGGCTCAACAGGCTGACAACTTTGTCCCTTTCCCTGACAATGGGGTGTATTTATCGGCCATTGATTTTGCGAAGCACAAACTAACAGATGGTTTCGACAGTGGTCAACCCGGCTACCGCATACGCCAGGAAACCTTTCAGCCCACCCTGAAAATTGATCAGCCTAACGCTTCCGAGGAGAAAATTCCACTTTCTGCATTGTGGGGTGAACGGAAAGATGGCGTCGATTACCGCAGCTTCGACGGCGATTTATACCGCGTTGAGCATTCCGACCGTATCTATATTTACAGCAAACCGACACCTGCCTGGATGGCAATGGGAGGACTGGCTCATACGCCGACACTATACTATTTCAGTCGTAAAGCCGATTCGCCCATCCATCTGATTACCAGCCAGAATCTGGAGGACATTTACTACGATCAACCTGATAAACTAGCGCAATTTGATCAGGTCGACGACTTGAACAACCCGGCGAATCAGGCAAATTTTGTAGTGCGGTTATTTTATACAGATACCCACTCAAATCAGGCTACTGAGTGACTGATTCAGGAATTATTCTGATCCAGATCGGTTAAGATCACATAAAAAAAGCCAGTCTTTCGACTGGCTTTTTTTATGATTTGTAATTGACCCAGACAGGCTTTGTTAGGTAATAACGGGCTTCAAAACGGCCAACTTATGCTTCCTTCAACAAGGAGTGAGACTAAGTATATTTCCTATCCCCATCCATTCTATTTGAAACGGTATTTTGTCAATTACCGAATTAATCTATTAAATTAACCCCTCAACAAAGAATTTCAGGCGACACTATCACTATTTAAGCCCCTGATTGTTCGTTTTCGGACTCGCTTGCGAAAGTTGCCAAACAAGTAGTTATTACCCATTTTTAACGTAACCAAACTTATGCAAAAATCAATACTCTCTTTTGACCAGAGGAGTGTCAGTTATCGGAGGCTACGGCGTTGCACGACCGTACTGTTGGGAGCCTGGACAGCATTTCTGTCCGCTCCAGCCGTTACGTACGCAGATTCTGGAAAGAACACCATCAATGCACGTATCGCCAGAGACATTTCCGGAACGGTTAAAGATGCCAACGGCACTCCCCTGCCGGGCGCAAACATCGTGATTAAAGGCACATCACGAGGCACAACAACCAATAGCAGTGGCGTTTACACAATTACGGTAGAGAACAGCAACACCGTTTTGGTCTTTTCGGCGATCGGCAGTCTCACACAGGAAATTGTTGTTGGCGACCGCTCGGTTATTGACGTAATGCTCAGCGAAGACTCCAAGCAGTTGAATGAAGTGGTAGTGACAGCCCTCGGGATCGAACGCTCGGCCAAAACGTTAACCTATTCAACCCAAACGCTCGATGGTAAAAAACTAACGGATGTGCGCGATGCGAACTTCGTTAATACGTTGTCGGGTAAGATTGCCGGACTGGTAGTTACGCAGGGCGCATCCGGACCGGGTTCAGCTACGCGGGTGGTGCTACGTGGTAACCGCTCGATTACGGGGAATAATAATGCGCTGTTTGTTGTAGACGGCGTTCCCATCGACAACACGGTTCGTGCGCAGGTAACCAGTGATTTCGGGGGCATCAACGGTAGCGATGGCGCGAATAACATCAACCCCGACGACATAGAATCCATGAACGTACTGAAAGGGCCTGCTGCTTCGGCACTCTATGGCAGCCGGGCCGCTAACGGCGTCATCATGATTACGACCAAGAAAGGGAAAGCCGGAAAAATAGCGGTCGATGTAAACTCTGGCGTACAAACTGAGTCGCCCTTTATGTTGCCCAAATTCCAGAATACGTACGGGCAGGGTTCGGGCGGAACCAGCAGCGCCAACTCGCCCTATAGCTGGGGCGCTCCGGCTACTACGTATCCCGACAATGTCAAGGATTTTTTCCGCGATGCGCTTTCAACCAATAATTCGATCGGTATTGCAGGTGGTTCCGAAAAAATACAGACCTACGCTTCCTACACCAACAACTACAATCAGGGTATTCTGAAAAACAACTCCCTGATGCGCCACACGTTCAATTTACGGGTTGGTACGCAGCTTTCGAAGCGGTTTTCGACCGACGCCAAACTGACCTACACGAGCCAGAACATCCAGAACAAACCCCGGTCGGGCGAAGAAAGCTCCATTACGATGAACCTTTATAAAGTACCACGTAGCGTTGATCTGAACAACGTATATAATACGTATGAAGATGCGAATGGGAAACCAACGTACTGGACCAGCTCCAGTATTTACATGAACCCGTACTGGACGCTGAACAAAACCTTTGCGTCGGAAAAACGGAACCGGATGATTGCGCTGGGATCGGCTAAATTTAATTTCACCGACTGGCTGAACATTCAGGGACGGATCAGCTACGATTGGTATGGCGACCGCTTCAACTTCGGTTACGCCAACAATACGTTACTTTTTGCGGGTCCCGGCGGTTCGTACAGCGATTATACCAACGAACAGGTCGAGCGGAACATGGACGTCATTGTATCGGGCAACAACAAGATCGGTAAAGATTTCGCCATTACGTATAACGTTGGTGCCGGACAAACGTATAACCGTTTTTCGCAGGTGGGTGCCAGCACAACGGGCCTATCGGTTGCCAACCGCTTCGATCTGGCGTTTGCATCAGCCTTAACCCAGATTACGGCCTATAGTGAAAAAGAACTTCAATACGTATTTGGCACAGCGTCGGTTTCGTTCCGCGATTACCTGACGGTCGATGCTTCCGTTCGGAACGACTGGTCGTCAACGCTGCCTCCACCCTACTCCTACATTTACTCGTCGTTCGGCGCTAATTTGATCCTGTCGGAAGCACTGAAATTGCCCAACTGGATCAGTTTCGCCAAGCTTCGCGGGTCATGGGCGCAGGTGGGCAACGATGCCGCTCCGTATAGCATCACCCCAACCTACGTGTTCGCTCAGGGTGGAGCAGGTGGTGGCTACATCTCCCGAAATACCACTCGTCCGGCTGAAAATCTGAAGCCTGAAATTTCGTCTTCTACCGAATTTGGCGCTGATCTGCGCTTCCTGAATGGCCGTCTGGGCGTCGATTTTACGTATTATAACAGCAACACGGTCAACCAGCTTCTAACCCTCGACCAGCCCCGCGCAACGGGCTTTGCCAGTCAATACGTTAACGCCGGAAAAATCAATAACAAAGGATTCGAACTGACCATCAGCGGTACGCCGTTGAAAAAAGCCCTCGCCTGGGACGTATCGCTCAACGTAGCCCGGAACGTGAATACGATCGTTGAACTGCTTCCAAACGTGAAAACGGCTACCCTTGGCGGTAATACCCGAACGACAACGGCGATTGTGGAGGTGGGCGGATCGTACGGCGATTTACAGGCGTATGGCTGGGCAACGGATGCTCAGGGGCGTCAGCTGGTTACGGCTACGGGGCTACCTGTCGTAAGTGCGTTCAAAACGATTGGCAACTTCAATCCAAAGCTGACGTTCGGGTTCAACAATACGTTCTCGTATAAAAACTTTGTGCTGAGCTTCCTGATCGATGGTCGGGTGGGCGGCATTATGGTTTCGGGAACTGACGGCAACCTGGCCTACGACGGTACGGCTGATTATACAACCCAATATCGTGACGGAGGCTGGATTCTGCCCGGCGTAACGGCAACGGGTGAAGCCAACACCAAAGCCGTTACGGCTCAGCAGTTCTGGCAAACCGTTTCGCAGGGGCGCTATACCTGGGGCGAATTCTTCGCTTATGAAACGACCAATGCCCGTCTGCGCGAATTTACGCTTGGATATAATCTTCCGGTGCCGCAAAACTGGTTCATCAAAAATGCCCGTCTGTCGGTAACGGCCCGTAACCTGTTCTGGCTCTATCGCGGCAATGCCATCATGGACATTCCGGGTCTGGCCAATCGAAAGCTGCCCTTCGATCCCGATGTTAACCTGAGCGCAGCCAATTATCAGGGTTCTGAATACGGAGCACTTCCATCGACCCGCACGCTCGGCCTTAATCTCAAATTAGGTTTCTAATGCTGAAAGGCTCGATTAACCCAATCAGACTCTATCATTTGATCAAGAAATAATCATGAAATTGACCCGTCCTAACGTACTAAAATTATCGGCAATTGGATTACTGGCTACGTCCTCCGGACTTTGGAGCGGATGCACTAGTAAATTTGCCGAAATTAATACCAGCAAAACAGCCATTACGGCCGTAACGACCACAGAGGTTCCTTATCTGTATTCACGGGCGCTCCAACAGGCTTCGTATGCAGCCGGTACGTATCAAACGGCGCAGAATCTTTTTGCCGATCTGTACGCCCAGTACTTTGCGACCACGACGCCTAACTTCCAGTCAGACCGGTTTTTTATGCACCCGACCTGGGTTAACAACCACTGGAACCCGGTTTATACGCAGGTAGTCCCTCAGTTACAAGCCGTTTTCGATAATACGGATGCGCAGTCGTCGCAATACGCGCTGGCGAACATCTGGTGGGTTTTTTCCTTCCATCGCTTAACGGATTACTACGGCCCTATTCCGTATTTTGATGCGGGCAAACCGGCGAATAGCGTAAAATACGATGCCCAGAAAGACATCTACGACGACTTCTTTAAACGACTGGCGGCTGCCACAACGGTTTTGAAAGGGAAAACCTCGGAAACTCCGTACGGTACGTACGACATTATTTATTCGGGCAACGTAGCGAAGTGGATCAAGTTTGCTAATACGTTACGGTTACGGCTGGCGCTACGTATCTCGAAAGTAGACCCCGCTCGGGCGAAAACCGAAGCCGAAGCCGCTATTGCAGGGGGCTTGCTGACCGATGTAGCCGACAATGCGCTGATGACCAAGAATTTGACGGGTAACGACTACAACGGGTTAGCGACGATTTCGGGCTGGGGCGAATTTCGGATGAGTGCTACAATGGAATCGTTCCTGAAAGGTTACGAAGACCCACGCATCGGTATTTATTTCCAGCCCGCTTTTAGTACAAAAACCTACGAAGGGTTACGTAATGGACTAGGGCCGACCGAGTTGACCGATCCGCTCAATACCAACGATAACAACTCAAACATTGGGGATCGCTGGATTAAAAACACCGGAGCCGGGTCGAGCTGGGCGCAGCAGTATGCGACCAAACAGGATATTATGCACACGGCTGAAGCCTATTTCCTGATTGCCGAAGCGGCACTAAATGGCTGGAACGTTGGCGGCACAACCGCGCAGCAGGCGTATGAAAAAGGCATTCGGGCATCCATGGAAGGCTGGGGCATTACCGGAGCCGCCGTTGATACGTATGTAAATAGCACCAAAACGCCCATCGCTCCGCAGGATCAGCAAAAGTCGCCCGCTATTTCAACGATTCCGGTAAAATGGGGTGCAACCGAAGCGATTCAGCGCGAACAGATTGGCACACAAAAGTGGTTGGCCGTTTATCCTGATGGCATGGAAGCCTGGGCCGAAGTACGCCGAAGCGGGTATCCGAAGCTGTATAACGTAGTGAATTCCGTAAATACAGACGTACCGATAACAGCGCACCCTCGCCGGATTCCGTTCCTACTTCTGGAAAAACAAACCAACGCAGACGCTGTGACGACTGCCGCTTCCTTACTAGGCGGCCCAGACAATGCCGCTACGCCCCTCTGGTGGGATAAAAATTAAGTAGTAGCGTGGGTAGCAAGGGGGCTTCGCGCAGGGATTGCGGGGAATGGCAGGGATTATTTTCCGCGCTATACCCTGCAATCCCTGCGCAAAGCCACCCCTACTTTCACCTCACCGAACCAGTTCAAACGTTCGGACTGGCCGCCCGGTTATGCCAACCAGCAGTTCAGTACGTCCGGAAGACTTGATAGTTATCAGATCACGAACGTCGCCATCCCACAGTAAGCCCGACTGAGGCATAGGTACATACGCAAAATTGCCCTTGCCTTTATTAATGAATAACTGACCTCGGTTGGCATCATTTTTCCCCAGTCGAACGCGGTTGTACGTCCGGTTACCACCTAGTATCAAATCGGGTAATCCATCGTGGTTGACGTCGGCGGTTGCCAGCGCATAAACCGGGCTGATCTGTGCTTCAATGGGTAACGGCTGAACGACAAAACGATTGGTTCCTGCATTTCCCTCATTCCGAAACAGAACCGTCTGCAAATTGGCTGCTTCCAGCTTTTGCGCTCTTTTCAACTCATCCGGCTCAAATAAATCCGTGATGGTTGCTTTAGAATAGCTGGTGTAATCGGTGAATTTCTTACGTAGCGCTACCATCTGATCGAGCATTTCATCACGCGCATTGAACGGATGCGGCTGTGCATTCTCTGCGCTATTCCGCTCATAATCAGCCATAACCGGCAGTACGTTGTTTGTCGACGTTTTAATTCCGTAGAGCAGTAGCGGATGTTTTTCCGTAGCCCGAACCTGACTGTTCAGACCAGCATTCGCCACGACAATATCAGCATCCCCATCGTTGTCGAAATCCTGTATAAGCAGGCGATTCCAGCAACCTGTTACGTTGGGCAGCACGTTCGTAAGCGGCTGTACTTTTCCGTTCTGAAACGTAAACGCCTGTACAGCATCAAAGTCAGTTGCTACAATCAGTTCAGGGCGTTTATCGCGGTTGAGATCCGCAAAAGCCGCATCCGTAACCATACCGAGATTGGTCAAGACAGATTGCTGATTCACTACGTCCATAAAACGGCCTTTACCATCATTGAGCAGCAAATGACTCGCTGGCAATTCCGGATAACGGCCTGGAATAAACCGCGCGCCAACGAACAAATCCTGGTCGCCATCGCCGTCTACGTCAGCCGCCCGAACGCAGGATGCGCTGATACGTATGTTCGGCAACGTAGCAGCTTTCGTTAATCGGCCAGTGCCATCATTGAGGTAGAGCCGTACGAGCAGCCGGGCATCATCGGCGGGTAACTCATAGCCTGCGCTCGCAACCACCAAGTCCAGATCCCGATCTGCGTCCACATCAACCCATTCAGCGCTGGCATCTTCACAAGCCCGATCAGCCAAAAGAGCAGGCTGAGGCATCACGGAAAAACGACCACTACGTTGCACGAGCACCTGTCCACCCTGATTTCGGCCACCACCAACAAATAAATCATCCTCCCCATCGCCATTTATATCGCCAATCGCAAAGCGCGGGCCGGTCTGCGAAAGCATGTACGGAAGCAGCGGCTGAATCTTAAAGTCGTTTATCGTGTCTTCGCGATGCGTTACGTTCAATAAATCGGTAGCCTGCCAGAATGATTTTGACTGGCGTTCGGGCAGCGCTTCGCCCGTCGGTGCATACGTAATGGTCAGTTTACTGGCGGTTTGCGAACGCATTGATTGCGTTTTACCATCGGCCCAGCGAATTCGGACCGAATCAACCTGCGAAGCATTGCCCAGACCAAAAACCAGTGGTCCATACATAGATGATTGGAAACCACGTACGGGCATAAACTCCTGCACCTGCATACGTCCTCCTGCCCAAACACTCACGCGTGCGCCCATGAGCTGCGCCGGATTTTGGCTTTTTAGCTGCAACGTAACGTAGTGATTCTGCCCGGACTTATCGGCATGATTTTCGTAAACTCCCGCTTCCGCATTTACGTTGTTTACTACCAGATCCAGATCACCGTCGTTGTCCAGATCGGCATACAGCGCTCCGTTCGATTGCGTAGGTTCATCGAATCCCCACGCTTTTGTTTCGTTGTCAAATGTGAGCTGCCCCGCCGGATCGCCGGACCGATTCCGAAATATATAATTCGGCTCATTGATGCTGGGCATTTTAGCTATAACCGTCATCGGATCGGACGATGCACCCGTTGTTCGCGACTTCAACTGCTCGTCCATCGTGAACTTCAGAAACTCCATATTCGTGTAATCGCGAGCATAGCCGTTCGTCACAAACAAGTCTTTCCAGCCATCATTGTCGAAATCGGCAAACAGACCGGCCCAGCTCCAGTCGGTATTCGAAATTCCCGCCAGTTGCCCTATTTCGGAGAAGATCGGGGTAGCGGGCAGAGGGCGTAGAGCATGGGGCATGGGGTGGAGGGCATGGGGTAAAGAGGGTTGGGGCCGAAGCTCACCCTTTGCCCCATGCCCTACGCCCTCTGCTCCAACATTCAACTGAAGCATATTCCGCATCGTCTGGTGATGAAATCCGGCACGTAGCAACTGATCGTATTTATCGTAATTATCGTCGCCAGAAGTGAGTTTGATACGTTCGTTACGTTCGGGAAGCATGTCGAGCGTGAGCAAATCCATCCGACCATCGTTATTGACATCGGCCGCGTCGGACCCCATCGAATAAAGCGACGTGTGCCCCATCGACTCTCGTACGGTTTCCCGAAACTGGCCGTTCTGTTGATTGATATAGAGGTAA
Organism: Spirosoma sp.; assembly: GCF_048594605.1. Taxonomy (GTDB): domain Bacteria; phylum Bacteroidota; class Bacteroidia; order Cytophagales; family Spirosomataceae; genus Spirosoma. The sequence continues at coordinate 16,711 of NZ_JBMDWV010000145.1, forward strand.
TCGTTTTCGTTGTAATCGTTCGATACGTAGAGATCGAGCCAGCCATCGTTGTTGAAATCCGTTACGGCCACGGCCAGTCCAAAGCTCAGTACGTTGGAAATCATACCTGCCGAAGCCGATACGTCGACAAATTTGCCGTTCTGATTCTGGTATAACTTGCTGGAATAGTTTGGATTGGTCTGTTGCTTATAGCTGCTCAGCATACGACTGAATCCCGCAAATTCCTGCACCGAATGGTTCAACAGAAAACAGTCCAGATCACCGTCACGGTCATAATCGAAGAAGGCGGCCTGCGTTGAATAAGCCGGATCATCCAGCCCATATTCAGCTGCTTTCTCAGAAAAAGTCAAGTTTTTATTATTGATAAAGAGCAGGTTACGGCGCAGCCGAACGTCTACGGCGGCTGAGCGGCAAACGTAGAGATCGAGCCAGCCATCGCCATTAATGTCTACGACCGAAACGCCGGTATTCCAGCCATCGGCAGCCGCTACGCCTGCTTTTTCGGTGATGTCGTCAAACGTTATTTTCCCCGAACCCGGCTCCGTTCGATTCAGGTACAGCTTATTAGCGTTCAGATTGCCGGTAAAATATAAATCGACCAGACCGTCGTTGTTGAAATCGCCAGCCGCAACGCCCCCACCATTGTAGAAATAGCCGTATTTCAGTACGTTAAAATCGGGGGCTTCGTCGAGTGTGTTTTTGAACGTAACGTTGGTTTGGGAGGACGATAACTTCTCAAATAACGTATCGCTGTTTCCGCAGGCAGACAGCAGGAATACGAGTAAGCTAAACTGAAAAAACGGCTTCATAAAATACACGCTCAGCTACGGTTGGTATTGAAAAAGCGAAAGCGGACGAATCATCGCCCGCTTTCGCGACCTCTTTGGTAAAGATAACCTCAATTAGTTTTTATCCCACCACAGGGGCGTTGTCACTTTATCCGGGCCACCGATCAGCGACACCGCCTTGGCAGCCTCCGTAGCGTTGGTTTGCTGTTCAACCAGCAGAATCGGAATCCGACGTAACACGCCACCCGCTGGAATATCCGGATTATCGGAATTGACCACAGGATATAGTTTCGGGAACCGGGTCCGGCGGTATTCAGCCCAGCCTTCAAAGCCATCCGGAAAAATTGCCAGCCATTTCTGCGTACCAATCTGTTCGCGCTGAATCGCTTCGGTGGCGCCCCAGGCTACGGGAATATTGCTCAACGGTGCCGATTTCAGATAATCATTCGGTGCAATCGGTGTTTTCGTGCTGTTCTGGTAGGCGGTTATGGCTGCAGCATCCGACACACCCCACTGCTTCATGGAGTTTTCAATGCCTTTGTTATAAAAATCTTTCGCAGTGCCGCCCATATTCCAGCCATTCAGCGCACCTTCCGCCATCAAAAAATACGCTTCGGCCGTAGCCATTACGTTCTGTGGTGTTGCCAAACCGGTTGACGTCCAGCGTTGCCCTGTGTGCGAATTGTAATCAGCCGTGTTGATCTGTTCCGTTAACTGGGTCGTACCCAGGCCATTCCGTAAACCCTCATACGTACCGGTTTTAACTGCTGGCAGGAAATAGGTCGGCATCCGTGGATCTTCGTAACCCTTCAGCACCGATTCCATGGCCGCACTCATCCGGAACTCGTTCCAGTCCGACATGATCGACAGACCGTTGTTATCGCCACCTTTCGTGCTACGTTGCACCAATGCATCATCGGCAGGACTGGTTGTCAGCACACCACCTGCTACGGCAGCTTCCGCTTCGGTTTTAGCGCGGGCCGGATCAACTTTCGAGATACGTAGCGCCAGCCGAAGCCGTAACGTATTGGCAAATTTGATCCATTTGTTTACGTCGCCACCATAAATCAGGTCGAATGAACCGTAGGGTTTCTCGGCCGTTTTCGCTTTTAGTATGGTCGTGGCAGCGGCTAACTTCTTGAAGAAATCATCATAGATTTTATCCTGCGGGTCGTAAGCAACCGACGTAGCGGGTTCGCCCGCTTTGAAATACGGAATAGGACCAACGTAGTCCGTCCAGCGATGGAAGGCGTACACCCACCAGATATTAGCCAGTGCATTTTCAGCCGAGTTAGCGTCTGTGCTGGCTAAAATGGTTTTCAGTTGAGGCACAACTTCGGTATACATGGCCGTCCAGGGGCCACCCAGCCAGTCCATCCGAATCACAAACCGATCGGACGGGAAATACGTAGCAACACAGGCGAAATACTGGGCGTACTGATCCGAAAACAGATTCTGTCCGACCTGATAGTTTCCGCCGGGAAGCGTTGCCGCCGACTGCGCTTTTGAGAACAGATAAGGAATTTCGCCGGCGCCAATAATGGTAATCTTGGTTTTATTGGTATTGATTTCGTCGAAATTCTCCGTACAGCCAACAGCCCAGAATAAAGGAGCCGCCAGCCCAGCCGCTACAATAGTCTGTCTTAATAGCTTTTTATATGCATTCATGGTTTGTAATAGGTTCAAGTTAAAAAGAAAGTTTCAGGTTGACGCCAAGGCTCCGGTTCGATGGCAACGTACCGTACTCAACCCCCTGGAAGTTGCCGTTGCTGATATTAACGTCGGGATCAAACCACATGGTACGTTTCCCAATTCCGGGAATATCCAGCAGCGATTTTCCCCGATAAAGCCAGAAGAGGTTACGCGCAACAAATGACAACTGGGCCGACTTGATGAAGAAGTTCGACGGTACGGGAATACGGTAACCTACCGAAAGCTCCCGCACGCGGAAGTTGGTGGCATCGTACGCGAAGAACTCACCCCAGCCGTAGCGTTTGCCCGATACAGTCTGCCAGAATTGCTCGGACGTAATAGCCGTT